>NZ_CP081903.1:3797710-4111513 GCF_020091405.1 Bacteroides cellulosilyticus
AAGAGATAGAGTATTCCGTCATACTTGACTAAACTAACTAATCACCTACATTCAGTTTAGCTGAAAGTCAAGAGAACAGATATATAAGGTACTTAATACAGAAATCCCCCTCCCCATGCAGCCAGTGACCTAAAATATATAAGAGTGGCTGTCTTTACGGTTGGCAAACCCCTTTAGTCCCCCTCTGTACATTGATATAAAAAGAATTATTAATCATTTAAACTTTTATCAATATGAGAAATTTAGTTATCATGCCAACAGAGAAAAGAACTTTGAATTTAGGTGAGTTTGCAGAAGAAGCAACTATAATTGTGGAAGAAACTGCAAAACCAAGCATTACTTTCTTGGAAGCAAATACAGATTCTATCACACTGGAAGAACTTGCAAACAAATGTGTTGTGCCTACTTGGGCAAACCAAGAATTAACCATTGCACACCAAGACTTTATTTCTTGTGTGCATGAAGCTGCAAGTACATTCTATGCAGGTGAAAAGGTGAGCTTTCCAGAAATAAGAGTTTCACATATAGTACGTGGTAGAATACCGTCTGCACTAGGCAAGAAAGCAAGTGAACTGTTAGAATGTGAAAAGACACAATTCTATCAAAGACTTGCATTTGCTTTTACTGTTCCAACCATTTTTGAAACAATAAGAGGGCAAAAACTTGAATTGTGCATAGGTGGGGTAAGAAATTACAGTGACTTGAATCTGTACCGTTCTTCCAAAGGCTTAGAAAAGTTCTCTATCTTTACTGGTTGGAGAATGAAAATTTGTTCTAATCAGATTCTTACTGGTGAGGGTGTGAGGTTCAACATGGAAGTAACCAATATCAATGAGCTTTACAGAAATGTACTGGAATTGCTTAACAGCTTCAATGCAGCCAAAGAAATACATTTGATGCAAACACTATCAGATACTTATCTGTCTGAAACACAGTTTGCACAAGTGGTAGGCAGAATGAGAATGTATCAAGCACTTTCACCAGCAAGACAGAAAGCAATACCAAGACTTCTAATCACTGACAGCCAAATAAATAGTGTGTGCCGTGATTATTACACAAATGAAGTGTTCGGAGTGAAAGACAATGCCATATCTCTTTTTGATTTTCACAATTTACTCACACAGTCAAACAAAAATAGCTACATAGACAGCTATTTACAACGTGGGGTAAATGCTACAGAGGTAAGTGTTGGATTAAACAATGTATTACAAGGACTGGATAATAAATATTCTTGGTTCTTGGGCTAAACTAACTAATAGGGCATCTATTTATTAGGTGTCCTTTTTTTATTCACTTAAAAATACTACAAAATGAATGATAATGAAAAACTAGTACTATGGAGCATACTAGTAGTACTGTTACTAATAATAATTGGTATTATCAATCCCTTTTTGCTGATACTGATTTTATCCATCTTTATTTATATACAATCATAAATACTCACTAATATACAAAGTGAATGTTTTACTAGAAATCAATACATTAGCTAATTGGCTAGTATGTTGGTAATGGTGAAACATTCACTTTTATTTATTTACATATAAAACAGAACATTATGAGTTTAAAATATTCAAGCACTACAGCAGATTATCTAGTTTGGTCTGATGCAATGAACTTAATAAGAAAATTGGCTAAAGATGGGAATTATAAAATTTCACTTCTTATAGCTTTGGGGTGTTTCACTGGTTTAAGAATATCTGATATTTTAGCTTTGAGATGGAAACAGATATTAAATACCAGTGAATTTACAGTAATAGAGAAAAAGACAAATAAGGTGAGAACTATTAGAATAAATGCCCAACTTGGGCAGCACATTAAAGAATGTTATGAACAGATAAAGCCTATAGGAACTAATGCACCTATTTTAGTGAGCCAAAAAGGAACTGTTTTCACTATCCAAAGAATCAATGTGATACTAAAAGAGGTGAAAAAGAAGTATAAATTAAAGATTAAGAACTTTAGCTGTCATTCCCTTAGAAAGACTTTTGGCAGACAAGTTTATAATATGAACAGTGATAATTCAGAACTTGCCTTAGTTAAACTGATGGAGCTGTTTAATCATAGTTCTGTAACCATAACTAAAAGATACTTAGGGCTTAGGCAGGAAGAACTACTAAATACTTATGACTGTCTAAGTTTCTAATCTGTTGGAATGTGACAAAGTTTGAAATTTCTGAACCATTTACAGAAATAGAAAGTTTTGTCACATTCTGATAGTCTTATGTAAGCCAGTTCCGAAATGATGTGAAAACTGTTTTTTAAAAAGGCATGGTACGGCTTGTAGTTTATGGAATGTGCGATTTTTGGAAACTAATAGTTGGTATGATTACCTAATACCTTACTACAGATATGTTTTGGAACACTTAGAACTGCATTTATCAGCGTTTTGTCTTTAGCCATTCAAAACCTTTCATTAACTTTGCAACAATTTCAGTGGGCTTAATGTGTTAAGACACTGGAAGGACATATTTAACGAAAGGTGTTATTGAGATTATCTTCTGAAATCAAATCTCGCAAATTTGAAAGACTGTGAAGATGATAGCAATAGCACCCCACCATTTGATATATACCTACCTTATATCTATAAGGCTCTTAGATATTGTCAAAATTGGTGTGGGTTGCTATTGTTTTATCCACAGTCAAAAGGCAATGCGAGAGCCGGATTTCAGGATAAAGCAAATATAGTTCCCACACCTTATTTTTTATCCGCTTTTGTCTGGGAATTGGAAGGCATAGGGCATAGTTATTATGGAAAACAATAAGATGAACATTTTAGTGGAATTTGAACTTGGTGGAGAATCTATCAGTTTGCCTTATTACACATCCGACAAATTTAAAAATGGGGATGAAGAATCTGCTTTTACGGCTATTTGCACAACACTTAGTGCTATGAAACAGAAGGCTGGAAGTGTTACCATTCATAATTTAAAAATCTATTTTAACGGTCAGACTGTATTTGAAAAATCGGAATACTGCATACCTAATTACACTCCTGCATTTCAGTCTTAGACGTTAAAAAAGGAAAACAGATTACTTGTTACTATAGTAGGTGTAATTCTCCCATCTCGTTTTTATAATCCGCTTTCTTTGGAGAATAGGAAAGCATAAAATCTGTAATATGACCAATAAATTACTAATACTCAGTTTGCTATTTCTAGGATTTAATGAAGTGCGTGCGCAAGAATCCATCAATTTGATATTCAAGTATAATGGATTTTCATATGACCCATATAAAGTTAGTTTTATAGCGTCTAATTTATCATCAAATGGTAGTAAAGAGGAAATTGATAAACTTTCAGAATATTATGCACAGAATGAGAAAGAAATTCTTCATTCATTTGATTGCAATAACTTTTTGCGGTATATCACTGATATAGCCAAAGCAAAAGAAGAACGTAAACAGCAGATGGCAGCAGGCTGGAATATATTAATGAATGCAACTGCAATGGGGATTGCGGCAGGGAAACAAAGACAAGCAGAGATTGATAATCAAAAAATGATGCAGCAAGCGGAACTGGAAACTCAAATGGATAGATTGCAAGCTCAAAACAAGCAGAAAGCAGAGGTTTTTAATAAGATGCAAAATTCCCAAAATGGCACTTCTGGCAAGCAGCAAGCATATAATACCCAAGGTGGTTATAGTGATTTATTAACGTCAGACCCCAATTGGAATAAGCAAGTTCAAATGTCTATTCAGCAATATGGAGTTGAAAAAACACGCCAAATGATTAAAGAGGGCAAAATCAAGAATACACAAATGAATGCCACAACGGGAGGATATGGTGGAAAAATCATATCAGCAGTTACAGAAAGTAGGCAAGCGATAAGGATTCAACTAAAAGGTAATAACATTGGAGATAGGGTTGTCGCATATAGTTTAAAAGCAAAAGTTGGTGGGCAACAAGACTGGATTGCTACAGATGGTATTATCAGTAAATGTTCTTCTACGCTTGAGTTCTCGTATGAAACAAGTATTAGAATAGGACAAGATATAGTTAAAGTTTATTTCGATATGTAATAAGTAAAAATAACAAACTAGTCAGTAGTCAAAAAATGAAAGCAATAAATATATTACTGATACTATTATTGGCAATGGTATCATTGAAAGCTAATGCAGGTGATATTGATTATATCAAAAATGCTAATGGCATTATCCTTATTGGAAGTAAAAGTAATATGGGAAGCATTAACAGTATCAATGCAAGTTATATCGCAGGTTATACATCAGCAAGAGATACTCCACCCATATATAGTTTGGAGTTTTATTCAGATGGAGAAAAAACACAATATGCAATCAGAGTCTTTTTGTGGTCAACACCTAAAAAATCTCACATATTTCCTTCTCACTCAAAAATGCTTCTAAAATTAGCTGATAATTCTGTAATAGAACTAACTTCTGTATTTAATGATTTTGATATAGAAAAATCATTTACATCGGCATATTTCCCAATTTCAGAATCTGAACTAGAAAGAACATTTGCGGGAATAACGAAAACAAGAATAGAGGTATTATCCATAAACAAAGACGATGGTTCCATTTTTACAGATTATCAAGACTATGAATATAAAAAAGATAAAATGGGTAAGCAAATGGAGAAATGGCATGATGCTATTAGCGAAGAATATAGCAAAAAAGGCGCGGAGCTATTGAAGCAAAATCAAAAAAATGAATTAAAAGACATTAATGAAGGATTCTGATATATTGAACGGTCATTAATCGTTTCAAAATTATTGCAGCAATAAATAAATTTAAACAAATTAAATATCAAATAGACATGAAAACATTTAGATTAATCGGAATGGCTTTAATAGCTATCCTTGTTAGCGTAAACTTTGCTTCTTGCAGTAGTGATGATGAAGAAGATGAAGAATATACTCAATGGAATCCAGAAGATTATGATGTTATTACAAATAATATGGCATTTACCATAACCAATGAAGGGGCTATATTAGAGAGTGCCAATCCGAATTTAGCAGGACATATAGAAATACCAAAAGAAGTGTACTATGAAGGAACTAAGACCTCATACCCAGTAATCGCTATTTACTACGCAATGAATAACTGTACTAAAATAACTTCTGTCTCAATTCCAAATACAGTAGAAACTATTGGTGATGATGCGTTTAGAGACTGTACAAATCTCAACAATGTAGTTATACCTAATAGTGTACTATATATAAGAAGCGGAGCCTTTGGCAATTGCAGCAGTCTTACTTCTGTTAATATTCCTAATAGTGTAATAAGCATAGCAGGAGCTTTTTCTGGCTGTACCAATCTTACTAAGATTAACATTTCCAACGGTGTAAAATATATGCAGGCAGCCTTTGCTGGTTGCACTAGCCTCACTTCATTTACAGTACCTAATTCTGTTGAGGATATTGGAAATTGTTTTGAAGGTTGCACAAATTTGACTTCTGTGGTCTTACCTCAAAACGAAAAATTTACGGCATTACTTGGAGGGGCTTTTGCTAATTGTAAATCATTATCAACTATCACAATACCAAGTAGCATAAAACGCATATATAAAGGAGCATTTGAGGGGTGTGAAAAATTATCTTCTGTGCGTTGTTTAGCCACTACAGCTCCAGAACCACGTGAGCAAGACTATAATTTTTATAATTACTTTTTTACGGTTACTGATATACTTTATATACCCAAAGGAAGCATGGATAGTTATAAAAACACATACCCATGGAGTGAATTTAAAAAAATAGTAGAAGAGTAGATTGATAACTTAGGATAAACAAAAAAGCGATACTTGGCACAATACCAAATATCGCTTTTTTCAGTTCTGAACACTTAATTATTAACATCATCTTTTAGACTTTACCGTAGGAGTAAGTCCGATAGTAGAGAAATAGTTCCGCATTATTTCTCTGTTACCAATAGGTTTCTTTATTAATTTTTTCATAGCTATAAAATTTAAAGTTTCACATATACAATGATATATGCTTTCTGAAACATTACCAAAATATAGGTACTACTTCTGTTATAAATTTAAAATAGGTGTACTTCTATAACTAATACTAGTAATGAAGTAGTAGCAGTAATATAGTATTCACTACTATACTGCCATATAATGTACTACTTATACCAGTAATACTTTACTAGGTACTATAATAATACTAAGTATATTATAGGGTTATTATTTTTGCTTATACTTATCTTCTTCTTTTAATTCAGGAAGTGGTTTTAGTAACTTATAGCTTTTGCAGATATTCCAAAGTTCATCAAAGCTATATCCTCCAAAAACTTCTTCACCAAACATTTCATTGTTATTACTTGTTACAGTAAAATCAGATATTCTGTCAGCTAATGAATTAGGTAATATTCTTATATTTTTTTTATTAAAAGTAGCTATATTATCATCTATAACAGCATAGCTACTAATAGCATGATTGCTATTGTATAAAATATTAAATGACAATCCCATTTTTAAATCTAGTTTTATTGTTCTCTTATACATTCCATAAGAGTAAATTCTTATAATTTCTATCAAATCTTTTACTATAGCTAACTTTTCTTCATAAATGGGTTGCTTATCTACTATTTTATAATGCTCTAGGCTTTGATTTATTTTGTTCTTTAATAATTCATTTTCTCCGTCTATCTTCTTTATAAACGATTTATTTTGTTCAATTTCCATTGTTAATATGCTAATATCTTTTGCGGCAGAAACATCATCATATATTCCTTTTCTATATCCTTCTCGTACTCTGTCCTTTTGTTTTTCAAGTTTAAATATATTATCTATATAGTTTTTGATTTGAGCGTTATTTTCATCTAATAAAGCTATGTTTTTAGCTTTCTCTTCTTGAAACTTTTGTCTAAAATTTTGGTATAAATAGATGCCTTTTATAGTTTCCCAACAAATATAGTCTAAGTAACCAGCACTAATACCGCCATTAGTACAACCTACTTTAGTATTAATCGAAGCTCTATTATCGCTACAAGCATAATTAATAAAGCCTGCACCAGTTAATACTACATTATAAGGCTTTTCGCAATTTCCACAGACTAATAAACCTCTTAATAAGGCTTTTCTAGTACGACCTTTATCTGCATACGTTTTATTCTTTTCTTTCTGAATTTGAGCAAGTTCCCATTTGGCAGGCTCTATAATTATAGGTGCATTAAAAGTTCTTTCTTTGATTACCTCACCATCTTTATTTCTATTCTTATAAATTGGTTCACCTTTATAAACTGGATTTTTAATCATTTTTATAATCATAGCCTTACTCCATAATTCACCTTTTCTAGTAGGTATATTCTTGGAATTAAGTAATGATTCTATTTCTCTTAATGGTTTGCCTTCAAGATACCAATCGAAGAATGTCCTTACTATTGTGGCTTCTTTTTCATTTATATACAGTTTCTTATTTTCTAGTTTATATCCATAAGGGGCATTAGCAGTATAGGCATTACCTATAGCTAAACTCCTCTCTTTTCCAGACTTAAATTTGGCTTTTAGATTTTCCGCATCCATTTGTGCAAATACACCTAGTATATATAACTGTAATTTAGCCATTGGGTGCATTTCTCCATTATCTTGTAAAGTAGTTAATCTTTCGTTCTTAAAATGTAAACATATACCCTTATTGCTAAATTCTTCCACTAGCGTAATGAAATCTATAGACTTTCTACTAAGTCTAGTTACATCCCAAAAGAATATGGCATCTACGTCAGCTTTACTTAATTGACGCATTTTAGTTAATTCTTCTCTAGTATCCATATCAAGAACAGCCGATTTTTTTTCTTCATATACCTTTACGAGTCTATAGCCTTCATACTTTACCGTAGCCTCTAATTCATCACGTTGGCGTTCATAATTTTGGTCTGTAGTAGATACCCTTAAATAAATAGCTGCTTTTCGTTCCATATAGTATAATATTTTGATGCAAATATAATGTATTTAATCAATAAATACAATAGTTATTGATATTTGCATTTATGATTGTGCCTATTGCATCAACCGTCGCTCCAACGATTTGCCCCGTGCCACGCTTACGGTGAGTGAGCTTGTCGATTTGACGATGGAGTTCTATCGCCGTAACTATATAGAGGGATTGTTCCTCAGCAGCGGAGTGGTGCGAAATCCTGATTATACAATGGAACGCTTGGTGCGCGTGGCAAAAGACTTGCGTACCATCCATCGTTTCAATGGCTATATCCATCTGAAAAGTATTCCCGGCGCCAGCCGTGAACTGGTGAATGAAGCGGGGCTATACGCCGACCGCCTCAGCGTCAATGTAGAAATACCGAAAGAAGAGAATCTGAAACTTCTTGCTCCGGAGAAGGACCATAAGAGTGTATATGCGCCGATGCGCTATATTCAGCAAGGTGTTCTGGAGAGTTCGGAAGAACGGAAGAAACACCGCCATGCACCACGTTTTGCCCCTGCCGGACAGAGCACGCAGATGATTGTAGGGGCTACGGCAGAGTCGGACAAGGATATTCTGTATCTCTCATCCGCTCTTTACAAAGGACCTACAATGAGACGTGTTTATTATTCCGGTTATATCTCTGTGAATACATATGATACGCGTTTACCGGCTTTGAAGCAGCCACCGCTGGTGCGCGAAAACCGCCTTTATCAGGCAGATTGGCTGATGCGCTTTTATCAGTTCAAAGTGGAGGAAATTGTGGATGATGCATATCCTGACCTGGATTTGGAGATTGACCCTAAGTTGTCATGGGCTTTGCGCCACCCGGAGCAGTTTCCGGTAGATATTAATCGGGCGGATTATGAGATGCTGTTGCGTATTCCGGGTGTCGGAGTAAAGTCGGCAAGGCTGATTGTGGCATCCCGCCGTTTTTCTAAGTTAGGTTTCTATGAGTTGAAGAAGATAGGGGTGGTCATGAAGAAAGCGCAGTACTTTATTACTTGCCATGAACTCCCCATGAAAACGGTGAACGAAATGACCCCGCAGGCCGTGCGCAGTTTGCTGATTACAAAACCGAACAAGAAGAAAGTGGATGAAAGGCAGTTGTTGCTCGACTTTCAGGATTAATGATATGTGATTTGAACACAGAGTAGAGGTACAGAGATACGGTTCAAATAAAGAACAGCCATGATTATATTTGTTTTTGATAATACTTTCGAAGGCTTGCTGACTTCCGTTTTTGAAGCCTATTCCCGTCGTGTTTTTCCTGACGCATTGTTTCCGGAAGGAGAGCCGTTGCCCCTGTTTCACGATGAAGTCTTCACAGTAATCACCGAAGAAGAAAAGGCGAAGCGCGTGTGGCGCGGCCTGCAAAAGAAACTTTCTTCCGGTGCTTTGTCGTGCCTTGCCCAGTGTTGGCTGGCGGAAGAAGCCGAAACGCCGATGTTGCTGTTCCGCTATATCCGCAAGGCGGTAGATGCTCCCCGTTCCATTGAGACGAACTTTGCCGACCCTGATGTGCTGGAATTTTCACGTATGTGGAAGCGGGTGGATTGGGAACGTCTTCGTATGCTCCAGTTTATCCGTTTTCAGAAAGCTGCCGACGGCACTTTCTTTGCTGCCGTGGAACCGGAAAAGAATGCCCTCCCTTTGGCCATCGACCACTTTAAAGACCGTTTTGCCGACCAGCCCTGGCTGATATATGACATCAAGCGGGCTTACGGATTCTATTATGATTTGAAAGAAGTACGTCAGGTTACATTTGAAGAAGGTTCGCGTGAGGGGCATCTCGTTACCGGTATGCTGGACGAAAGCCTGATGGACAAGGACGAAAAACTCTTTCAGCAACTCTGGAAGACGTACTTTAAAGCCATCTGCATCAAAGAACGGCTAAATCCGCGGAAACATAAACAAGATATGCCAGTACGTTATTGGAAACACATGACGGAGAAGCAATAACGGCAGCAGCTATCCTATGCGGCAGCTATTCTATCTGTTCCACCGTCACGTCCGGCCATTCCTGCATCAGCGACAGCATGTGTCCTTCGTCATTGCTCCGCTTGGATTTGATGACCATAGTCACGATATATCTCTCCGTTTCTCCGAAGCCGAGCCTTTCCATTTTGTAGGAGACCAGCATATAATTCCGGGATTTGAACCGGTCGGAAACTTCTTTGAGGATGTCCTTGTTTGGAGTGGAGAAGGTTATCATGGAACTTTTCATTCCTACACTTTTGAACAGGATGCTGAGAAGCTCCAATCCCGCCAGAGTGAGCAGGGTAGCGGCTATACCTATTACATACATTCCGGCACCGACGGCCAGACCGATGCCCGCGGTGGCCCATATTCCTGCCGCAGTGGTCAGTCCACGTACAATCTGTTTTTGCAGGATGATGGTGCCTGCACCGATAAAACCGATGCCGCTGACTACCTGTGCCGCCACACGGCTTGGGTCCAGCGATACGCTGTTTTCCTTGATGATGTCCTGAAAGCCGTATTGGGAAACAATCATGATGAGGGCACTGCCCAATGATACCAGGAAATGAGTGCGATATCCCGCTTCTTTGGCACGGTATTCACGGTCCAGCCCGATGATGGCACCCAGAATGCCGGCAACTAATAGTCTGAGTACGAAATCAAAATTTAATGCCATATTCTTTCTTTGTTATTTTTGTTTACAGTCGTTGATTCCGGATATGCTCCCTTTTTTGAGGGGAACTCTGTGCTTGTTTAGGAAATCCGTTTCGGCGGATGCCCTTCAGAATGCCTTGTAGGGCACTTTTTGAGCCGTACGCACGGAGCAAAAACTGCGTGCGCTTCCCGTTAAAACTCCTTGCGCTTCCATTTTCAACTCCTTGCGCTTCCATTTTTAACTCCGTGCGCACGCAGTTTTCACTCCTTGCGCAGGCGGTGGAAGAACCGATGCCGGAATGGTGTTAATTCCTTACATCAATTAATCACCCAATTCTTATTATGGGGTACCGTCCGCTTCGGGTCGTAATGCATTCCCGCCTGTGTCGGTATTTTAAGAACGTATGTACGCCCGCTTTTATTTTGCAGGGAGGTGTCGCGCAACCAGGGATTGGCGTCCTTCAGTTGGGCATAGGTGACGCCCTTGTTTCGGGCAAACTGCGCCAGGTTGTCGATACCCGTATTAACGGTGACCTCCGTATAAGGAATGGCCGGATAAAGCTGTTCCCGTTTCAGCAGGAAGCCGTAGCGTTGCGGATTACTGATGACGGCTTTGGCGGCAAGCAGGCGGAACATATAGCGGGAAGTCTCCTCAACCAGCCAGAGGTCTACGGCCTGGTCTACGAGTTGCTTTCTCAGTTCGGAAGAAATGCGTCCCTGTCCGCCATTGTAGGCGGCAGCTACACAAAGCCAGTTGCCGTATCTCTGGTAAGCATCTTTCAGATACTTGCATGCCGCGCGGGTTGCTTTTTCCACATGATAACGTTCATCAACGCTGGGGTTGACTTCAAGGCCGAATTCGCGTCCGGTGGTCTGCATGAACTGCCACATTCCGGCGGCTCCTGCCGGACTGCGGGCAAGGGTGTTCAGGTTACTTTCTATGACGGCAAGATATTTGAAGTCATCGGGCACACCGTTTTCTTTCAGTATCGGTTCGATGATGGGAAAGAAGCGGTTCGCACGCTTGATAGTCAGCATGGTGGTGGAGTGCATGTAGGTGAACGACATCTGTTCGCGGTCCATGCGCTCGCGGTGGTCGTAACGCGTCAGATCAATTTCCTGTCCGGCAAAGCTGATTTTATCCGGTACGGAAGGGGAGGTGACGCAATAGGGAACTTCGGATTTAACGGATTGCTGTTCAGGGTCCAGCGTACTATGTCCCAGCAGGAAAGGGAGTGCGGCGCCTGCACACAGGGCAACTGAGGCGACTATCAGGATGTGTATAGAGTTCTTTTTCATTTTCGGAATGTAGTTTAATTTGGAGGTCGAATATACGATATTTGCGGGAATGGGGCAAGGAATCGGAGCTCTTTATAAATAAGTAGTTAGTAGCAAGTAGTAAAGTAGTAAGTAGGAGATACTTCGAATTAGAACTACCTCTATAAACAGGACTATTCTACTAACTACTAACATGTACTAAGTTATTTTTTTAACGATACTAAGTATGCTCAGTTCCTTATAGGTAATCTTTCCCATAGCCACCGGGGTATCATCCTCCAAAAGAAGACGAGCACCCGATATCTGCCATCTATAACAACTACCCGTTGCTTTCGGTTCAGTGCGCGGACGATGCTCGTCGCTACTTGTCCGGCTTGCATCAGCATGGGGAATTTACCGCTTTTCAACAGGTCGGTGGCTACAAAACCCGGCCGTATATCCGTGAAGTGAATATTCAGGTGTTGCATCCGGGCGAGTTGTGCCAGGGCGTCGATATAGGTGTTCTGGAAACGTTTTGTTGCGGAGTAAGCCGGGGCAATGCCCAATCCCTTGGTGCCTGCAATGGAGCTGATGACGGCAATATGTCCTTCGCCCCGTGCTTTGAAGTAATTGAAGGCGGAGGTTACCATACGGGTAAAACCTTCCACATTGGTGCGGGCGGTGTTCAGTTCTATTTCGGGCAGCAGGTCAGGGTTCTGACTGCCGATGCCGGAGCTCAGGAAGAACAGATCCATGCCTCCCAGCTTCCGGATAAGGGTTTCCAGTTGGGTGGGGGCGTCTGTTTCCGTCACGTCCAGTCGTTGGATTTCTATTTGCCTGAGGGCGGTGGCTTGCAGGTTCTTCAAGGCCTCTTCCCGTCTTCCGGCAATGCCGATGTGCCAGCCTTGCTGAACCAGCAGCCGGGCTACTTCTTCTCCTATGCCGGAGGTGGCTCCTATGATAATGGCTCGTTTCATTATTGCTGTATTAGTAGTTAGTTTTCATATATTCTATTGTCCGATGACGGTTGCTACTATTTTTCTTCCACCGCCACGATTGCGGAATTCACAGAGGTATATACCTTGCCAGATACCCATATTCAGTCTGCCGTCAGTGATAGGTATGCTCAGACTATTACCTGTCAGGGTCGATTTGGCATGGGCGGGCATGTCGTCATCTCCTTCGCAGGTATGCATATAGTAGGGTTCCCGTTCTTTCACCAGGTGGTTGAAGATGGCCTCCATATCAGTCTGGACATCCGGATCAGCATTTTCATTGATGCTAAGCCCGGCACTGGTATGCTTGATGAACAGATGTAAGATTCCGGCTTGCGGCAATCGGGGCAGATTACGTATTATTTCATCCGTTATCAGGTGAAAACCACGTGTACGGGGACGTAGGGTAAATTCTCTTTGAGTAACAAAACTTTGTTCCATTTTATATATTGTTTAAATTAAGAATTAAGGATGAAGAATGAAGAATGAAGAATTTCCTTTCGGAGTACTTTTATAGCGCAGCTAGATTCTTCATTCTTCATTTCTCATTCTTCATTTCATTGAGTGATGAACCGCAATACTTGCAATATTGTGCACCCTCATCGTGTCCTCGCCTGTGACAGTTGGGACACTCTCTTGCCACATTCTTTTCATGTCTTTTCATCAGCGACACGGAGACAATTCCGGTGGGTACTGCAATAATCGTGTAACCTGTCAGCATGACACAACCCGAAAGGAATTTCCCCAGGGCGGTGACAGGAGTTATATCTCCGTAACCTACGGTGGTAAGGGTGACGCAGGCCCAATAAATACTGTTGGGAATATTGCTGAACTGTGTATTGGGTTTTCCTCCTTCAATCATGTACATCAGTGTTCCGATAGATATCACCAGAATAACCACAAACATAAAGAAAACTGCGATTTTCTTGCTACTGTCTCGTAGTGCTGTCAGTAGCATTTGCCCCTCTATCCAGAAGTTGAATAGCTTGAAAACGCGGAATATCCGTATCAGGCGGAAGGCCCGTATAATAAGCAGATAGCGTGCTCCGGGAAACAGGAAAGCAAGATAAAGAGGTAGTGTAGCCAGCAAGTCAATGATACCGAAAGCACTGAAAGCATATTTGGAAGGTTTAGGCGAACAATACAACCGGGTGATATATTCGAAAGTAAAGAAAGCGGTCAGTAAATACTCCATAACAATGAATGGAGTTTTCAGCCATACCGGTAATCCTTGCAGGCTTTCCAGGATAACAAGTCCTACGCTAAGCAATATGCACCAGATCAGGGTAACATCGAATAGCTTCCCGGCAGGTGTGTCAGCTTCGAATATGATGACATATAGTTTTCGCTTCAAAGCCTGATTATGCATCAGTTCTGTGAATTTATCTTTCAGTTTCATGTTTCGTAATGTTTGTCACAAAAGTAGGAAAACCTTTCCGAATAAGAAAAAGGGTACTTGACTTTTTGTAACTTGCTGGAATATGGAGTATATTTGTTACCTGTTTTCACGATTTAAAAGTAAACAACCATGAAAAGAATAATAACCTTTGCCATCGGGATTTTGTTCATAGCCCTGTCAGCTGTTGCCGGTGGACAGCGTGTCTTGTTCATCGGAGACTCTATAACGGACGGTAACTGGGGAAACAGTTGCGGAACCGCCAAGTCTTCTTCCCAGCGTACGCTTTGGGACATGAACCATATCTACGGCAGTGGATACATGTATTTGTGCGCTACTTATTATCAGGGCAATTATCCGGAAAAAGAATATGAATTTTTCAATCGTGGCATCAGTGGAAACACATTGGAAGACCTGGAAAAGCGTTGGGAGGCGGATGTGATTGATATGAAACCGGATGTTCTGTCCGTTCTGGTCGGAACGAACGATATACATTTCTATTTGCAGAGTGACAAGAAAAAGCCTTTCGATTTTGCGACTTGGGAAAAGCGTTACCGTTCGTTGTTGGATCGCTCTTTGCAAGCTAATCCTAATTTAAAGATCGTATTGGGCGCCCCTTTTGTGGCGAATACCGGAAATATGCGTAAGAGCGCTGATTTTGCAGAACGTGATAGTCTGGTACGTCGTTGTGCGGAGATCGCGAAACGCGTAGCGAAGGATTATAAAGCTGTTTATCTTCCTTTCAACAAGATGTTCGATGAAATATTGAAAACAATTCCAACATCTAAAGATACATATTGGATATGGGATGGAATTCATCCTACTCCCGCCGGGCACAAGCGTATGGCAGACCTTTGGATAGAATGTGTAAAGCTGTAATTCCTCTAAAAAATAATGAGCGTATGAATAAAGTATGTGTAGTAACAGGTGGAGCCGCCGGTATCGGTCGTTGCATTGTCGAGATGTTTGCGGAATCGGGATATACGGTGTATTTCATTGATAAGACACCCGAGGCGGTGGAACTGGCGGAAGGAAAGATGTCGGAAAGAGGGCTTTCGGTAACAGGCTTTGTCGGAGATATTGCCGAGGAACAGACGCTGCGGGATTTTGTAGACTTTGTCTTATCCATAGAAGATCAGATCGACTGTCTGATAAATAATGCTTGCCTGACAAATGGAGGTATATTGAGCAACTGTTCGTATGAAGACTTCCTGTATGTGCAACGTGTGGGAGTAGTGGCTCCTTATTTCCTGGCTCTGTCTTTTAAAGACTACTTCAGTGGTGCAGGAGCCATCGTGAATATATCTTCTACTCGTGCTTTCCAGTCGCAGGTCAATACGGAAAGTTATACGGCAGCCAAAGGTGGAATAACGGCTCTGACTCATGCGCTTGCGGTCAGTCTTTCGGGAGTTGCCCGTGTGAATTCTATTGCTCCCGGTTGGATTGATACGGGAAGCTATCATGAAGAGGATTATGTGCCGGCATATACGGAAGGAGACATCATGCAGCATCCCTCGCAAAGGGTAGGAGAACCGGCTGATATAGCCCGTGCAGTTCTTTTCCTTTGTGACGAACGGAACTCCTTTATCAACGGGGAGAACATTACGATTGACGGAGGCATGAGTAAACTAATGATTTATCATAATGATTATGGTTGGGATTATCAACCGTAGAAACTATTAAATATAAAAAGAGAATAATGGAAAAAGTAATTATCAACTCGTACGAGGAATTTGAAAAGCTGGTAGGCCAGCAGATTGGCGTTTCTGATTATGTAGAACTTTCGCAAGAGCGCATCAATATGTTTGCAGATGCTACGTTGGACCATCAATGGATACATGTAGACACGGAACGTGCAAAAACAGAAAGTCACTTCAAGACTACCATTGCGCACGGTTATCTCACTTTGTCTATGCTTCCGCATTTGTGGAACCAGATTATTGAGGTAAACAACCTGAAGATGATGGTTAATTACGGTATGGAGCAGATGAAGTTCGGGCAGGCGGTGTTGTCGGGACAAAGCGTGCGTCTGGTGGCGAAGTTACATTCGCTGGCAAATCTGCGTGGTGTGGCGAAAGCAGAGATTAAGTTTACAATTGAAATAAAGGATCAGCCTAAGAAAGCGCTTGAGGGGATTGCAGTGTTCTTGTATTATTTCAATTGAGGTATCCTTTTCTTTATTGGGATTGACTTATATCTGAGCGGTTATGAATCTTTTCACCACAGAGTAACACAGAATTCTAAGACCTGAGCAAATAATTCGGTCTAAAAACACTGTTAATAAAACCAAACGAGTAGTGGAGCGTAATGCTTCCCTGCTCGTTTATTCTTTATACGTGATTAAATCAACAAAGGGTGTCCCTCTTCTGACTACTGCAAACATTCTGCACACAAGTTTAAACTTTACCGCATTCAGCACTACTCCATGTTCTTTTCCCTCTTTTCTTTTCCTTTCATAATACTCTTTGAGTTCCTTATCCCATACAACGGCCGATCTTGCAGCCTGCGATAGATCCGCTTTCAATAGTCTGGCTCCCGTAGCACATACCCTTGTTTTCCCTTTCACACTGGTTCCTGAAGAATGTTCAAAAGGGGCAATACCCAGATAACAGGCATATTGCCGTGCGGTTTCAAATGCCTTGAAATTATTAGTATGTATGATTGTATTGATGGCATTAACACTACCAATCCCTTTAATGCTGTTAAGAAGCTGATAGTTTAAGTTCATAGTCGGATCAGAGCTGACAATCCCGTGCATCTCATCTTCTACGCTTTGAATTTGTTTTTCCAGAATCTTAACCATTTCTTCTGCCCGCCTGCTCGTAGAGGTGGACTCCCGGTCTTTTCTGTCCGTGATAAATCCCTTGTTTTCAGTCAGATGCTTAACCAGGCGTTTCCTTTCGGACGACAAGTCACGCAAGATAAGGACAGCACTGCCGGAAAGTTTGGAATAGGTCAATTCATCCCGATGCAAGTAACCGTAGTAAGCTATCCGCTCGGCATCCACACGGTCATTCTTTCCACGGACAAGCCCCAGAGAACGCTTTAAATCCAGAGGAGTGAAAGAACTGTAATCTTGTTTACATGACTCTAAAAACAGACATAAATCATAGCTGTAAATGCCTGTATTCTCCAAGCAGATGACAGTCTGTTTAGGAGAAATACGCTTCTGCTTCATCCAGGCAAACAATGCTTGATAACCCGTTTTATTATTCGAGACTTGCTTGTAGTTTGTCTCATCCGCATGTTTCTTTGCGGGATCGTAAATAACAACATCAAGTGTTTTTTTACTGATGTCAATGCCAATAAACCATTTCTTTTTCATAACTTCGCATTACTTATTTGAAGTTAACCATAGGTTGAACTCACTAAATCCTTTAATAGGCCAACGACCTAAAATTCTAATTGGGACGATTCAACTGAAAAGGGAGGCAGGACTAGTTCTGTGTATAGGGCTTCTGCCTAGATCTCACAATAGGTCACCCGCTTCCCTTGGTTAACTCTTATTAACTACAAAGGTAATATTTCAACCCTAAGTTTTAGTAATGCAAATCTAAAGGAGTCTCACAGAGTTTAATCAATTTGAAATCAAAAGAATAGAACTCCGTGATACTCTGTGTTACTCTGTGGTGAAAACTCATTTCTGCACAGATATGAATTGATACTCCTTCTTATTTCTTCCTAATATATTCCTGCCACAAATGCCGGATAGCCGCCACCGGATGATAGAGCAACATTCTCGGTCCTGCCCATCTCATCACTACTCTCATTCGTTCCCTCATTTCCGGCTTATAGCAATGCACGGTACAAATCCGACAAGTTGATTTCCCGTCTCCGAACGGACAACGTGAAAGCCGTGTCTGCGCATACTCCAACAATTCCCTGCATTGCGGACACAGTATTCCGTTCCCCTCTTTCTTCCGGCAGTAGAGGCGAATCATCTGTTCTACGGTTTGCTTTTCCTTTTCGATGCGGGACATACTATCTTTTACGGGCTAATTGAACGATGCTTGTGATAAACTCCGTTTTACTTTCTGTATAAGTATCCCTGTCATGTTCATATCTCTTTTTCAACTCCACCTTTAATTCTCCGTATTTGCGAGCAACTTCCGGATGAAGTTGAAGATAATGGCAGAATATGGGTTCATCCCAATCGCCGGCATATCGCACATGCAGGTGGTAAGCCTGACCTTTGAAGCCCTGAGGGGTATATCCTTTCATAAACATCATGTGCGGTGCCGGTTTACCGGGCTGATATGTATAGATATACCCTATGCTTTCAATCTTTCTGATAAAGGCTTCGGTGTCGGTATCTTCTTTTATCTCTAATAATATGTCTATGGTAGGTTTGGCTATCAATCCTTTTACGGCTGTGCTCCCTATGTGCCGGATGCGGAATATGCTTTCCCCGACAAAGGCTCGGAGTTGTTCTTCTTCCTGTATATACAAGTCTTTCCAATTCTCCTGATGTTCCGTCAGGAGAATTGGAAAGAGAGTCCATAATTCTTCATCAGACATATCATTCAGTTCTTTCATAACAGATATGGTTGATTAAGAAAGATATTCCTGTTGGTTAATTCTGCCAGCGTTTCAGCTTCGGAAACTCTTGCTTCATCATGGCAATTGCCTCTTCTTTAGTCACTTTCTGTTCCGAGTCTTTGTTGAATTCCTCAACAAACTGAGCACAGTGTTCTATCATTTCGTCCATGGTGCAGTCCTGAGTGAACTTTCCATTCTGATAACAGTAAGTACAGTAGTCTGCGCTGAGGCTACCGTCAGCATTTGTTCCGCAAACTTCATTGGATGTCAGCGGCATTCCGCAGCTCTGGCAAAATTTCATTTCCATAATTGTTCTTGATTTTAGAGTTTTATAAATATGTATTCTTATTTCAATTGCAGCAATTTCTTTAGCAATCCTTCATTCAGCAGATGTACAGTCTCGAACTTCCCGTTATAGAATACCGCCCAATTATTGAAGATGCAAGGCAGTTGCTTGGCTTTCTCCAGCGTGTCGACTTCTATCAACTGCAAAGGCACCTGATTATTCTCACAATAATTATAGATTTGCTCGATGCAGTTGGGAATGTAAGGACATTGCACGCCGTAATATATAGTCAGCTCTTTATTCTCAATAGTCTGTTTCCTTGCATCCGCCGTAAATTGCGGTTGGCTGCCGTCAAGGGAAAGAGCTAATAATTCGTATTCGTCATTAATGCTATCCACTACCTTGAAGCCATATTTCAGCATGAATTTCTTGTCGGACAAGAAAGGCTTCTTCTTTTTGGAAGACAGCACACAGATACCCGATTTCCCTTGTGCCTTGGCATCGTCAATGCACGATTGCAACAGGGCTTCTCCATACCCTTTCCCCTTGTAGCTGCCTGCCACCCACAGGCAGTAGATATACAGATAGTTATCCCCCGTCACAGGCACCCACGCCTTTTCCAGCGGGGCATACTCGATAAATACCTTGCCTTGTGCATCCAGTTTGCGGAAGACGTGCCCTTCTTTTACACGTTCGGACAACCAGTTCCGCTTATCATTTACACCTGTTTGGTGCTTCTTATCAGAAATGGCGCAACATAAATGTTCGCTCATGACATTATCTGGATTCAATGTGATAAATTCCATATTATTTCTTTTGTATTGGTATATAGATTTTTGTTATCTGTTTTGCCGGATTGTCCGACCACGTTACATATTCTTCAAAAGAGAGTGCATTGCGCAATCTTCCTTTTTCTTTGGAATAAATATAAGTATAGGCACGAAGCAAACCTGAATAGCTTCCCTTGTAAGTATAGACTGCATATTTCCCACTCTCTATCGTCAATGTTCCGATGGCACCCGATGGTTTTATTCTTTGCGCAACGGAGGCGCAGGCATAGAAACGGCATTGCTTTTTCTTTGTAATAGTCGGATCATCGAAGCTGATGCCAAACCAGCGGGTGGCTTTGGATTGTAGCTTGTTTTCCTTCAGAAATCCGCAAAGTTTTCCCCAACCGAGCTCGTAACTCTCTTTTTCTCCATACGGACCGATAATACGGATATAGGCTATGTACATTGGGGAAATGAGTAGGACTTCCGGTTCGTCCAATCCGATAAAAGCAATATCCTCTATCGGAGTTGTTTCAGGAGTGTTAAAGGTCAATGTATTGCCGAAAGCCACCGGAGAAACGCCAAAATATCGTTTGAATGCTTTTGAGAAAGATTGTGCCGTGTCATATCCCATCTTTTCGGAGAGTTCCTGCAAGGATAAATCTCGCGTTTGCAGATACATCACAGCCCTTTCCATTCTTTGGCGGGTGATGTATGCCGAAAGTGTTTCTTGCAGATAGGATTTGAAAAGCCGATGGAAGTGATATACGGACATGTGCATTTCCGCCGCCAGCATTTCTAAAGTCAATGCTTTGTGCAGATGGGTATGAATATAATCAATGACTTGATTTATTAATTCCTGATGTCCGTATGTGGTTTCTTCCTTCATTTGCTATGTTTTGATGCAAAGGTAGGGGAAACCTTTGGAAGAAGAATTATCCATTCTTGCTAATTTTTAAATAAACCATGTCCCGCAATTGTTTTCCGTCCTCATACATGGGGTGGTCGTAGTTCTTGATGAAGAAATCGGGTATCCGGTGGGAGTAGGTGAAGCCGCACCGTTCATAAAACGGTATGGTATAAGTACTGTCTCCTGTGCCCACTAACATCGTCTGATAGCGGTCTTTGTAGTGCTCCAGCAGAAACTTTATCAATTGTGTTCCATATCCTTTGCGCTGATAGTGCGGATAGGTTGCAATGTTCTTTATTTCATAGGTTCCGTTTCCTTCATCGGTGATTACGCAGGCGGCTTTTAAGTCTCCGTCGTAGAGGGCAAACATTTCTCCGCGTTCCAGATAAAGGTCAATCATAGATTCCTGCTCGTCTGCGAGAAGCAGGAGTTCGAGGAATTCTTTCTTGTTCTTTAAGATAGGTACGATATTAATCATATAGTATTGACTGAATTGTTTTCAAATTCCCCAAAGATAGGTAATTGAAACGGGACAGGCAAATACCTCCTCTCTTTTCTTGTCAAATAAATGAAGCGAACCGGTAGTTGCGGGTTGCGTCCTGTAGTGAACCTGATTCAGTCGTATACTGAATGCCATTCAGTCGTATAGTGAACCCTATTCAGTCGTATACTGATTATCCCCCCTTTCATAAGATGCTCAGGGCCGTTTTCAACGTGAAGTGGCATAACAGTATAAAATGCAGTCAATAACCGGTTTACATGAATCAGATTTTTTTCTTATTGAACAACAATTTTCTTGTGTTAATTGGCTGCCAATTGATAAATTTCTGTAGTTTTGTAACTTCTGAATTCAAAATTTATACTAACACACAACAAATATGAAATATAGAACTTGCCTGACAACACTTCTATACAGCTTCCTTTTAGGACTCATCCTGCCCGCTTCGGCACAAAATTCTCTTCAACACCAGAAAGACTCTTTACGTCATGCCCTCGAACATGCGGAAGGCATTGATAAGTTGCAGACTTACAACAAACTGTACTACATCTATATGGCAGAAGCCGGCGATGACCAGAAGATGGATACGCTGATGACGCTGTTTGAGCAGGCGGAAGCCGAAGCCATCAGGCAAGGCAACACACAAATGCAGGGAATGGTGTACGGCAATAGGATTATCTCCTATATAAACAGGAGCGAGCACGACAAAGTCATAGAAAAGGCGCCCGCCTATCTCGACTTTTATATCCGGCACGACTTGTGGAAATTCTATTATCAGATACACATGCAGCTTATCACCGCCTACAACCTGAAAGGAGACTATGAACTGGCGGCCGCCGAAGCCGGGAAAATGTATACCCGTGCCCGGGAGCGCAAGGACAAGGCAGGAATGGCAACCGCACTCTATGCCACCGGCATCATCTATAACCTGCAGAAGAGGCCGAAAGAGGAAGAAGACTGCTTCCGGGAGAGCATCAGCCTGTTGTGGGAAGTTTCCGGTTACGATAATATCCTGACGCAATCCTATGCCTTCCTGTGCGTGTCGCTTCGTGCACAGGCACGCTATGACGAGCTGCTGCAACTGGTGCCCGAATATGAAAAAGCCATCGCCCGCTTCGAGAAAGCCACCGGCAGGGTGCAGCCCGAAGCTCGGGGAAATCTTTATGTGGCACTGATGAACACCTATATAGATATTAAAGAATATGACAAGGCGGGCATATACCTCTCCAAACTTGAAGGTAGCGTCAACAACAGCATGTCGAAATTCGAACTGCTGCGGGCAAAGGCGCTGATATTGCAGTCGCGGGGAGATTACCGCACGGCACTTGCCGTTATCGACAGTGCCGTAATACAGGTTCAGGAATCGGCTTTCAACCTCAATGCCGTGCGTAAGATAAAGATGGAGATACTGGCACGGGCGGGGCGCAATGATGAAGCGTTCAGTCTGCTGGACGAAATCATTGCGGCGAACGACAGTATAAATAATGTGGAAGTCAACGCCCGCTTTGACGAACTGCGCACCCAGTATGAGGTGGAAAAGCACATTGCCGAGAAAGAGCGTAATTTCCATTATTTCCTGTTTGCCCTTGGCATTTGCCTGGTTTTGGTGTTGCTCCTGGCAGGCGTCTTCTACTATAACCGGATTATTTCTACCAAGAACCGCAAACTGTACGAGCGAATCAAGGAACAGGACAGGCTGGCGGAAGAACTCTCCAGAATGGCACAAACCTGCGAAAGTACCGCATCGTCGGAAGTCCTGCCGCAGACATCCGATACTGCCGCCACCGTTGAGCAGCACCGGCTGGTTGCCCGTTTGCGCGAGTATCTGCTTTCCGGTGATAACCTTTCTAATGCCGAGATGAACCGTGACGAGATTATCTCCGCGCTCGGCACCAATAAAAACCTGCTGACCGATGCCGTTAGAGCCGTGGCGGGGAACTCTCCCATGGAGTATATGCGCATGCTGAAACTGGACGAGGCACGCAAGATGCTCGACCATCATCCCGAACTTACGATTGAGGCGATAGCTTTCAGTTGCGGCTTCAATGTCCCGAGCACCTTCTACCGTCTGTTCCGAAAACAGTATGGCATCAGTCCGGCGGAATACAGGAAACAGGCAAATAAATGATAATTTGTCGCGCAAAGCGCGATAAGTAACGAGCTACAAGCTACAAGTGACAAGTACCTTTCGGCGTGATAGCCGGGCGAATTATTATTCGCCCACGAGTACAGCGCAGCAACTCGTTACTGGTAGCTCGTAGCTCGTAACTTAATTTAGCGGCTTTGCCGCTAAATTATCATTTATACTGCAAACTAATCATGAACATCTACTTATCAATCCCCCAAAAATCAAAAGCACGGTCCATCCGTGCTTTTTTGTGCCCACATGCCCCAGAAATGTCTGAGGAGGGTGTGTTGCAATATATTTGGGACAAAATGCAATAAAGTCGGGACAAAATGCAATAGTGTTTCATCCGTAAATCGCTTCTTTTGCAGCATGATTTCTAAAGAACAAGAGCGATGAACGAATACATGTATCTTCTTATTGTGGCATTCATTTTTTGTATGGTAATAGCCATTTTTTGCCTCTTCCTGTATTGCCGGAAGATTGAGCGGAAGTGCAACCATTGCATTGCGAAAAGCCTTCGCGAACTGGACCGTATGTTTAAAGAGCTGGAACGCATGCAGGTGGAAAGGGAAACTATCGAAAAGATACTTAAAATAAGGATAAACCTATGAAACACTTACAAAGACATCTACTGGTTCTGCTCCTGGCGCTGCTGCCGGGAGTGGCAAGTTTCGCCGGAGAAGCGGCGGACAGTCTCTACATCTTTCGCTTTGTGCAAGGAAAAGATGCGTTCTACGCCCCCTGGCGGGACAACAGTGCGCAGCTCGAAGCACTCCTGACCCTGCTACGTGCACACCGGGAGGCCATTCTTTCGGGCAGCATTCCGGTGCGCGTGGATGGATATTGCACCGGACAGGCTCCGGACGAAGAGAACCGGCGCATGGCTGCCGTGCGCAGCAACCGGGTGAAGTCGGAACTTATCGGACGGGCAGGAGTGACGGAAGCCTGCTTCGTGACCGCCAACCATGCCGTGGAGTACGCAGAAGGAGTGCGGAATGTAGTGACCGTGAAGCTGTGCATCCCCGCCGATATCAACGAAACGAAAGAAGATTTACCCGACGCGGCTGACACGGATTTAAAGATTGTTCAGCAGGAGCAGAAAGTTGTTCAGCAGGAGCAGAGGGCTGTTCAGCAGGGGCAGAAGGCTGTTCAGCAGGAGCAGAAAGCTGTTCAACAAGAACAGAAAGCTGTTCAGCAAGCCCAGAAGCCTGCCCGGCAAGCGAAGAGCGAAGCGGCAACCCCGGAACAGCCAACACCCACCTGCCGGAAAGAACAATCCCTTTCCCTTCGCACCAACCTCTTGTATGACGCCTTCCTGCTGCCTACCCTTGGCGTGGAATGGCGCATCAGCCACAGCATCGGCCTCAAGCTCGACGGCAGCTTCTCCTGGTGGGACGGCAATCACGGCAAAGTGCAGAAAGTGTGGCTCGTCAATCCCGAAGTGCGGTGGTATCTGCTGCGCGACAGACGCTTCTACGTAGGCGTCTCCGGCAGCTACGGCGAGTACAACATATATAAGTATCTGCCCGGTAAACTGCTGAAGGGCGACACCGGCTATCAGGGCAAGCTATGGAATGCGGGCGTGACGCTGGGTTACCAATTATCCCTCTCCCGCAGTTTCTCCCTCGACTTCAACCTCGGCCTGGGCTATACCCGTTCCGCCTACGACAGCTTCGGCATGACCGACGGCGTGCGTATCCATAAGCAGCAAGGCGGAACAAAGAACTTCGCCGGCCCCACACAAGCAGGCATCAGCCTCGTGTGGACTATCGGAAGCAACAAGTAGAACCATCTAAAACCAACGCATATGAAAAGGAACATCAGACAGTGTCTTATCGTAGCAGCCACAGCGCTATCCTTTGCCGCCTGCGACGTGAAAGACCCCATCTACAACACCCCGCACCCGGAGCAAGGGGCAATTACCCTCGTTACCGACTGGAGCGGCATCGGTGAGGGACTGACCGCACCCGCAAGCTATACGGTAGAAGCCGGCGGCTACTCCGCCACCCTCACCGGCACCACCAACCTGCTCGAACCTCTTTTTGAACCGGGCAGCTACCACCTGCATATCTACAACACGCCGCAGCACATCACCGTTTCCGGCATCACCGCCACCGTCGCCGGGGCTTCGGGCAATGTGGACGGTGCGGGCCCCTTCGTGCAGGAGATGCCCGGCTGGCTGTTTACGGATGCGGTGGATGCCGTGATAGAGCCCGATACGGAGCAGACATTCACCGCCGTGATGCAGCAGCAGGTGCGGCAACTGACGCTCGTCATCGAGCCTACGGGCAGCACCACGGACAGGATAGAGCACATCGAGGGCTACCTGTCGGGCGTAGCAGGTACGCTGGATTTTTCTGCCGGCATCTACGCCACACCCACAAACGTGGAATTGCAGTTCGCAAAGATAACCTCCGGCGCCAATGCCGGGAAGTACGCGGCAACCGTGCGCCTGCTTGGCATAGCGGGTGAGCAGCAGAAGCTGAACGCCATCATCTGCTTCACGGGCGGCAGCCCCGAAGCCCTGAATCTCACGAGCGACCTCACCACGGAGCTTGCCGCCTTCAACGCCGACAAGCGGAAGCCCCTTACCTTGGGCGGGAAAGTAGTGGAGACGCCTACCGGAGCCGACTTCTCCGCCACCATTACCGACTGGACACCGGGCAACGGCGAGGGCGGCGAAGGCGGCTCAGCCGGAATGGAAACGAACAATTAAATGAATTATCACTATTAATAACACTAAAAAAAGTAAGATTATGAAACTTAGAAACTTATCAATCATTGCCGCAGCAGCCCTTGCGCTTGCCGCCTGTAACAACGACAACGAAGTAATCACCGACAACTGGAACGGCGAAATCCGCCTCACCAGCGGCATCACCTCCCAGACCCGTTCCTACGGCCTCGACACACAGCTTGGCGCAGGACTGGAAGTATCTGCCTGGGTAGACGACAGCAAAAACCTCCCCCTCTACCAGAACAACGTGCTCACCGCCGACGGCACCGGCGGCTTCACTTACGCCAGCGACATGTACTACATCTCGCCCGACCCCGTGAACATCTATGCCATCCATGCCAACCCTGCCCCGGTGGGAGATGACTTCCCCGCATCGGTGTCCCACGAAGTGAAGGCCGGCCAGACCACGAAAACCGCCTACGCCGCCTCCGACCTGCTCTATTCCACCAAGCGGAACGTGGCCCCCACCGCCTCTAACGTGACCCTCACTTTCTACCATTTGCTATCTAAAGTAGAAGTAGTGCTGAAGCGCGGCAACGGCGCCCCCGACCTCACCGATGCCATCGTGACCCTGGAGAACACCGCCCTGAAGACCACCTTCACCCCCAAGAAAGCCGCCGACATGAGTAGCGAGGCCGAACGCCGGGCGATGATAGCCCTCGCCGCCGACCCCAACCCCGCCACTCCGATTACCATCCCCACGGTGGTGACGACAGACTTTAACGCCACCAATCTCCAGTACGCCGAAGCCATCGTGGTGCCCCAGGAACTAACCGCAGGCACCGTCTTTATCCGCGTGAAGCTGGCGGACAATACGAATTTCGTCTACAAAATCCCCGCCGGAGATGCCTTGGAGCTGCAAAGCGGCAAGCGGTACATCTATAAGATAACCGTGGACTATAAGGAACTGAGGCTGGAAACCGAAATCAAGGACTGGGAAACCGTAGGAGCACCCGTAGAAGGCTCTGCATTTCAGGAGTAACCCATAAACAATAAATATAAAGAAAAAAATGAAGAAGACGAACATACCAATATATATAATGTACCTGTGGGCAGCCTTGGTTTTGGCTGCCTGCACAGGCGATGACGACGCGGCATGGCCCGAAGGCGGCGTGCCGCTGGAACTCTACGCCGCCGTAGAGGGATATTCCTCCGCCAACGCCCAGACACGGGCTACCACTGAAAATAGGTGGGAAGGGGGAGAAGTGGTGGATCTGCGGATTAAGATCGGGGGTATGACTTTGGCATCATCCCTCGACGTCGATTCCGATGGAAAGCTGATTACAAATGATGTCGGCTGCACTTGGAAAAGCCCGGATGAAGAAAAGGAGATTTATGGAATATATCGTTCGCCGACAGCTTCTTCTTTATTCTCTGTACTGGCCGACCAGAGCAATGAAGGATATCAGGATAGCGACTACATGTTTGCTCCCCGCATCCTCATCACCGTAACGTCCCCCGATAAGACCCTCGTCTTCCGCCACGTCACAGCCAAGGTGGTGGTACACCTTAAAGCGGGCAACGGCGTGACCAACGATGAACTGCAGGGCGCCACTGTAACCTTTGAAAACCTCACGTGCACGGGAGGGAGTATCGATTCCAGCAATGGAACCGCAGAGCAAGTGCCCCCCGGCATCGACCACATCACCCCCAACGAAGTGACCCCTGCCGCCGACGGATACGTACGCACCGTGCGCGCCCTGCTTCCTCCCCAAAATATGTTGGGACGGAAGTTCGTGAAAATAGTCATCGGAGGAAAGACCTTCTACTACACCCCCGCCGCAGGCGAAGCGGACTTCTTCAGTGGCAAGATGTACGAGTACCGCCTCACCGTGACCTCGGAAGGTATCAAAAATATCGACATGGAAGGAGGAGGAGGTACGTGGCATCCGGTCGAGTAGAACAGTAGCAACTAAATTCATCAATAAAAAAGAGACCGTATGAAACAACATCATTCCATATTTCCCCCGGCAGCATCCCTGGCCTGCGCCCTCATCCTGATGCTGGCGGCATGCACGTCCGATGCACTGGACGAACTGCCCCCTGCCGGCACCGACCCCGATGCCCGCCCCCTCACCATCACCGTGAGCGACGGCGGCATGTACGCCACCGGGCAAACCCGCGCCCAGGAACGCGGTTACAGCACCGTCTTCACCGAAGGCGACCGCATCGGCCTCTACGTGGTGAAGGACGGAACCCTGGAGGTGAAAAACCTCTGCCTTACCCTACAGGGAGGCAAGTGGACGCTGCCTGCCGGCGCTTCCCAGCTTTTCTACTCACCCGATAAGAGTTATCATGCCTATTATCCCTACCAGAACGATAACTATATGAACGGCAAGGTATCGCCCGGCGACGAAGACTTCTTTAAGCTTTTAGTCGAGGCTTGGTCTGTTAAAGACAACCAGAGTACCTACGCCCAATACACAGCCTCCGACCTGATGACGGCCCGTGGCGTGTATAACAACCATACGCTCAGCTTCGCGATGGAGCACCGCATGTCTCTGTTCATCCTTCAGGTGCCTGCTACGAAATATACCTATACCGAAAAGATAGACAGCCGAGAGATTTCTAAGAGTTATTACCGCTACACGGCGGTGATCAGTGAAAATTTATATTGGCAGGAGAACCCCTATACGGCCCGCCTGTTGGTGAACACTAAAAGCCTCGCGCTCTTGGATCCGGGACCGTATAAGTATTACTACGACGGAACTGAGGAGACTTTCAATTTTGACTATTCCCAATTAAATCTTCAGCCCGGAAAATACACCGTCCACCAGGTTGACGACAGTAAGGTGACAGAAGTATTCCGGTCGTTAAAGGCGGGTGACTACTATATGCAGGACGGCAGCATCCTGCCCGGGGATGAAGATGTCAAGCCGTTCCGTGATGAACTACGGAAGAGTTGTCTCGGCGTAGTCTTTTGGGTGGGCGAAATCGAGGGGATGCACTGGACGCGGACCGGCGACAAAGCAGGCGACCGCCTGCTGATGCGCGACCATCCGGAGTGTGTGCACGGTATGGTCGTTGCGATGCGCGATGCCTCCTCTCAGGAGGTGAAGTGGGCCACCGGAAAGGGGGCGACTGAGGGTATTTATGAGTGGGCCGAATCATTCAAGGACTTCACATCCGGAGAGCAGGCCGATTGGGAAGAAATACAGAAATCCGATCTATCTTTCGGTTATTGCAGTTCCCGTTTAATGGCACTTTACGGCTCTCGGAACAGCGACACCACCTTTCCTGTCTACGATGCGATAGCCACTTATGCTACCGCGCGCCCCGCGCCCACAGGTAGCAGCGGGTGGTTCTTACCGGGCAAGAATGAGCTTGCCACACTGTGTTTCGGTGTGCCCACTAATTTTGCTGGCGATTACACGCAACTGAATATGCTCAAAAAAACAATCAATCCCCAGATTGATAAGGCGGTCGGTGATAAGCTTATCGGGAAGTATTGGAGCGGCAACGAATGGGGTAGTCTAGATAAGGTCTGGCATGTAGATGTCACCACCCCCGACTATGGCGTGAAGCTCAAAACCAATACCTATAAAGTCCGTGCCGTGCTGGCCTTTTAGCGGCCTGCGTGCGGAAGCTGCGAG
Source organism: Bacteroides cellulosilyticus (assembly GCF_020091405.1). Lineage (NCBI taxonomy): Bacteria > Pseudomonadati > Bacteroidota > Bacteroidia > Bacteroidales > Bacteroidaceae > Bacteroides > Bacteroides cellulosilyticus. The sequence continues at coordinate 3,827,333 of NZ_CP081903.1, forward strand.
ATAAAACGATTTATTAACCCCCGTCCCGCCAAAGAAAGGAGGACACACAGCTACAGGACGGTGTGCTCAAGTGACAAGCATTATAAAGTAATAACCATTAAAAAAGAAATGATATGAGTTTAGGATGTTATCTGGAGTTTATAAACCGCTCCTTTAAGAGTATCATAGTCAACGTGAATATACGTGAAGCAAAACAATGGGAGAAGAATAGTGACAGCCCTGACATTGTTTATAACAATAGAAAGATTTACGATTATGACTCAAGTGATATGGAAATGAATGAATTTCTGACAGATTGCAATGGAGAATTCTTTTTCGAGATTGAAGTGGAAGATGAGAACGGGACAACTGAAAGACAGAGAGTGGTGTCAGATTCGAAAACACCTTATTTCAATTTGAAAGAAGGACGGCAAAGCAAGGTGCGCAGAAGTGTTTACTATTTCGTGGACAAGGGCTTCTTTGTGCGTGTAAGCCGTGGAAAAAAACTGCGTCGCATCGGGTATGAACACATAGACTACGGGGTTGAAAAAGGAATATTCAAAGTGGAAGTATTCAGCTGTTCGCAGAAACGTTTAGCTGTAGTGGCCGATTCGCATTTGTGTGACGACAATAAAGCGGAATGTAACGATTTTGTTGACAAAATAGTGAAAATACAAAACCGACCGGATTTTATTGTGATGTGCGGTGACTTGACGGGAAACAATTATCCGGCTGAAAAGAAAATAGTGGAAAAGGACCTGATTGAGGAACTTGAAGCAAGAAACTTCTCGGTATGCGAAGGATTGGGAAATCATGATGTGCGCCATTTCATTTCTGACGGCGGAATGATGAACTACATAAAGAAAAGAGACCGGAGTGCAGACGGCAAACTGGATGGCTATTACAAGGATGATAAGAAAAAGTTGCATTATCATTGGGAATTCCATCTGTGCAAGGATGAATACATGGTTATAGTGAACTGTTTCATGCTGAATCTGGTGCCAGGGTATGGCGAACTTGGACAAGTAGAAAAGTACAATAATAAAGAGAAATCCAAGGACGTTATAAAGGTGGAAAAGGATGAACGGAATCCGTTCTATTCGCTCGAATATCTGAAAACACACTTGGAGGGGTATGCAGAGGCTAATAGAGGAATGAAGAACTGTGGTACTGTTCGCCATGTGACCTTGTTGTTTTTCCATATCAACTATGAGAGTGAGTCCGCCGGAACAGACGGTTTAGGTCCGGAAAGATGGTGGCCTTACAGTGGTAGGGGAGCCTTTGGCAAGGTAATAGATAATAATAAGATGTGTCGGGTAATCGGTACGTTTTTCGGGCATAAACATGATTTGTCTACTTCCATCGAAACCTTGAAGACTCCGGAAACTGACTGGAACTATGACCTGAAAGGCTTTAAGGTGGCTTCATATCTGACAAATGTCACTTTCCTCGATTTAGAACTGGTAAAAGAAAAGGGAGAGTACGTCCTGAAAGGCTCGGTGAACTATCTGAAGACTAAAGATATTGATAAGAAACTCAGTGGCTGTAAAAAAGTAAATGAATTTTCGTTTAACTTCAACGACTTGTAACTTCCGTCATCATTTCATAAAGCAAACATCAGGCAGAATAAACCTTTACACTTTGCACATACACCGGAGCCTGCCTTTTTGAGTCTACGACAAGGCATCCTCAAGTCGGCGACAAGACCGCCTCGTGTCGGCGACAAGAGCCTCCCGAGTCAGCGACAAGAGAAACACAGGCTCCGGCGCATTTATTATTAACCTTTAAAAACAAGTAAAAATTATGCCATTCTGGAAAAAGATGCTTAATCAGAAACAAGCGGTTTACTACCCTCGCGCCATCGTGAAGGGCAAACCGGTGGAAACGGAGACCATTGCCAAGGACCTGGCAAAAATCTCCACAGTGAGTAACTCCGACGTTCAAGCCGTGCTGGGCGACATTGCAGGCGTGATGCACACCCGCATGAGCCAGGGCAAGAGCGTCCACATCAAAGGACTGGGCTACTTCCGCTACGTGCTCGACACCACCGGCGTGAAGGACCTCAAGGACTTCGACTTCGAAAAGCAGGTGAAAGCCGTCCGCGTGGAGTTCGTCCCCGAACGCTCCCGCCTCAGCAGCGGCGCCTACACCCGCGCCCTGGTGGACAGCGAACAACTGGAATGGATTGAACTTTCAGCCACCACCGAAGACCAGGACCCGTCGCAAGGCGGCGATGGCGGGCTTGACGAAAATCCGCTGGGATGAGGCTGAATAAGTCCGGGAGCGGTCACCGGACTTATATTCAAAAAAACATGCTCTTGCAAGGTACTTTTAGAAAAGTGAATGTTTGAATAAAATTCGCTTTTCTAAAAGTGTTTCGTTATATTGGCATTTATCCCTACTACAAAGAAGCCGGAGAAGATTTTTCTAAATAACGCCAATTTGATGTACGCCCTATCCGGTAAAATCTCGGAAGGTACAATGCGTGAAACATTTCGCAAGACCTTCGATCAGATTGCAGACCTGCCGAACAGCTACCTTGCTGTCGATGATATCGAGATAGGTAATGGAAACCGGATACCGCTTTGGATGTTTGGCTGTTTATATTAATGGCTTTCGTAAAAATAAGTTTGTCTGTCGGCAAAAACAGAAATAATGAGAGGATAGAAAAGCATCTCTATAAGAACTTTAACTATCTTTGTATCGTTATTCCCGACAGATAACTACTCAGGTATAATACATATTGATAATCAGGATGACAGATACTCTTTCCAAAACAAACTGCAATTAACCAGGTTAATATGAATTTCAACTACTGATTGGCATGAATAACTATTTTATATCGGGTTTGTTGTATATTGGGGATAAACCTGTATCTTTGTTACATTAAAAAACAGAGCGTTATGGACAATACATTAAAGCTGACCGAAACCTATTGGGAAATGCTAAAGTCACTGAATGATGATATAAAATTGCGATTAGCCACCCGGTTGACTGCTTCTGTTATTGCCGGTAAAGATGCCCGCAAAAACAGGACTGATGAGATGATAGAAAAGCATCTCGGTAAATGGAAGGATGAAAGAAGTGCCGAGGATATCATAAAGGACATTTATGCAGGACGGAATAGTATTAAGGCTCCCCTGAATTTTGATTAAAATGAATAAATCGTCAAAGTATTTGCTTGATAGTAATATTTGTGTCTATATCCTAAGAGGGAAGAAAGGCATGCGCGAACAACTTCAAAGAGTTGGGTGGGATAATTGTTGTATTTCGGAGATGACTGTTGCCGAACTTTTATATGGTGCTGAATGTAGCAGTGAGATTGAAGAGAACAAAAAAGAAGTACTTTCATTTTGTGCTGATATTGAAATCATTCCTGTAGGAGTGGCTTTATCAGAATATGCTCACCAAAAAGCAACTTTAAGGAAAAAAGGAAGCCTTATCGATGATTTAGACCTCCTAATTGGCTCTACAGCGGTAACTATTGATTGTATTATGGTCACGGAAAATGTGAAGCATCTTAATAGGATAGAGAATATTCAAATAGAAAATTGGATTGCCATTTAATGATTATTTTCTTAATGCTCGCCTCATCAGGCAGATTATCAATCCGATGGAATAAAGTATCTTTGCGCATCTTCTGCAATAATTCATGAAAAGTTATGGATCAGGTATCATTCCGAAATGAAGTATATAGCGTAGTCGCCTCCATCCCTTCGGGGCGCGTACTGACATACGGGCAAATCGCCTATCTTGTAGGCCGTCCCCAGTGCTCCCGCATGGTGGGACAGGCTATGCACAACGCTTCCGAAGAGCGGAACCTTCCTTGCCACCGGGTGGTAAACAGCCAGGGACGACTGGCGCCTTGCTGGACGGAACAACGCGAACTGTTGGAAAAGGAAGGTGTCGCTTTCAGAAAAAACGGATGCGTCGACCTCAAGGCATGTGGCTGGGAAATCTTGAAAGAATCTATTTCTTAGCAAAGATGTTGATAACCAACGAGCAGCTTGTCAGTAAAATACCTGTCCCTATCACTCCCGTCCAACCGAAATATTGCCACGAAGTTCCGGCAAGGAAAGTTCCCGTGGAACCTCCGATGAAGTAGGTAGTCATAAAAATCGTATTGATGCGGTTGGAGGCTTGCGGACAAAGGGCGAATGCACTTGTCTGGTTGCTAAGCTGAATGCATTGCATCCCTATATCTATCAATAATATACCGGCTATGATGCCTACATAGCTGTATTGTCCCACATACAGGGTGATCCATGCACTGATAATCAGCGTACAACCTATGTAAGTAAGCCGTTTCACTCCGAGAATATGTATATATCTGCCGATGGATGATGCCGTCAGTGCTCCGGCTATGCCGCAAAGACCTAACATACCTATGATATTGTTTCCCGCAAAGAAAGGTGCCTGCTCCATTTTGAAGGCCAGACAACTCCACATGGCAAGGAAGGAACCGAATGAAAAACCTGCACGTAGCGAAACGATGCGTAGTTGGGGGTATTTCCTGACTAAGGAGAACAGGGATTTCATCAAGCCGAAGTATGTCCCCCGGAAGTTGGAAGGGAGGTCCGGAAGTATCCTGATGATGACGATGAGGCAGACAATCATCAGTCCGGCGGCAACGAAGTAGATGAAACGCCAGCCCATGTATTCGCCTACGATGCCGCTCACTACGCGCGAAGCCAGAATACCGGTCAGCAATCCCGAAAGGATGATGCCCACATTCTTCCCTTTGGTTTCGGGAGTGGAGTATTGCGCCGCAAGAGGCATGAACACTTGCGGAATGACGGAACATGCACCTGTCAGCAGGGAGGCAAAAAGTATCAGGTGGATATTGGGAGCCAGGGCAATGGTGAGCAGGGAGACCACCAGCACGGAGATATTCACAAGGATGATGTTCCTTCGGCGGTATAAGTCTCCCAATGGAATGATGAAAAGCAATCCGAGCGCATAGCCTATCTGCGAGAACATGGCTATCAGATTGGCGGTGAACTCGCTGATGTTCAGATCACGGCTGATACGGTTCAGTAAGGGTTGATTGTAGTATATGTTGGCCACCGTTACTCCTGAAATGATGGCGAGTGTCCAAAGTAAGGACGACGGTATTCCCTGATTTTCCTTTAGTTCTTGTTTCATGCCGCAAAGGTAACTATTTCATGAAAAACGAACGCATATATTATCAATGATTCATATAGAAAGGCATCAGGCGGTGATAGGCTTTCAGGTATTTCTTCAATCTGCTGATTTCTTTTTCCCCTATGCAGGGCATACGACGGACGTCCATATTATCCGTCAGGTCGTGAATTTTAACGGCAATCGCGAGGGGATTGGTAGCGCATCTTCCGATGTATTCCTCGTAGTCTTCTTCATCGGATAGCTTCGTAACGCACCGCACGGCTTCGATGATTTCATCCGGGAAACCCTCTTTCTTCAGGTCTTCGCACGTCCATTCCGTGTCTTCCACCACATCGTGGAGGATGCCGACAATCTTTTCTTTCAGGTTACGTCCCATATTCATGACGCGGATGGGGTGGTGCAGGTACTCCTGTCCGTATTTATCTTTTTGTCCTTTATGAGCCTCGGTGGCGAGGGCGATGGCGTGAGAGAGAAGATGATTGTCCATAAGATTTTTTTTAGAAGTGTTCGATACAAAGTTACTGAAATCTGTTATTTAATATAGAGAGTCTTGTTATTTATTTATTCACCCAATAAAGGAAACAGATTATGAATATAGAACATTATCCCGAGAAAAAAGTTTTTCAGACAACGGTGGATGGGGAAACTGCCCGTCTGATGTATCATGTCACTGATGGTGCGCTGGATGTGCGCCATACGATTGTTCCCGATGAAATCAGCGGGAGAGGCATTGCCTCTGCTTTGGTAAAGGCGGCTTATGACTATGCTTTGGCCAATGGATTAGTGCCGGTGGCAACATGCTCTTATGCCGTGGTTTGGCTGGAAAGACATCCTGAATATAATGGAAAGACAGGAAAGGATTATGCCGGAGAAGGGACGTGTGCACTCTAAATTGATTTTGCCATCTTCGGATTTTTCTCTATCTTGCTTCCGTTTTTAATCATCATATAAAGAACAGATATGAAAAAATATATTGGAGCGCACGTGAGTGCAAGTGGTGGAGTAGAAATAGCTCCCGTTAATGCCCATGAGATAGGTGCGAATGCATTCGCCTTGTTCACAAAGAATCAACGGCAATGGGTAGCCAAACCGTTGACGGAGGAAAGCATTCGCGAGTTCAAGGGCAATTGTGAGAAATTCTCTTTTGATGCCCGCTATATCCTGCCCCATGATAGTTATCTGATTAATCTGGGGCATCCGGAAGAAGAAGGATTGGAGAAAAGCCGTGCCGCATTTCTGGATGAGATGCAACGTTGTGAGCAATTAGGCTTGCAACTCCTGAACTTCCATCCGGGAAGCCATCTTAATAAGATTTCGGTGGAGGAATGTCTGGATAAGGTTGCCGAGTCCATCAACATTACATTGAGCAAAACGAAAGGGGTAACGGCCGTTATTGAAAATACGGCAGGGCAGGGTAGCAATGTAGGTAATGAGTTTTGGCAATTGAAGCATATCATCGACCGGGTAGAAGATAAATCACGTGTAGGGGTATGCCTGGATACTTGCCACACCTATTCGGCAGGTTATGATATAGTAGGGGAATATGATAAAGTATTCCGTGAGTTCGACGAGGTAGTTGGCTTCAATTATTTGCGGGGCATTCACTTGAATGATACGAAGAAAGAGTTGGGTAGCCATGTAGACCGCCATGATAGCATCGGGAAAGGCTTGTTAGGGATTGATTTCTTCAAGCGTTTTATGAAAGACGAACGTTTCGACAACATGCCTGTCATTCTGGAAACACCGGATGAAACGCTCTGGGCGGAAGAAATAAAGTTGTTGCGTAGCTTTGAATAGTTATTTGTATGCTATATAAAAACAATAATTCCTGCAAAATTCGATTCTCTCGGAAACTTTGCAGGAATTATTGTCTATAGCTATTTCTTAATTTTATTGATTCACCTTCACATTATCCCATTCAAACGATGAGATCACTGACTTATCGCAATCTCCATTCTTCGCCTTGATATTCAGATTCTCGAACTTGAAATTCGACAATTTGTATTGTTCGGATGCACTTACGTTGAAGAATACATCACAATCGAAGTCAATATTACGCATCGTCACGTGGTCTGAGTAGGACATCGGAACATCCTTCCGGTCCTTGAGGTCAAAGAATTGTGTCCACGGCTTGACGTAGAGGAAACTCTTGGCATTTCCTTTGATGTCTTCAACAAGGATATACTCGTAATTCTGAGGAGTGTCGGCACGCATTTTCAACCATAGCAAGCGGCTTGCCTGATTGATTGTGCAACGGCGGAGGATAATATTACGGTTATGAATAGATTCGCTACCACAAGTCAGTGCACTATGGCAGAAACCATACGTACAATCTTCTATAATAATGTTAGTGTTACTTCCGTTGTTGGAATCCTTATCAGCCCACGGGCCTTTTCCACCTTTCAGAGCAATGGCATCATCGTTAACCGAGAGATAGCAATTCTTAACCAATACATTGCTACATACATCAATATCAATAGCGTCCGTGCTGGGAGCCTTGACCGGAGCTGCCGGAGAGAAGATGTATAAATTCAGCAATTTCACATTATTACATTTATAAATATGCGTTGTCCAGAACGGAGAATTGATGAGACGTACTCCTGAAATCTGTACATCATTGCTATTGGAAATGTGTACTAGGCGCGGACGCAACTCATCCATATTGGTACATTTAGGAATGACGGAACGGCGCAACCAGAAAGATTTCCAATAGCGCAGACCGTTACCGTTGATTGTGCCTTTGCCGGAGATGGTGAAACCATTGACTCCGTCAGCATTCACCAGTGCGGCGAAATACTTCAGTGATTGCCCCTCTATGCGGGTATTGATTATGGGGAAATTGCTGATATCATCGCTACCTTTCAGTACGGCTCCTTCTTCCAGATAAAGATGGGTTTTCGGTTTGAAGAAAAGCGCACCACTCAGGTAAGTACCTTTCGGGATGATGACTACGCCACCGCCTTTGGACGAAGCCTGGTCGATGACCGCTTGAATCTTTTCTGTTTGCATCAGGGTGCTATCATTTACAACGCTATAATCTGTAATCTTGTACTTGTCACCCAGTGTTTCAATATTTACGATTTCGTTTTGTCTGAACCAGTCGGGAATAGGAGTTCCGTCAGGAAAATTCTCTTGTGCGAAAGAGGACAGGCAGAAAAGTAAACTACATGCTAAAGTTACGAATTTCATGGTTTTAATCATTAGTTGGTTAATAGTGCTTGATCGGATAGATTTATCCGTTTGCAAAAATAGGGAATAAAATCCGGATATGGTGGGAATGAAAAGGTTCAATTCCTAAGCTATTTGTCAGTTTATATAGGCTTTTTGACTCTCTCTTGTGAAGGAGAAAAAGAGAAGAAGCAATCATCAGAAGTCAGCCTTTTCCGTGATACGGATGATCCGTCCGTCGGCGGGATGGGTAAATTCGATGGACTCGGCATGCAGGTAGAGGCGTTTATCCTTTCTCCCGTAAAGCTCGTCGCCTATGATGGGACAATGCAGACCTGACGGATGTGCGGCATGCACACGGAGCTGATGAGTGCGCCCTGTATGCGGATGAAAAGCTATGCGTGTGCATTTGTCCGTCCGCTCAAGAACCTGATAATGAGTGATGGCGGGTTTGCCGTACTCCATGTTCACCACCTGCCGGGGACGGTCCAGCGGATCCGGACAGATGGGAAGCTCGATGGTTCCCTCGTCTTGGGGAATGATGCCGTCGAGCAGGGCTATATACATTTTTCGGATGCTATGATTCTTGAACTGGGCTTGCAAGTGTTGATGCACCTTTTTATTCTTGGCAACGATTAAAAGTCCCGATGTAGCCATGTCCAGCCGGTGCACAATCATCGGCCCGTCGGCTTCCGGATAGAGTTGCCTTGCCAGACTATATACGGACTCCTTTTCACCCTTACCGGGCACAGAGAGCATTCCGGAAGGCTTGTTGACTACCAGTAACCATTCGTCCTCATAGACTATTCTTAATTTCCCGTAGCCCTGTTCCGGAAGTTGTAGCATAGGATTTTCTTCTACTTCCAACCCTTGAAGCATGTGTTGCAAGATAGGCTCGCACTTACCTTTACAAGCGGGATAATAATAACCATGATGGCGGATTTCGGCTTTGGGAGAGTTGCCCCACCAGAACTCTGCCATAGCAATGGGTTTCCAGCCGTGCAGATAGGCTTGTTGCAATAATTTAGGGGCGGCACATTCTCCGGCACCGGCGGGAGGAGTTTTGTGCACGGTTTGGCTGAATATATCACACAAGGTTTTCACCTCCTTCCGGTAGTTCAACATTCTGAATTGCCCGAATAATTGTTGTTGCAGGGCGGCGGAACGGCTTTTGCGTTCCACCTTCAACTCTTGAATTAGTTCTTCCCGGTTATTGACTTCCACTTGCAAAGCGGCTATCTTTTCTTTCCAGGAACGTTCCAGCCGTTTGTATTCCGCTTTTTGAAATTGGCTTTCGCGTATCAGGCGGGCTTCTTCTTCGGTAGTGAGTCCGGCTTCCTTTCTACGCAATTCTCTTTTCTCTTTCGCTTCTTTTAATTGTTGTTTGGCTATGTCCAGTGCTTCCCGGGCTTGTTGGTGGGTCCGGGTGAGCTCGGACAACAAAGAAGTGTATTCCTTGTCCTCTTCCAATTGCTTGATGCGCCGGTTGATGGCGGAGATGTTTTCCTCTTCGACTTTGAAGAAACCTTGCGGTTGCAACAAGTCATATACGGGCGGAACGAAGTAGGAGTGTTGGTTCTTCCCCGCCAATATGCCCGAAAACGCCGCCAGGTAACCAATCTCCCTATTTCCGGTCTGCACCACCAGCACTCCGAACATCTTCCCCCGACTTAGTTCTTCTTTCCATTCATGTTGCCGGTTGAGATAGTGTTGCACCTCTTCCGCCGCCATCACGCATAATGGATGGGGAGTGTAGCAGAAAGGATAAGTAAACCTTTCCGGAAGTGGAATATTTGCTATGGAAGTCTTGAAACGGTGCAACATAATGGCGCAAAGATACTCATTTCTTATAATAAGCGTATCATGGTGCCGTGCTTTCTGATTATATATTATCCGACGGAGAAAAGTTCTTCACTCTCATTATGGTAGGGTAGGGTGAAGGTGAACCGGCTTCCCTTTCCGGCCTCGGAGCTAACGGAGATTTTTCCACCCAGTTTTTCAGCTATGACCATGCTTATGGAAAGCCCCAGGCCGGTGCCCTGAACAAATTCGTCTTGCTTGTAGAAACGTTCGAATATCATCCGTTGTTCTTCTTTCGGAATGCCTTTTCCGGTATCTTCCACATAGATGGAAATTTCATAGTTCGAGAAGTCTATCTCATATCCCAGTTTTATGAATCCCGACTTGGTGAATTTGGCAGCATTGTTCAGGAAATTGGTAATGATCTGACTAAGCCGGTTCACGTCCGTATGGATGAAGAAGGTGGCATCGGGCACTTCTTTTATGAACTCAATCTCCTTGGGTATCAATAAGGAATGAGTCATGTACATATTGTCAATCCAGCTATTCAGGTTGCAAGTTGAAAAGGAGAAAGCCATTTTGCCGGATTCGATACGAGATAATTCCAATATGTCGTTTATGAGTTTTAGAAGAAGTTCGCAATTGCTATTGATGGTATTGATAAAGTCCGCTTTCTCGTCATCGGACAAGTCATCTTCACTGACCAACAGGTTGGAGAAGCCTACGATTGCATTGAGCGGTGTGCGTATCTCATGGCTCATATTGGCGAGGAATGATTGCTTAAGTTCTGCCTCTATCGCCAGGTCTTTGGCCTTCATCAACTCTTCTTCTTTATCTTTGAAGTGTTGCACATTAGTCACCAACCCTATGATGGAGGCGGTTTCCGCCATGGCTTTCGTGGGGTTGACATAGCGAAGTTCGTACCAGATGTACCCTTTGCCATTGAAGTTGCACCGGCATTGAGTATGTGCTTTTGAATCTTCCTGGCTCTTTACCCGGTAGAAGGTGGTCAGCACATCCGTTCGGTCTTCCGGGTGTATGGCCTCGGTCATCTCTTGTAGAGTGAACGTGCGGAAAGGCATGTCCAGATGCTCAAAGAATTCTTTATCGCATGAGAAGGTGTTGGTGGATTCCACATATTTCCAGGCATAGATATCGCTCTTTTCAAGTGATAATGATAGCAATTCCTTTTCCCTGATTAATTCCCTTTGGGTGGCACGTTTCCGTTTTGACTCCCTGAAATAGAGGAACAACGGATATAGGATGAAAAAACAAATGGCAAAGGCGCCCAGGGTAAAAATACCGATAAGTAGAGTTTTGTGATGCTCGATGCGGAAAGGTATTTTGATTATGGTGTAGTCCTCCTGCGAAGTCTCTTCTGCATTGATTTCTGTATTCAGAATCTTATTAAGGTTCTTGTAAACGGGTAACAACTGTTCGTAAGAGTGTGTGAGGATGTGGTGGCATTGGGTATATTGCACTTTTTGCGCATGCATCTTTGTGAATAGAGCAAGGAGAATTAAAATGACAGATACCCTTTTGAGTATCCGATATCGTTTTTTCATAGAGTCATTTTTTTGAGCTATATTATTTGTCATAAAAGCACGCGCCTATATCCGTTACCAGTGGAGATTCTAAAGAAAATCTCATTCGCAAAGTTACACGATTATTTTGAATTCCCACACAAATGGATAAAAATGTGAGGATTAACTTCGTTTGTATCGTAACGCTGAATTTATGATGTCTTAAAAAAGGACTATATGAATGTAAATCTTATTTTTCCCTTTTATAGACTCATTTTTGATGTTTCGGATTTGTCAGGTAATAGCATTGATGGTCATATACATGTCCGTCATAAGTCACTTCGGCCTGATGAAGCGTACCCTCATGCACAAAGCCCTGGCGTTTCAATACTTGTTGAGAGCGCTCGTTATGGGGGTAACAGTTAGCGGTGATAAGACTTAGTTTTAGCGTGCCGAAACCGTAGTTTAGTACCGCTTTTACCGCCTCCGTCATATAGCCTTTTCCCCATTGAGCCTCGTCGAGCCAATATCCCAGCATACGTACTTGCGGGTTTTCGCGTCTAGGGTCGGCGATGATGCCGATGGAGCCAATCAATTGCCCGTTGTCTTTCAGGGTAATGGCCCATACCCCTTTCTGGGATAAGAATACGGAGCGAAGTACTTCCCGTGATTCCTCCAGGCTTGCGTGAGGTTGCCAACCCGCATTGTTTCCTATGTTGGGGTTTCGGCAACAGGCAAAGAGGGCCTCTGCATCGCTCTCCACGAAGGGGCGTAGTAGCAACCGTTCCGTTTCAATTGGGGCGTCGGGTTCTTCCGAAGTTTCTTCTTTCCGATAGACACATTCTACGCGGTTTCCGTCAGGATCAAGTATGACGCTTTCGAAATAACCATCGCCTGAAGTGCGCGGTTCTCCGGCTATGGTATAACCGTCTGCCCGGAGTTGTTCCGTAGTCTTGAGTACGTCCTCTTTGCTTTGAAAGGCAAGGGCGAAGTGGGTGAGACCTAACCTGTTTTCTTCTATCAGAGTGTTTTGCACGTCCGTGCGGCTCATTAATTCTAATGACGGACCTTCATCAAAGTAGATGAAGTATGATTCGAAACCTTTCTTGGGGTTGATATATTTTTCGTTGCTCTTTCCGCTAAAATACCGGATATAGAAGTTCCTTAATTCCTCCAGGCGGAAGGTCCAGATGGCGATGTGATGTACTCTCATGATTCCTTTTTCATGCAAATATAGTGATAATTCCCTGTAAAATCGTACCTTTGTGCCGTAATAAAAAGAAATGATGACATTTAAACAGATGAATATTTCGGAGCCGGTGTGCCGTGCGCTCCTCGAAAAAAACTATTCTACCCCCACACTTATCCAAGAACAAGCTATACCCGAAGCCCTGACCGGCCGTGATTTGTTGGGACTGGCGCAAACCGGAACCGGCAAAACCGCCGCTTTCGCCGTACCCATCATCGAGCAATTGCTTGCCGCCCCTATGCCCCAACGCAAAGGTGCTCCGCGTAGCATCCGTGCGCTTATCCTGACCCCAACCCGGGAGTTGGCGATTCAGATTGATGAATCGTTGGCGGACTATACACGCTATACGACCTTGCGCCACACGGTTATCTTCGGCGGAGTGAAACAAAAGTCGCAAACCGATGAGCTTCGTGCCGGGACGGACATCCTGACGGCTACTCCCGGACGTTTGCTCGACCTGATGTCGCAAGGCTTTATCCGCCTCGACGATGTTCGCCACTTCGTTCTTGATGAGGCCGACCGTATGCTCGACATGGGATTTATCCATGACGTCAAACGCCTCTTGCCCAAGCTCCCGCCCAAGAAGCAAACCCTTTTCTTCTCGGCCACCATGCCCGATAGTATCGACCGTCTTGCCAAGAGTTTGTTGCACAATCCGGCGCGTGTGGAAGTAACTCCGGCATCCAGTGTTGTGGAGATTATCAGCCAGTCCGTCTACCGGGTAGAGAAACCTCAGAAGAAAGAATTATTGGCTCAATTGTTGCTCGGAGAGGCAGGCCATCAGGTGCTGGTTTTCTCCCGTACCAAGCATGGAGCGGATAACATTGCCCGCTACCTGTCTCGTCGTGGCATTGCTTGCGAAAGCATACATGGAGACAAGTCACAGAATGCCCGCCAACGTGCGTTGAGCAACTTTAAGGAAGGGCGTTCCAATGTGATTATTGCTACGGATATTGCTGCTCGGGGCATCGATATAAAAGGTCTGGACCTGGTTCTCAATTTTGATTTGCCCGACGTTCCGGAGACCTACGTGCACCGTATCGGACGTACGGGACGTGCGGGTTGCGAAGGACGTGCCATTGCTTTTTGCTCAAGCGAAGAAGCCCCCATGTTACGTGAGATAGAGAAACTTACGGGTATAAAGCTGGTGCAACAAAAGCACAATTTGCCTTCTTTGGGAGAGCCTGCCGCTTCTCCTACTACTTCTTCTACCCAAAACATTGCACCCAAATCGCAAAGCCGCACTCAGGGAGGAAGACCTCAGAACAATAGGAGGCGGGAGGACAGAAAGAGACCGGTCGAACCAACCGGAAGCACTCAAAAGGCGGTGGTATCTGCCGAAAAGCCCAAGCGGAATAATAACCGTCCCGAAAGACCTCGACCTGTCCAGCAATCCGGGCAAAAGAAGTCGGGTTCAGGGAAGCCGGAGCCGTCACCTAAAAGTCCGGCAAAGTTGCGTTCGCGCTACGAAAACTATGATTGAAAGTTGTATATGCTTTTGAAGTACTTGTAAAATAAAATAGGTTTCCCTTTATCTTACTTTGTGTGAAAAGGAAAATATTTAATATTTAAAAACTTGGTAAAAATGCTCTATTGTCTTTAAAAGTTTGTATATTAGCGGCTTGAATGCTTGGAGGAAAAAACGAGAATTCGTTCCGAGTAGTCTAAACTTAAGGAACTAAAGATTATATGACCAAAAGCAAGGAAAGTTTAAGTGTATTTCTACTTCAGTTTTTAGAACGGTTGAATGGCCATGAATCTATTGAAAGGAAAATCACGAAGTCGTTGATAGACATTTGTAATTACTATGGATTCAAGAAAGGGTTTGTTTATCAAACGGATGGCTTCCGCTATTTCTTTTTGAAGGAAACCATCGGAAATGAAGGTGGCACCCTGAGGTCTCGTTTTGAAATGGGAGAGATGACCACACAACATTCTGATCGTATAGAGGCTGGAAAGAAACCCTTTTATACACGTAAGGGTGGGAATATATCTTTGTCCGATATGGATATTCTGGATTTTTATGGAGTGGATTCTTTGCTAATCAGGCAATTCGAAGATTCCGAAGGCAAGATTATCGGATTTATCGGGTTTGCGGATAGGGAAGAAGCCTCGATACCTTTCGCCGAAGACGAGCTCCAGATGATTCATCTGATATTGGGCTCGCTCTCCAAGGAAATAGCGGTCAGGGAATATAAGGAAAGAGAAGTGCGGGCAAGCAACACGCTGGGTAGCATTATGAACAATATGGGAGTGGACATTTATGTGAACTCTTTCGATTCTCATGATATGCTATATGCCAATGCGTCTATGGCCGCCCCGTATGGCGGCATCAGGCATTTTGAGGGGAAGAAGTGCTGGCAAGCGCTCTACACCGATAAAACGGGCGAGTGTGAGTTCTGCCCTAAAAGGCACTTGATTGATGAAAACGGCCAGCCCACCAGGGTTTACTCCTGGGACTATCAACGCCCGTTCGACAAATGCTGGTTTCGCGTGTTCAGTGCCGCATTCCCCTGGATAGACGGACAGATGGCGCACGTCATCACCAGTGTCGACATCGACCATCAGAAAAAGATAGAAGAAGAATTAAGGATAGCCAAGGAGAAGGCGGAGAATCTGGACCGCCTGAAGTCGGCTTTCCTGGCCAATATGAGTCATGAAATCCGTACTCCGTTGAATGCGATTGTTGGTTTTGCAAGTATGCTCGTTGAGGAAGATGACAAGAAAGAACGTCAGGGGTATATTGAAATCATGCAGGAGAACACAGAGTTGCTCTTGCAATTGATATCCGATATTCTGGATTTGTCGAAGATAGAGGCGGGGACGCTCGACTTCAATATGGGGTATCTGAACATCAAAGACTTTTGTGAAGACATACTTCGCGGTTATGAAATCAAGGAAGATAAGCCCGTGCCCGTATTGCTGGCTTCTAATTTGCCCGATTATCGTATTTATACAGATAAGAAGCGTTTGATGCAGGTTGTCACTAACTTTATCAATAACGCCCTTAAGTTTACGAGCGAAGGGCAAATCACTCTTGAGTATCACTTTAAGGAGGATACCAATGAGATAGAATTCTCCGTAACAGATACGGGTATTGGTATTGCTCCGGATGCGGTGGGGCAGGTGTTCGACCGCTTTGTGAAACTTAATACTTTTTCCAAAGGCACCGGTCTGGGATTATCCATCTGCCGGAGTATTATCGAGCATCTTGGCGGCACTATCGGGCTTGAGTCTGAGGTAGGCGTCGGTAGCCGTTTCTGGTTTACGCATCCTTGTGCCGAGTCGGCATAATCAAAGCTATTATTCATGAACTAAAAAATTAGTAGACCAATGAAGAACAAAACATGGAGATATTGGGTTGTTGCATCAATTGTATTGTTGCTGGTAGGTTGTGGCGGCGGTGCAAAGAAACAAACTAATGAGGAAGTAAGTATGGATAGTACAACTATGGCATGTGACGGTTTGAAAACCTTACAACTGGATGGAGTGAAGGTCACCTGGATACAGGATAATGCAAAAGAGCGTCTTATGGAGAGGACGCTTTTCGCCGATGCCAGTGATGAGCTGATAGATAGCTTGAAGTTGGCGGATGGGATACCTTCGTCCATGAGCACTTTTCTGGTAGAAACGGATGGTGTCCGGATTTTGTTTGATACGGGAATGGGAGCGCCGGATAGCCGTCTATTGTCGGGGTTGGCCTCTTTGGGAGTAACCCCCGCTGATATCAAGTATCTGTATCTCACTCACTTCCACGGTGACCACATCGGAGGGATGATGAAGGGAGATAGCATTGTCTTCCCTAATGCCGAGGTGTATGCATCGAAAGTGGAGTATGATGCCTGGCTCAAGATGCCTTCCGATAGGAATGCGCAAGTGGTGAAGACCATGAACGCTTATAAGGATCGTTTACACTTGTTTGAATTTGGTGAAACCTTGCCGGGGAATGTGGTTACCATGAATGCGGAAGGGCACACTCCCGGCCATACGGTGTACCAGGCGGGCAAGCTATTGGTGATAGCCGATTTGATTCACGGAGCCGCCCTTCAATTGGAACATCCCGAAATCTGTGCTGCGTATGATATGGATAAGGATGCGGCGGTGAAGTCACGTAAACACTTCCTCTGGTATGCCAAGGAAAATGGATTGACAATGGCGGGAATGCATTTGCCGCCTCCGGGGTTTAAATAGTACTTTCCGGATGGGATATGATAGGGGGTGTTTCTTCACTCCCTTTTGACTTTTCCTCCGTTTTCGGGCGCTTGGCAGGGGAGGGCT
This sequence comes from Bacteroides cellulosilyticus, assembly GCF_020091405.1. Classification (NCBI taxonomy): domain Bacteria; kingdom Pseudomonadati; phylum Bacteroidota; class Bacteroidia; order Bacteroidales; family Bacteroidaceae; genus Bacteroides; species Bacteroides cellulosilyticus. The sequence continues at coordinate 3,844,475 of NZ_CP081903.1, forward strand.
TCTTCCCGTATTTGCGTTCTTTTTCCCAAGCGGCTTTTCTTGCTTCGTATGCTTCGTATTGCTTTTCTAAATAGTTGTCGGCCATGATTTTATTGTTTTAATTAGAGATTGTTCATCGTTGGGTGGGCAATGAAAACTCTTGCCAGTCATATTCCTCTCCGTTCTCGTCGGCTACGGCAATGCGGAAGATGACTTCTCCCGTCTTTATCCGTTCTCCGGCGCTGATGTTGGCGGTGTATTTCACGCCTTCGCGGGGAGCGATTTGTTCTATCATGACGGATGGCGAGATATAGATGTGCTTCATGCCCGTGACTTCCGCCACTACCGGCACCACGTTGAAGGCGGTCCTGTTTCCCTCGTTCATAATTTCGAAGACGACTTTGCAATTCTCACCCGCATTGATTACGTGGTCGCGGCTATCGTCAATGAAACGTATATTGCGTATCTTCAGGTTGTTGATGGCGGAGGGGCGCGCTTCCGGTCGGGAATTATAGGTGGGCTGGGTTCTCTCTACCCGGTAGCTGTATTCTTCCGTTTGTTTGGGGGCGGTGGCGGCATTGGCAATGGCGGCTCCGGCAATGGTTCCCACAATAGTGCCGATGGCAGAACCACGGTAACCTCCTCTCCATCCTCGGTTGTTCTCGCCTATCAGCCCGCCGATGGCGCCTCCTACATTGCCTCCGATGGCGGCTCCCGCCAATACGGCGCCCGGGTCACCCGCCGCCATGCGGTTGGTGCTACATCCGCTACACAATATGGCTAATGCCAATATCCCTATAAAATGCATGCTAATCAGTTTCTTCATATCAAAATCCTATTTAGTATGTATATGCGCATTAGAACTCTGTAAAGGTATGGATAAAATTTTGTTTGCTGAAGTGCGGCTTCTGTTTTTATTGTTCACTTTGGCTGGAAAAGGTGGTTTTATTGAACAAAAGTTCTTTAGAATATTGTGGGATTGAAGGATATAGTCTATTTTTGCGGGAAATAAAAAGTAAGGACTATGAGTACTTTTCGTTCCATAGAAGAATTAGTGAAGAGCCTTGAACGCGAGAAAGAACTACTGAAAGAAATGTTTGCCAAGCGAAAGTCGCTTTCGTTTCGTTATGATTATGCGCTTGAGATGACAGAGTATAAAGAAGAGCGTATCCGTTATCTGATCGACTACGGTGTAATACGTGACACGGGTGACTTTCTTGAAATGGAAGATCTCTATCTGAAGTTCTTTGAAGACGTGTTGGAAGTGAATGAAGAAATCAACGTGTCTTTTGTACAGGACTATCTTACCCGCCTCAATGAAAATATAGATTATTACCTGAAAGAAAGTAATGAAAAGCGCAAGTATAATTATCAACGCGAAGTTAAACGCTGCCTGAAAAACATTGCCCTTACCACTGTCCGTAATGTAATGGACCTGAAAAGGAACATGGATAATACTTATAAGAATGAACCCAACTACCAAATAAAAAAGGCGAAGTTAATAAGACTAAGCGAAAAGCTTAAGAACATCTCTTTGCTGATAACTAAAAGTGAGGAGCTGATTGATAACCAGCAACCGGTCTTTTTCCGCGTAGCCATGGATGTGCAAATGCGGAATGTGGTGAGCGACGTCAAGCTGCAATTGAACGATTCTTATCATAATCTGCTTGAAATTCACCGGCAGATTGTCCATTACCTGAACCTGATAGACTATCAGAACCGTATCTTTGAAAAGATAAGGAAACTGAAGTATCTGAAAGACCAGTTCCTGTTGGAAGAGAACACGACTATCCGGCAAGTTGTTTCGCAACGTCATCCGTTATGGATGGAACCTCAGACGAACTACCGCATAAAATTGTCGATAGATTATCTGCGAACTTCGGATGAGGCTTTTCAAGCCGTCAGGAAGTTGGCAGCACAGCAAAAGAACAGGAAGCATGGTCCGAAAAATCTGGCTGAAGCTATTCCTGAAGGGTATTTGGATAATCAGTCGCAACAGATTGACGCGATAAACCTGCGGGAAGTGTACAACGCTTTTATGGCCTCCGGGATGCATCTGTTTGGTTTCGTGATGAACTATCGCTTTCGCAAGGAAGTATCCCGTGGAGATAAACTGATTTATTTTTGTCAGTTGGCTTCCCAATATGCTGATGAACTCAATTTTACGGAAAGCTATGAGTGCTCGGGCAATGTGGAATATCCTTTGATTTACGCCAAATAAAACTTTTTGAATATGAAATATACCGAAGAGATTTTCAATATACTTAGTAAAGGAGGGTTTATTTCCTCGAACAGTATTTCCACTCAGGTGAAGCGTTATTATGATGCTATTGAAGAGGACTTACCCGATTATTATGAATATTATCAGGGAATCGGACTTTATCTGGAAGGGGGAGACGGTTACTATCATTTTACGCGCAAAGAGGCGAAAGTGGATTTGGAGCGCAAATTGGAGGCTGCCTTGAAATGGATTGATTATATGAGTTTCTTGAAAACCTATCATTCGGCTTTCGGTCCCGGATTCCTGTTTCGTGCGGCTGATATTGAAATTCAGATCGGTTGTGATATGGAGTTGAAGGAGAAAGCTTCCAAACTGTTCTCCGACAAAAAGAAGCATGAGGAAGTAGTGGCTAAACTGATTAATGAACTGGAAAAGATGGGATTTATAGAAAAGGAAAATGAAGTGGACGGGACATACAAAGTGCTGACTGCTTTCCATTATATGGAAGAATTGATTGACTGTATCACTATATCGGAGGAGGTGCAAGATGAGATACCTGAATAAGATTATTTTTCTGAACAGTGCCCATATTCCTTATGCAGAGGTGAAACTGGATGGTAATGTACATTTCATTGGTACGCAGGGAGTGGGGAAGAGTACATTGCTCCGCGCTTTGTTGTTTTTCTACAATGCCGATAAACTTAAGCTCGGCATCCCCAAGGAGAAGAAGAGTTTTGATGCATTCTACTTCCCATACTCCAATTCTTACATCATCTATGAGGTGATGCGTGAGAATGGAGCCTACTGTGTGGTGGCTGCCAAATCACAGGGGAGAGTGGCTTTCCGTTTTGTAGATGCTTCGTTTGAGAGGGATTGGTTCATCAATGAACATAATGAGGTGTATCCGGAGTGGGGGCGTATCCGCGAACGTATCGGTGGAAAACGCCAGATTACCTCGCAAATCACCGTCTACGAGATGTATCGTGACATTATCTTCGGCAACAACCGTAAACAGGACATGACTCCTTACCGGAAATTCGCCATCGTGGAAAGTGCCAAGTACCAGAATATTCCGCGTACCATACAGAACGTCTTCCTCAACTCTAAGCTGGATGCCGATTTTATAAAAGATACCATTATTCGTTCCATGACCGATGAAGAGGTTTTTGTTGACTTGAGTTTTTATCGAAGCCAGATAAAAGAGTTTGAGCAGGAGTATAATGACGTGATGCTTTGGTTTACCAAAAACAAGAATGGCGAGATTCCCGTGCGGAAGATAGCGGATAAGGTGATAAATTCGTATCGTGACCTGATTTATTCCCACAAACAGATAGATGAGGAACGTGCCGAGTTGAACTATGCTGAGAAACAGGCGTTGCAGGAAATCCCTCATATCAGAGAGAAGATAAATAAAACGGAGGTTGAACGTGAACGGTCTATCCGGCTGATTGATGAATTGAGAGAGAAATATAATAAGGAAAGAGATACTCTTGTTAGTGGCAAAGGTGGCATTGAGACGTTGTTGAAGCAGGTGCATGAAAAACGACTCCATTATGAGCAAATCAACATAGAGGAAATCATAAAGCGGGTGGCACAGGAGGGATTGCAAAACGGAGAATTGGCACGCATCTCGATCATGAAGGAAGAACTGACACGGGCCTATCAGGATGTGCTGTCCAAATACAGTTCGTTGTTTAAGAATCTGGATGCCGATTTGAGTTTGTTCGAAAATAATAAGCAGACTCAGATTCTCGAAAAAAGATCATCTGTTGCCGAACGTCAGGAGAAAGCTATGGCACAGTCTCGCGCTGAAGAGGATAAAGTGCGGGAGGCGTCTGAGGAAAAGCTGCAAACGGTGGAGCAACGATTGGCACAACTGCGTGGCGAGGAGATGCAGATGAAATTGAAGCAGCAGAAAATGCTTCATGAAGAACACTATAAGAAAGAAATTTCTGATTGTGAAGCTGGTATTGATGAATTGCGCAGAAGGGATAAGGAACTGGATTTGCAGATACGTCGGCAGCAAATGGACATCGGTCAACGGAGGAATGAATGTGAGCTAAAACGCAAAGAGTTGGAGATGGCGGCTCAGAAAAGCATGGATGCAGTGCGTAGGGAAAAGGCGGATGTAGAAGGACAGTTGCAGGCATTGGATGCATTGATAGAGAAGCGAGAAGGTTCTTTTTGCGATTGGCTGGAACAGCATAATCCCGGTTGGCGAGAAACGATAGGCAAGGTGGCGGATGAGGAGTCGGTGTTGTACAATCATGAATTGAATCCCCGTTTGACGGATGATGCCGGGACTTTATTCGGCGTTTCATTGAACTTGTCGGCCATTGATCGAAGCATCCGTACTCCCGAAGAGATGAAACAAGAGCGGGCAGCGAAGCAGATCGTTTATCAAGAACATTGCAACCGACTGACACGATTGGCTGAGGAATTGAATGAAAATATAAGTCTCTTGGAGAAGAAGTACTCCAAACAAATCAGGGAAATGGCTGAGCAACAACATCTGATGGAAGCTGAGCGAGGGCAAATTCCTTATAAGCTAAAGAATCTGCAAGCGGATCATGCTACTTGGAAAACGAAAGAAGAAGAGTGGAAAAAAGTACGGATGGAAGAATTTCAGGCTGGTCTGAATGAGATTGCTCATCGGTTCTATCTGGCGGATGAAGAGAAAAAGAAATATCTGTCTGAGCGTGAGAAACAGTTGAAGGCTTGCCAGAAGAACTATAAAGATGCTAAGACAGAGCTTCAGCTTGAATTGGACCGTTATGTTAACGAAGTTCGGCAGGAGATGAATCGTCATAAGCAATTGATTGAAGAGCAGAAGAGAGAACTCCGGCAGGCACAGGATGCTGAACTGAATGGCAAGGGAGCTGATGTGGCAACCATTCGTAAATATGATGAGAGGTTGGCAGAGATCAGGGAAGAATTGAGGTATATCAGCGAGCATCGCAATCAGGTGGCTTATTATGAAAAGGATAAGCAAGAACTCTTTGATAAAGAACCTGCCATGCGTAGCCGGAAGAAAGAATATGAGGCCAAATTTTCGGCTTTGGACGAGCGGTTTGCACTGCGACGGGAGAAACAACAAAACGGGCTGAAAGAAATAAATACTGTTTTGGAAAAGCTGAAGTTGGAATTGCAGATATTAGAAAGCGGATTAGCGGAAGCAGATGCCTTTTTGAATGACGAAACTTTTTGTCCGGCCGGAGCGATGGAAGTGGGAGAGAAGCCTACCAGGAAAAACTGTGATACTCTTGTGAAGGAACTTAAGTCGCTCATAGTCTCTTTTATCAGAAAGACGGAAGATTTCAAGAAAGCCGTGATGCAATTCAAAGGTTATTTTTCTGCGAAGAATACATTTCATTTCCGTACTGAACTGATTGGCGAACAGGATTACTATGACTTTGCTTCGAACTTATGCGAGTTTGTAGATAATGATAAAATTTCTGATTATCAGAAGCATATCAGTGGACGATACACTGATATTATCCGGCGTATATCGAAGGAGGTGGGAGACTTGACCCGAAATGAGAGTGAGATTCGTAAAACCATTGGTGATATCAACGATGATTTTATAGAACGGAACTTTGCCGGAGTGATAAAGGAAATATCCCTCCGCCCCTTGCCGAGCAGTGACAAACTGATGCAGTTGTTACTGGAGATAAAAAAATTCAGTGATGAGAACCAACATAATATGGGAGAAGCGGATTTATTTTCGCAGGCTTCCCGTGAAGACGTCAATGCGACAGCGGTACGTTATCTGTTGTCGTTCATGAAACATTTATTGGACGATCCGGGCAGAAAACAATTGGCTTTGTCGGATACTTTCAAATTGGAGTTTCGGGTCAAGGAAAATGATAATGATACGGGATGGGTGGAAAAGATTGCCAATGTGGGTTCTGATGGAACAGATATTCTGGTGAAGGCTATGGTAAATATTATGCTTATCAACGTGTTCAAAGAAAAGGCGTCCCGTAAGTTCGGTGACTTCAAGATACATTGCATGATGGATGAGATAGGTAAATTGCATCCCAACAACGTGAAGGGAATTTTGGACTTTGCCAATTGCCGGAATATCCTGTTGGTGAACAGTTCGCCTACTACATATAATGTGGAGGATTATAAATATACTTATTTATTGAATAAAGATGGGCATTCTAATACGCAGGTGGTGCCTTTGCTAAAATATAGTAAGGCATGAGAAATGGGAAAGAATATGTTATGACCGTGGCTGCGGCGCGTAAGGTTGCGCGGATGTTGAACGGTGAATCTGTGGGGTATTCCTCGTTTCCCGTATCACTGGCAGAAGAACTATTGGAAGAAGGTGTTTTGGTGCAAAGTTCTTATGGGAGGCGTGGCAGTTATCGGATATGTGATGTGGAAGGATGTCGCACTTTTCTGGCCCAACGTTATTCCATAAACGGGAGTTTGGAGGAGTGGATTGAGATGATGTCTCGTCAGGAAGCGGTGTCGCGTGCGGAGCAGGTGGCAATGGCAGGCAATTCTAAAGTTCGGAAAACTCGTGGGTTTAAGGGATTTCTCGTGAATAGTTATAGTCCGATAGAGGCAACTTTGCGTGAGCAGCCGTTAGTGATTGAACCTGTGCAGGGTGCTTCTATTTTTATAGAAGATTATGAGCACTTTCGAATTCCCGATGATGTGGTTGTGGTAGGAATGGAAAATGGAGAGAATTTTCAGCGGATTCGTGGGCAGCAATATTTATTTGATGACTTGAAAGTTCTTTTTGTGTCCCGTTACCCTCAATCAACAGACTTGCGCACTTGGTTGCAGATGATTCCTAATCGTTATATTCATTTTGGTGACTTTGACCTGGCGGGGATTGAAATCTTTCAGAGAGAGTTTTACGTTTTTTTGAGAGAACGTTCTGAGTTTTTTATCCCGGCAGATGTAGAGGAACGGCTGAAGAATGGTAATCGTAAGCTTTATGATGTGCAGTATGCCCGGTATAAATTTATGGATATTATGGATGAACGATTGGTACCTCTTGTTGAGATGATCCATAGATATGGGAAGGGGTATGAGCAAGAAGGGTATATAATCGGGTAACGAGAGATGGCTGATTTTGATAATAACAATAACTAGAATCAATATTTTGTGATAACAATATCTAATTTTGAAAAGTATGTTCTTCCTCAGATTTTGATGCGTGGTGAAGACTATTATGAATCCGATGCTGTATTGGAAATCGAAGAGGAATCTCCGGGAGAATGGATTGCAACGGTTTGCGGTACGGAGAATTATGAGGTAACTGTATCGATGGAAGGGAATGAGATTATTGCTTGGGAGTGTGATTGTCCTTACGATGGAAACATTTGTAAACATGTGGTGGCTACGCTTCTGGCAATTCGTGACAGTCGAAATAAAGTAGCCCGTTTCTTGTCAGCTAAAGAAGCTGATTCTCAAGTAAGCATACCGGAAAAGAATGCGGCTAAAATGGTGATGGATGAAGAAGTGGAGCAGATTCTTTTATTTGCAGAGCCGGATAAGTTATCCGATTTTGTTCTGAAATATGCTTCTTCACATTCTGATTTTAAATCAGCGCTGCTTGAAACGTTTTTGCCGAAGAAACCGGTAGCCAAACTCTCAGTGGACTATCAAATGGAGATTGAAAAGTGTTTTAACTCTGCATATAAAAATGGCCCCAAGCGAGGAAGGTATTATGAGCCTGAGATTGACTGGGATGAGGTATCCGGTAAAGTAGATGGATATCTGGCTAAAGCAACTCTGTTGCTTCAACGGCAGGATTTGGAAGAGGCGGCGACAATTGCACTCCAGATACTTCGCTCTATAGGGAATAATTATATTGAAGAAGATTTTCTGTATAATGATGACGACATTGATTTTGAAATCAGTTGTGAAGATGCCGGAGATTTATTGCTCGAAATAGTTAAGCATTCGGGTGCATCACAGGTCTTGAAGGAGAATATATTGAATGAAGCCACCAAAATATCCAAAATGGTGACATATCGTGAATATGAACTTTATGACATGGATGAACTGGTGCAGCAGATTATGCTTTCGGTACAATCCAAGGAAGAGGCTTTGTTAAGTATAAACCATCTTATAGAGGAGAGGAAAGAACACCGGGAACTTTATAAATTAGTACTTCGGAAGGTAGAAATATTGGAAGAGCTGGGTAAGACGGTTGAGGCTGAAGCTACGCTTTCTGAATTCTTGTATTTACCTGAAATAAGAAGACGGGAAGCTGAAAAATTACTGGATGGGAAATGTTATGAGAAGGCTATCAGTATGCTGAATGAGGGGATAGTGATAGCTGAAAAGGCAGGCGAGTATGGTATATTAAGAGAGTGGCGGGAACAATTGCTTTCCATTTATGAAGAAGTGCATGATATCACCAAGGTTATTGAGATGTGTCGATTATTATTTATTCATACGAATGGAAGTCTGGATTATTACCATAAGCTTAAATCGTTGATATCTTCCACGGATTGGAAGGAGTATTTGAGCACATTGTTGCAGGAAACCACCTTCTTTGATTACTGGGGTAGTGGAAATACTAAAGCGGAGATTTATATAGAAGAAAAAGAGTATGATAAATTATTCAGCTTTTTATCTACTGTGGAATACAGGCGTTTGGACGCTCTTGTGCAGTATGCTTCCCATCTGAATGCCACCCATTCCTCTGAAATACTTTCTCTGTTTACGGATGATCTTCGCGTTTATGCGGAGAAAAATCTGGGAAGAAGTCATTATGAGTATATAGCCCGGGTGCTGCGGGGTATGCGGAAATTGAATGGCGGGAAGAAGGCTGTGAAGCAATTGGTGGAAGAATTCAGGGTTTTGTATAAACGTCGTCCGGCGATGATGCAGGAGTTGGGGGAATTCTAGATTTAAGTTGTTGTAATTTTACGTTTGTCGGGGGTGCTGGTGCACCCCCTTGGCGCTGGTCGACCCGACCGATGAGTTTGAAAGAAGAGTAGAGCATGACACAGTTTATTTTACGCCTCCCCTGTGCAGGATTATAATACAAAAGTCCCTGCTTATTATAATTCCCCAGCTGAAGAGAAGATAAATGTGACAGTTGAAGGCGGAGGCTTTTTTAAGACAACGGTTTATGGGCGTCGATTTTTCATTTTTTCCACATCAGGCGAACAGGCTTTTTATCCGGCAGTCGGTTATCGATATGGTGGTAATGGGCAAGTCTATCGAGTGGTGCTGGCAGAGGACATGCTTTTCCGGTGCGTTGCGTAAAAGAAACGCCTTGATGAGTAAATACCGTTTTTTGAAATCGCCACACCAACATCTTCCGTCTATAATCCACGGACAGCCAATATTGACGTTTTAATATATCCGACAAAAAAGAACGCTCAATCAATGCCTTTTCCATCTGATTTTCTTTTGCAAATGCATCTAATTCTCGTTTTACAACCCGCTCCGGAAGCCCGATGCGACGACCAGATTCTTCAAAGTCAGTTCTACTCACTTGATGTGTATCCGAAAGTTTCATACCTTCGCGGAATAGACCTTTGTCAAGGGCGAAAATACGGGGCTCTACTAAATGTAGGGAAGTGTTTATCAAATCGTAAGCCGGAGAAAGACGATACTCCTCGTCTTTATTAATCAGCGAAAAATTCTTTAGATGAGCATCGTCATTGAGAGTGATAAAGTTAAACACTACCAGACGGAAGAAACGGGCTACATCAATGGGAGCCGCTTTGACATACCGGCGAATTATTTCGGCACAGTCTTCGTAACTGGCATTACAATATTTATAATCGCTTCCACCATGTGCTTTGGTATATCCCAGCAACGCTGCAAAATCTTCCTGCTGATACTTTCCGCTGGAATGTATGTCAAAACGGCGAGTAATGTCATCCTACACTCTGAATTCTCCGGATTTACTACCGTGTTTTCTTCCTTTTCGAAAAGAAATGAATCAAACTTTTGATGCGGTTGTTCTGATTAGGAATAACTAACTTCAAGCTGTGCATCAATTAACTTCCTACAGTGCAATAATTAATTTTCTTTCATGCAAGAAATTAGTAGGTTGCTTATGTCCATCCAATGGGATGTTTATAATAAACCTATTGGATGTCTATAACCAACCAATGGGATGCTTATAGACATCTTACTAATTTCTTGCATGAAAGAAAATTAATTGATGGAGCGAAGAGAATTAATTCAGGCATCGCTTGAAGTTAGTAACGCTTAGGTACGCAAACTAATCATGCGAATCAGAAGTTGAAACAGATTCATAACCGCCCGGTAAATGTTCATTTCGGTAATCACCTATAAATATGGTGTAGCGATGGATCTGAAACAGATTGCGAAAAGGATCAGCCGACTTTCCGGTGTGAGTGAAGGTGTGGTGAATTCTGTGTTGAAAGATTTCCGCACGGAGTTGAAAGAAGAGTTGCTTTGGGGACGGTCGGTGAACATTGACGGACTGGGATATTTTTATCTTGCTGCCCGTAGCAAGGGGACGGAGACGGCAGAGGTGTTTACGGCGAATGATATCACCGGTTTGCGTGTCTGTTTTCGTGCCAATAAGGAAATCCGTATTACGGCTAACGGAAGCATCCGCTCCGAAGGACTTAGCCTCAAAGATGTGGATCGCATCAATGATGAACTTCCGACCGAAGAAAGCGGTGGCGGTTCGTCGTCAGGTGAAGGTGGACTGGATGAAAATCCACTTGGATAGGTTCTAAAGCCAAGGGCTTTAAGAATTAAAGAATTAAGAATTAAACAATTGTATTTATGAAGAAGTCTGTTTGGAAGAAAATTCTGAGAGTGGTGATGGCTATTGTTTCGGCCGCACTGGGAGCACTGGGAGGCGGCGCGATGAAATGATGACGAGGACGTAAAGGCCGAGTCAAACTAAGAGAAAGGGAAGTGTCGGAATTCAGGCACTTCCCTTTACTTTTACGGCTTTTGCCGTGAACTGAAGTCCCCCTGTGTAAATGATGAATAAAAATGTACGAGAAAAACCCCGTCACTTATTGTGTTTTCTCTCGAATAACTTTACCTTTGTTTCATTAACTCAAAACCGGTAAGTCATGAAATACAAATTATTAGTTCTTGATGTAGACGGAACTCTGCTCGATAGTGAAAAGAAAATCAGTAAGCGCACGCTGGCCGCCTTGTTGAAGGTGCAACAGATGGGCGTGCGTATCGTGCTGGCTTCCGGCAGACCGACGTATGGCCTTATGCCTATTGCCAAAACTTTGGAATTGGGCAATTACGGAGGCTTCATCCTCTCCTATAATGGTGGGCAGATTATCAATGCCCAAAATGGCGAACTCCTGTTTGAGCGCCGGATAAACCCCGAAATGTTGCCTTATCTTGAAAAGAAATCCCGCAAAAACGGATTTGCCATCTTTACTTATCACGAAGATACCCTTATCACCGATACACCTGAAAATGAGCACATACGTCAGGAAGCAGAACTGAATGGACTGAAGATTGTGACGGAAACGGAGTTCTCGATAGCGGTGGACTTTGCCCCATGCAAGTGCATGCTGGTCAGCGATGACGAAGAAGCGCTGGTGGGCTTGGAAAATCACTGGCGCCGGAGATTGAACGGAGCGCTGGACGTATTTCGTTCGGAACCCTATTTCCTCGAAGTGGTGCCTTGTTCCATTGATAAATCCAATACGCTGGGCGCTTTGCTTGAGAAACTGGGTGTTAGTTCGGAAGAAGTCATCGCCATTGGCGACGGAGTTTGCGATGTCTCCATGATACAATCCGCCGGGTTGGGCATTGCCATGGGAAACGCGCAAGACTCTGTAAAGGTTTGTGCCGACCGGATTACCGCATCCAATGACGAAGACGGAGTGGCTGAGGCGGTAGAGAAGGCCATCCTTGCCGAAATCCGCCCCGCCGACGTACCCTTGGAACAACTCAACCAGCGTGCACGCCATGCTCTGATGGGAAATCTGGGCATACAATACACTTATGCTTCCGAAGATAGGGTAGAGGCCACCATGCCCGTGGACGAACGCACCCGCCAACCTTTCGGCATTCTGCACGGAGGTGCTAGCCTGGCACTGGCGGAGACGGTTGCCGGACTGGGTTCGATGATACTTTGCAAGCCGGACGAAATAGTAGTCGGCATGCAAGTCAGCGGAAACCATATTTCTTCGGCTCACGAAGGAGACACGGTAAGAGCGGTGGCGACTATTGTGCATAAAGGCCGTTCCTCACACGTCTGGAATGTAGATGTGTTCACCTCGACGGCTAAACTGGTGTCTTCGGTGCGCGTGGTGAATAGCATATTGAAAAAGGGATGATTGAACATGAATTGGACAACGGGCCGCAAGAACAACCCGTTGAACCCGTGAAGAAAAACAATACCCGGAAAATAGTAAAAAGAACTTTCACTATTGCCGGACTGGCATTGGCGGCATATTTCCTATACTCCATGGTTCATCTGTTCGTTTCGCCCGACCGCAATATCCAGCAAATCTATTTGGTGCCAGAAGATGCCGTCTTCATCATCCAGTCGTCGGCCCCGGTTGACGATTGGGGAAAGTTCAGCATGAGCGCCACGTGGCAATGCCTGAAGCGGGCGAAAGCCTTCGAGGACGTCACCCGGAATGTGGAAACGCTCGACACCGTGGTCCGAAGCAATAAAATGTTGTTATCGCTTGTGGGCAAACGGGATATGCTCATCTCGATCCATAAAGTCCGTGCCCGCGATTGGGATTTTCTGATTGTGCTGGACATGCAAAAAGCCTCCAAGATGGACTTGTTGAAGGATCAGCTTGAAATGGTGCTCACCATGGCGGGCAGTTCCGTAACCAACCGGATGCACAACGGGATTAACATCCTCGAAATGCGCGATCCGGATACGCGCGATATTTTTTATTGCGCCTTCGTGGACAACCATTTTGTAGGTTCCTATACCTCCAAACTTGTAGAGTCGGCCATCGACTCACGCAACAAGCCCAAAATCGGTCTTGATCATTCTTTTATCGAAGCCGAAAAACTGGTGTCCGGCAAAGGACTTGTCCGCGTTTTTATCAATTATGCACGCCTGCCCCAATTCCTGAATATTTATCTGGGAACCGGAAACGAGTACATCAATATGTTCAGCAATTCCATGGATTTTGCCGGACTCTATTTCAATACCGACCACAAACGGATGGAGGTGAAAGGGTATACCTTGCGGAAAGACACCGCCGATCCGTACATCATGGCCTTGCTGAACTCGGGTAAGCACCGGATGAAAGCCCACGAAATCTTGTCCGGCAGGACGGCACTCTATACCAACATCGGTTTCAGCAATCCGGTGACATTTGTAAAAGAACTGGAGAATGCACTTGCGATCCACGACCCGCAATGGTGCGAATCTTATAGGAGTTCCCGGAAGAAGATTGAAAGCCTGTTCGACATCTCTCTGGAAGAAAACTTCCTGAGCTGGATGTCAGGAGAATTTGCCATCACCCAATCCGAGCCGGGGCTGTTGGGGCACGATCCGGAATTGATTCTGGCCATCGGCACCAAAAGCATTAAGGATGCCCGTAAGAATATGGAGTTTATAGAAAAGAAGATTAGGCGGCGCACCCCGCTCCGGATAAAGACGGTTGATTATAAGGGATTTGAAATCAACTATGTGGAAATGAAAGGCTTCTTCCGTTTGTTCTTCGGAGGGCTGTTTGACAAGTTCGAAAAACCCTATTACACGTACGTGGACGATTATGTGGTGTTTAGCAACAAAGCCTCGTCTCTGCTCTCATTTGTAGAAGATTACGATCAGAAGAACCTGTTGAAGGATAATCCGGGCTTTAAAAATGCCTTCTCGTACCTGAATTCGAGCTCTACCGTTTTCTTATATACGGATGTACATAAGTTTTATTACCAGTTGAAGCCTATGATGAATGCCGTTACGTGGGGAGAGATACAATCGGACAAGGACATTGTCTACTCATTTCCCTATTGGACCATGCAGATTACGGGAGACGGCCAGTCCGCCTCGTTGCAATGCGTGATGGACTATAAACCTTATCAACCAGAAGAAACGGCCGTAGCGGTGGTAGTCGACGACGAAGCCGACGAAGTAATGAACGAAGATGCCGAAACGGAGAAGGAGCAAATGAGTGAGTTGCAATGCTTCTATGTTGAGAAATTTGAGGGCAACGTCTTGCGGGAGTTTTATCCCGAAGGAGCGTTGAAGAGTGAAGCGGAAGTGAAAGAAGGAAAACGTCACGGACGCTATCGCGAATATTATGAGAACGGCAAATTGAAACTCCGCGGAAAATACGGAAATAATATACCCAAGGGCACATGGAAGTACTATACAGAGGAGGGAGAGTTTGAACGGAAAGAGAAGTTTTAAAAAAGAGAAAAACAATGCTTGCATATACCTATATTGAACATGGAAAATTTGAACTTATAGAAAAACCGAAACCCGGGTTGAAAGATCCCTGCGACGCCATTGTCCGCGTGACGCTCGGTAGCATCTGCACCAGCGATCTGCACATCAAGCACGGTAGCGTGCCGCGTGCCTTGCCTGGAACTACGGTGGGGCACGAAATGGTAGGCATCGTGGAGCAAGTGGATGCAGACGTTACTTCCGTCAGGCCCGGCGACAGGGTTACGGTGAACGTAGAAACCTTTTGTGGCGAATGCTTCTTTTGCCGACACGGATATGTGAACAATTGCTCCGATGCCAATGGCGGTTGGGCACTGGGCTGCCGCATCGACGGAGGTCAGGCCGAGTACGTCCGCGTGCCTTATGCCGACCAGGGACTGAACCGCATTCCGGATGCGGTGAGTGACGAACAAGCGCTCTTTGTGGGCGACGTGCTTGCCACGGGTTTTTGGGCGGCTCGCATATCGGAGATTACCGAAGAAGACACGGTGCTCATCATCGGCGCCGGCCCTACCGGAATCTGCACCCTGCTTTGCGTGATGCTCAAGCGCCCTCGTCGCATCATTGTTTGCGAGACGGCGCCCGAGAGAATCCGTTTTATGCAGGAGCATTATCCGGACGTACTGGTGGTGAAGCCAGAGGATTGCCGGGAGATTGTGTTGCGGAATAGCGATCATGGCGGAGCCGACGTCGTGCTCGAAGTGGCAGGAACCGACGAAACCTTCCGTTTGGCGTGGGAGTGTGCACGTCCCAATGCTATTGTCACCGTGGTGGCCCTCTACGACTGCCCCCAGGTGCTTCCCTTGCCCGATATGTACGGAAAAAATCTGACCTTCAAGACCGGTGGCGTGGACGGGTGCGATTGCGCCGAGATACTTCGCCTGATCGAAGAAGGTAAGATAGACACCACGCCGCTTATCACACATCGCTTCCCGTTGTATGAGATTGAGGAGGCTTACCGGATTTTTGAAAACAAACTGGACGGGGTGATGAAAGTTGCGGTGTCTGAAAGAGAAGAGTAAGAATTTGGAACGGAAAAGAAAGGAATGAAGTTACGAGCTACAGGCTACAAGCTACAAGTGCCTTTCGGAACATAGCGCAGCTACTTGTAGCTTGTAGCCTGTAGCTCGTAACTGATTCATAACCATATTAAAAAGAATACAGCCTTATGCCCATTATTGAAGTATCCTCCTTGTCGTACCCCGGAATCGAGGTATTCTCCACCCTCACCGAGGCCCAGTTGCGCAACCGCATCGAGCCCGATAAAGGCCTGTTCATAGCCGAAAGCCCGAAGGTGATCCGTGTAGCATTGGATGCTGGATATGAACCTCTGGCCCTCTTGTGCGAGCAAAAACACATCACCGGTGATGCCGCTGACATCATCAGTCGTTGCGGCGACGTGCCCGTCTATACGGGCGGGCGGGAGTTGCTCGCCACGCTGACGGGCTATGTTCTGACGCGCGGAGTGTTGTGTGCCATGCGTCGCCCCGTGCTCCGCACGGTGGAAGACACGTGTCGGGATGCCCGGCGCATCGTCGTCATCGATGGTGTGGTGGACACTACGAACATTGGTGCCATTTTTCGTTCGGCGGCCGCCCTCGGAATGGATGCCGTGTTGCTGACGCGTAACTCTTGCGATCCGTTGAACCGCCGTGCGGTCAGGGTGTCCATGGGTTCGGTCTTTTTGATCCCCTGGACGTGGCTGGACGGCACTCTCAGTGATCTGGCCCGCCACGGCTTCCGCACCGCCGCCATGGCACTTACGGACGATTCTATCTCCATTGTCGATCCTGTCTTGACGTCCGAACCCCGGCTGGCCATCGTGATGGGGACGGAGGGAGAGGGGCTTCCATCCGATACGATTGCGGCGGCGGACTATGTAGTCCGTATCCCGATGGCGCATGGGGTTGATTCGCTCAATGTGGCGGCAGCGGCGGCCGTGGCATTCTGGCAACTTCGTATTGCGGATTAAAACTACTATTGTTTTAATTTCGATGAGTATCATATAGGTAGCTAATAATTAGCAATCTGAAGATTTTTCGTATGACACTTTCTTTTTTGCTATTTTCGGTAGCTTGAGAGTGGCTCAAAGAGCGGGTAGTCTGTCACGGAAGTGTGAGAAAGGAATGAGTGTGAGGTGATAAAGTGATAAAACTTTTTTCAACCCATTATATAATAAACAAAAATATATTCTTTTGCATATTATATGATGGGTTGCTACATTACAATTAATATTTTTTCTTTTCGTCTTTATTTAACTCTTCGTATATATTCATTCTTGATGGCGGTGAAATTTTCTTTTACCTGATTGTATTCGGCTTCTTGCTTCTCTTCCAATTCAAGATCTAATGCATATATTTCGCTCGTTATTTTATTGTCTAATTTTGTTTTTTCAGCTTGGGTCAATATATTGTTGAATCGGGAAAATAATTTCACTTTCAGATCCAATAGTCTTTTTTCGAACCGTTCAAGGTCATATTTCAGGTTGTAATCAAGATAGGTATTGGAAATATGTTTCTTTTCACCTTCTTCATTATACTCAATTACTTTCTCTTTTTTCTTCACCGCATTGAAAAGGGATGAAACGGACTCATCAAAATCCTGAAGGATAAAATCTATCCATTTATTATATATATTAATTTTGAAGCGCGAAACGTTGACATTCTCGGGCAAAGGATAGAATAATAATATGAAATTCATCTGCGTTTGAGGTAAAAGTTGCTGTCCCTCACCTGCGTAGTTTACGGGTATATTTTCGTAGCACATAAACTCGCCCTCATGGATAAACCCCTCTCCATCCACCAATAAAACTTCATTAGAGGCGAATGTCCAATTCTCATGTCCTCCGATGTTTTTTATGTTTAGGACCAATTTATCAGCAGTAAATTTGGATTTAGTTTTGCTATTTCCCATCGTTAACTGGGCTGGACAATCTTGATAGTATTTTTTTTCTTTAATATAACGACAGTTCTTGTTACATTTTATCTCGACGTTTCTCTCGAATGAGAGGATGGTATAGATAAAGCCTTCATTTTCTTTTGGAATATTAATCTTGCTCATATAATATATTTTAGTGTTTTAATTTGTAAATTGTTGGTGATTAGCTAGCATGTCTATTTGCCGATGCAGAAAATGTTTTGTATCATTTTTGACTTGTAATAAATTGATATTTAATATATTATGTTTTTATGAAATGCTTCGGGGGACAAACTGGGGACAAAAATTTGCTATCCAAAAGATAAAAAGAGCAAATATAAGGTCTATCCCTTGATGTTTTTTAGGCCAATTTTTTTGTCCTTCGGAAAGAAAAACAATCCTGTTCTCATCATACGATGATATTCGAAGCACACTGCAAATATAATAAAGTTTAGTCTGTTTTTTGTATATCTCTTCAAGTTCTAAACTAAACGGCTTTTATAAGCTCCCAAAGCCATACCTATTTTTCTTTTGGCCAGCAAAATTGTTAAAGGGACATCACTTTGTCCTTCCAACTCTATCTCTTTTTCACCAGTCGTTGTTTGGGCTATGTGCTTTGGCGGTATATCCTTTGTTTTACCTTTCCCTGTTTTAGCCTTTTTCTTACTTTCTCCATTATTCCGCATATCCCCTTCGGGCTACCTGATGTGAATTGTGTGGCAAAGGTGCTTGTCATGTCTCTCTTGTCTGCAAGGTCATAGCCTTTGAGTTCACAACCAAATCTTCACCTTCTGATATGCAAATAAAACAGCTGGTAATATAGAATTGCGTAGATGCTTATGTACAACCTCTGTTTTTGCAAGTACACCGAATGTAGGGATAAATGCAAGTTGTTGTATCTCATTGTTTTGCATATACGTGTTGTACTGCATCTTTTCAGCCTTTTGCAAAATATCTGCTATCCGATACAACGCACTGAGTGATAGGGAGTTTTCGCATAGATGTTACAGAATCTTTGTTGAATCCAAAGATTGTGGCTTTCTTGGAATTTCTTTGGTATCATTATGTTTTTTGTGTGAATGTTGCACCTCAAAAAGTAGACACTGGAAGGTAGAAAAAAGATAGAGATTGGTTATCTTCGTAAGTGGATAAAGGAAGCGCCCTGTAGAGAGGGGGTAGCCCGAACGAAAGGGCGCTTCCTTAGCCCGTTTTGATTACCCCTGTCATCTACCGGAAAGGAGAAACTTTTATGGCAAAACATTTGAATCCATTGGAAAAAGAGTTCTTGATACGTAAGTTCAAGAGCAATTCCTTGATTAAGTTAAGTGACTTCTGTACAGTCAACAACATCTCTGACACAGCCTTCAAAAAATGGATAAGGCAGTATGATGAAGGTGGCTTAGAAGGTCTTGCGCGTGCTGACGCAGAGCTAAAGGGTGTTCTTCCTGAGGGTCTCAACCCTACGGAAGAAGCCTATAAGCGGGAGATTCTGCGACTCCGCATAGAGAACGAGCGTTTAAAAAAAAATTATGTGGTACGTCAGACCGAGGATGGGCAAACGGAGTATGTTCGTTTAAAGCCGAAGAATTTAAAATAGTCGATATGTTGTCAAGAGACTTTGCGATAGCGGATATCTGCCCCATGATGGGTGTGAGCCGTGCCGGCTATTATAAATGGAAGAGGCGTGAACCTTCTATGCGTGACATCACTAGGGAAGCGATGGTCGAAATCGTCGAACAGATCCATACGGAGCATCCGTCACATGGATACCGTTGGACGGCTGCTTATATACGTCATAATCTCAACCTCATTCTCAGTGACAACTTCGTCTATAAGTGCTTCCGATATCTTGGAATACAGTCTGAAACCTGCCACAAGGTGCATTATAAGCCTCGCAAGGTACGTGATCGATATCCTAATCTGATATTTTCCACATGGGATACGGTCGACCGTCCCCGCCAGGTGATAGTATCTGACATGACTGTACTTAAGTTCTGGATATTCTATTTTGAGCTGACTTTCTACTTTGACGTATTCACTAAAGAGATATTGTCCTGGAAGTTGGCCGAGCGTAGGGGCGCCCGTGAACAATATGTGGATGGATTGAAAGAGGTAGTGACCCTGTTGAAGGGCTCTTCCGAGTCTGTTGTACTTCATACGGATCAAGGCAGTGTTTATTCATCAATGGCTTATAATGACCTTATAAAAGATACTGTGATAGTAAGGTCTATGTCACGTGCCGGGAAACCCACAGACAATCCCGTAAATGAGGCTCTTAATGGATGGATAAAAGAGGAACTGATGATAGACTACCGAATTGACAATTGTCGTTCGCGCGATCAGGTAAGAACTGTTTTAGAGAACTACATGGAATACTACAATAAGCAGCGCCCCTGTTTTGCTATTGGGTATGATACTCCCGTAGGCTATCGGAAGAGATATTACAAAGGTGAATTAGACAGAAAAGACACTTTTTCTAAGAGGGAACTATCCGAATTACCGAAATTTGTACAGAAGAGGAAAAATCATGCTGATAATCAAAAGGTTGAATAAGATGTCTACTTTTAAAAAGAAAAACTTGTGAAAATAGATGAGAATGTCTACTTTCGCAAAAGAGAAATTAAGAAAAAGTGTAGTATTGACTACTTTTAAAAATAGTATTAACTAAAGATTATTTTTAGTGTCTACTTTATTGAGCTGGTACAGAAAAGATATGATTCGTTGGAAAAAGTGTGCTATTAAAGGTGGTATTCGCTAGAAAAAATGTGTGTTCTATGGCATATTCGCTGAAAAAAATGTAACTTTACAACCGAAAGAATAAGATTTAATTATGCTTAAGAGAAAAATAGAAACATTTTTAGTCAAGTGGAAGAAGTCTGAAGACAGAAAGCCACTTGTGATAAAAGGCATCCGCCAATGTGGGAAGACATATATTGTCCAAAAATTCGCAAAGGAGAACTACGAGAGTGTGGTTTATATGAACTTCATTCTCGAACCCGACAAGAAGTCTGCTTTTACTGGCAATATAGATGTTGATACTATCATTCTCAACCTCTCTGCTTTGATTCAAGGCAGTCGTTTCATCAATGGGAAAACGTGCATTATCCTTGATGAGATTCAGGAATGTAAGGAGGCAAGGACAGCCTTGAAGTCATTTCATATAGACGGTCGCTTTGATGTCATTGCCACAGGCTCTCTTTTAGGCGTGAAAGGATACGGTAAGAGTAAGAAGAAAAAGGAAGAGGAGGAAGGGCAAGATTCTGTTCCCGTAGGATATGAGACCGTGATTGATATGTATCCATTGGACTTTGAGGAATTTTTATGGGCAAACGGAATTAGCGATATGGTTATTGATTCCGTCAAATCCTGTTTTGAGAACGAAAGTACTGTTCCTGATGGGATTCATAAGGCAATGATGGAACTGTTGTACAGATATGTCATTGTCGGCGGTCTCCCGGAAGTAGTGAACTGTTTCCTTGAAACTAAGAATATTGAGCTTATATATAAGGTGCAGCGCAACCTTATAGCTGAATACGAAGAGGATATGGTTAAATATGCGGATGATCCAAACAAACCTCGTATCCGCGAATGTTTTGAGTCTATCCCAAAACAATTAGCTAAAGAGAACAAGAAATTCCAGTATTCTGTAGTCAAGAAAGGTGGACGGGCCTCACAATATAGAGGTAGCATTCAATGGTTGGAGGATGCAGGAATAGTGCGTAGATGCTATAACACGCAGATTACGGAACTGCCGTTAGAGGGTAATTCCATCAAAGACAGTTTCAAGGTGTACACCACAGATATAGGTATCCTTGTGGCAATGTTGGATTATGGTACTCAGGCAGATATTTTAAAGGGTAATCTTTTGGGATACAAGGGAGCAATCTTCGAGAATCTCATGGCTGATTTTTTATGTAAGTCCGGGCAAAAGTTATATTATTTTCATAAGGATAGCGGCCTTGAGTTGGACTTCTTGGTAAGATTCAAGAGTGAATGCGTTATACTTGAAGTAAAGGCAAAGACCGGTAAGGCAAAAAGCATGACTACGGTTCTTAAGAACAAGGATGTATATCATGTCAACAACGCAATCAAGCTCGGCCAATACAATGTAGGACGTGAGGAGGATATATTGACCATTCCGTTGTACATGGGATTCCTTGTTGAAGACAAACTTGCGGACGTTATCATTCCTGATGTTGATGTGAGTCTATTGACTACTATTTAATTTTATAGATTATGGCAAAACAGATATTAGTTGGAATCAAAAAACAGAGTTTGAATGAGGTGGCTCACTACCTTATGATATACTTCCCATACAATGAGGAGATGTGTAGCTATGCCAATGATTGGCTTGGTGAACTATATGAAAACAAATATCCTTTGGTTTCTAAAGGGATGTGGTCAGGCATAATTGATTTGAAAACTCATAAACTTCTTGATTGGAAGCCGGAATATGGAGATTTATATTTTCAAGCCAAGGTATGTGATAGCGGAACCTATATCTTGCTTGACAAAGACAAAAAGGTGATATGTAAAATTGCAGATTATGTACCCAATGGTTTAATTCCGGAGGCGGCTGATTGTGGGGATTATATCCGTCTAAGAATCAAGCATGACGGTATGATAGAAAATTGGATCGAGAAGCCGGACTTTTCCGATTTTATAGAAGATTCTGAAACCGTTGAGAAAATTGATACGAGCATTAAAGAAGAACCCATACTTGATACCAAAGTAGAGTTCACTTATAGCCAGCTGATGGCAAATTTGCTTCGTCTTCCTAAATACTTACAGATGGAGATAGGTAAAGCGTTGATTGCTAATGCGTCAGAAGGGTTTGAAGAGGATGAATGAGTAATTGGGCAGAAATAAACATAGGTGAAAATTCCCAATATGTATGATTATTTGTAAAATAAAGTAAAGTATAACATCATGATACAAAGCGTTAATAAATATCATATCTACGAGATTCTTTCATCGGATGGTAATTTTTACTATACCATTCCAAAGTATCAACGTGAATACACGTGGAGTTATCGTGAATGGGAAGCTCTTTACGATGACATCAGTGAAAACAACGATGAGTATTTCATAGGGTCTATCATATGCATTCCTTTGGGAGATGCCATCAATCCTTTTTTGGAGGTGATAGATGGTCAGCAGCGACTGACCACCATAAGCCTATTCCTAACTGCTATCTACACTCGCTTAAAGGAACATGTAGACTATTTGAGCGAGGATGACGGCGACGTGCTGCCGTCATTAAGGAAGTCGCTGAAAAGCAAAAATTCTCCGAACGAAATGAAATTGGTACCACAGGTGCAGAACTTCAATAAGGATGACTATGATTACCTATTGAACGAGGTGGGTTTGCGAAAAGCTACTGCACCAAAGCACGCTTATTACCCCATGAGAAAAATTGCTCGCTGCTACACCTATTTCTTAAAGCGTCTCGATAAAGAGATGGAGGGTATGGATGGTGATAATGCTGTCTATTTCTTGTTAGGCAAGTATAATAAAGTGAAGCAAGCTATGCTGGTTAAGATAGAGGTTTCTACTCATTCTGACGCTTACGTGTTGTTCGAATCACTGAATAACCGAGGAACACCATTGACTGCGATCGATCTGATGAAGAATCTTATTATGGCACGGGCGGAGAGTAACAATCTGACTATTGATGACTGCTTCAACCGTTGGCAGATGTTGCTCAGCAACCTATCCGATGACTATGGGATACAGGAACGTTTTTTTCGTCACTATTATAATGCCTTCAAACATCGTTTGAATGAGCCTTTCCAAAGTAATAACGACCGCAAGAAAGACCCATTGGGTGTCGTGGCCACTCGCTCTAATTTGCTAAATATATTCGAGAACCTTATTAATAAAGATTTACTATCTTTTCTTGATGATATTTTGCATTGTGGACAAATTTATTCTTGGCTCATTCTACAAGATTCTGCAGAAACGACCTATCGTAAAGCTCTGGAAGACCTCGACCATATCCAAGGTGCACCTTCTTATCTTCTTCTCATGTACTTGATGAGGAATAAGAAAGAACTTGCTATTACGGAGAATCAAATCAATCTGTTCACCAGATTACTTTCCAAGTATTTTGTTCGCAGAAATATTACGGACTATCCGAATACACGTGATTTGACGCGGATTTTTATGGATATTATCAGTAAAATAGAGGAGTCGAACTCTGTTGGAAACGATGTAATGACACTGATTGTAGATATGCTGAGTACACCTGCCAATTGTGCTTCAGATGAACAATTTCGCCGCAGTTTGGAGGGCGATGTATATAAAGATAATGTAGGTGCAACGCGCTACATACTTTGTAAACTCGCAGAGTCTGCCATGACACAGGAGACATGGACTGATTTATGGAGGCGCACTGATAAAAAGGTGTTCGTATGGACTATCGAACACATATTCCCCGAAGGGGAAAATATTCCACAATGTTGGGTGGATATGATTGCTAATGGCGATAAGAATTTGGCCCAAAAGTATCTGGAGGAATACACCCACAAAATTGGAAACCTTACCATTACGGGCTATAATAGTACACTTGGCAATAAGTCATTTGAAGAAAAACGCGACCGAAAGAATAAGGACGGAAAACGCTTTATAGGTTATAAGAACGGGCTTGAAATAAATCGTGAGATAGCTACTAAAAATATATGGACGATTGAGGATATTAAGGCTCGTACCACTGACTTGGTAAATAAGTTGATAGAAATCTATGAATTTCCAGGGAAATAGACGACTCATAGTTGTAAAATATCATAAAATGTACGGTAGTGTAAAATAAAGCTTGGCGCAGTTTTCGATTAGTATTTACACCCATACTGATATAATATCAAATATTTGTACCAACTTTGTACCCGAAAAGGTACAAAGAGATTCTACGTCATCAAACTGAATAACATTTAAAAGTATAAAATTCTATGGATATATTAAGTCTTACCAAAGTAACATCATTGTTCATACTAACTTTAATAGAAAGAGACGATGGACAAAAGAAACAAATTTTGGAGACGCCAACAAATGGCTCGTGTGTTTAAGGCTCGCATGATTCTTTATGCCGCTTATGGTCATTGCATTATTCGTGAGGATGGAAGCTATTATGAACATCCTCATTGGTTTGAATTGGCAAAAGACAAATGGGCACAAGTTTACAAAACTACAGGTACTCCGTGTGGCTGTTGGATGTGCAGAGGATTTGAATATGACCGCAAGGAGTATAAAAAAGAGACTCGGCGGATTATTCGGGAATCAATGGAGTAGGCTAAATGATCAGAAGCTGAATCTGTGTTTTATTGCATAGATTCAGTTTTTATTATGTGGGGCATATAGGCGGCTACATGGATTTTCTCGGAAAGTGATGTAGGATATGGAATTTATTTGCTAATTTTGCGCCGATTTTGAAACGATATAAAAACTAACAATGCAGAGAAATAGAATGAACATATTATCGAAGGTCACAATTTTGGGTAATAAACGTCCTGAATCTGTGTTGAGTGTTCATGTCTTTGGCATTGAACCTTGTGTTGTAAATACTTTCCAACGAAGAACATAGCATGGTGTAGTTTATTCTACTCTGATTGAAAATATAAACTGAATAGTTGGAGAGTCTTTACCAAACTTTCCAACTATTTTGTTTTATACCCATTTGTGACAGTTACCTAACGATGCTTTTCTGTCATTTCCGTCTGATGGGTGATTGGCAAACGATTATTAACGTGCAGTGATGCACATAAATTGAGAAGAGATGAATTATAAATTTGATGGCAGCAAGGTATTCTTTACATCTGATACCCACTTTTATCACGGAAATATCATTCGTTTCTGCAACAGACCTTTTAATGATGTGGAAATGATGAATGAAACGATTATCTCCAATTGGAATAATACAGTTGGCTTGGACGATATTGTTTTTCACTTGGGTGATTTCTGTCTTGGCGGTTCAGCCGAATGGACTAAAATACTTGATAGATTGAACGGCAAGATATATCTGATTCTTGGCAACCACGATTTGAAGAACTTGAGACAGGGTTATGTCGATAGATTTGAGCATTTGGCTATGCAGATGCACATAGAGGTGAACAAGCAGAAGATATATTTGAATCACTATCCGTTTCTATGCTTTGATGGCGGATATAAAGATGTATGGCAACTGTTCGGTCATGTGCATACAAGGAATAATAACACCGGAATTGATGCCACACGACTTCAACACCTCTATCCGACACAGTATGATGTCGGGGTTGATAACAACAACTTTATGCCGGTTTCATTTGCACAGGTGAAGACAATCATTGAAAAACAGATTAAACAATCAAAAATGAAAGAGTAATGAAGATACAATATATGAGCGATTTACATCTGGAGTTCGGGGAGAATAGCAGATATTTAAAGCATAATGAATTACCTGTTACCGGTGATATGCTGGTTTTGGCTGGAGATATATTCTATCTTGATAGGATTGCTCCTATGGTGAAATTTTGGAAATGGGCTTCAGATAAT
This sequence comes from Bacteroides cellulosilyticus, assembly GCF_020091405.1. NCBI lineage: Bacteria > Pseudomonadati > Bacteroidota > Bacteroidia > Bacteroidales > Bacteroidaceae > Bacteroides > Bacteroides cellulosilyticus. Next base: position 3,870,481 of record NZ_CP081903.1, read on the forward strand.
TACAAGCAGGTTCTGATAGTTCCAGGTAATCATGAATATTACAATTATTCAGACGTGATGGAACGAGGGCTGCAATGGAAGTGGATGTTCCGGAAGAATGTAGGGTACTATCAGAATCAAGTAATCCGTATCGATGATACCGACTTTGTTCTGAGTACGCTATGGTCGCGGATTAACCCGAATGACAAGTATTTCGTGTGGAAAGGTATGAACGACTTTCGCCAAATCAAGTTTGACGGAAAATTACTACAGGTGGAGGAATTCAATTGGATGCACGAAATCTGTATGGATTTTATCCAGAAAAGCGTCGAAGAGAGTACGGCGAATCATATTGTGGTGGTTACTCATCATTTGCCTACTTTTAAGGTGGTTGTGCCACAACACAAGAACTCCGTACAGAACAGTGCATTTGCCAGCGAATATGGGGATTGGATTGCCTACAGCCGAATAAATGCTTGGATTTATGGACACTCGCATAGCAATATCGACACAGAGATTGGTAGCACTAGGGTAATCTGTAACCAGGTGGGATATGTTTTTGCGAATGAGCACCTTGTAAATGGATTTAATCCGGAAAAGTATGTTGAAATTTAATAAACATAAAGCAATGAATGCAAGAATAATAGATAGAAAATTCTTTGTCGATTTGGCGAAGGAGGTTGGCTTGAACGCTTCGCATATAGAAGCAATGGGTGAAATGCGCCATTGTGAAATCATCGTTAGTGGCAATATGCTGAAACGTCTGGTTGAAATTCAGCGTCAGTTCGAGCGACTTGCCATAATGGGGGATGATGAGCATCGTGGTTTCTACATAGAGGTGCCACGCCCTACTCCTGAGGAGTGGGGTGATATTGAGGAACTAATTGCTTCGGGAGAGTATCAAAGCAAAGAAGCGTTCTTTGCGGACTGGCTCGCATTCAATCCAACGGAAACGCAGTGGTTTCATGTTGCTTCTTATAGATACGAAGAGTTCCGGTCGATTCGCGTTACAGACCGAAAACATACGCATTTCGTTATTACGAATCGCTCCTCTTGTGCCGACGGAGAATCAGATAACGCATGGTATTGTGATTCCCTTGCCCGATTCTTCGACTATTTGCAGAGGCTGGTTGATGTTCTTGTTGCAAATCCCGATGGGTTCAACGACTATGTGGCGCACAATCTGCCGTACCAGCAACGGACTGGGCGGATTGCACGAAAGGAACTCAATCGGATAGCACCGGAGTTCAAAATTGAGGTGGAAGATCGGGAGACTGCTATAAAGGCTTTGGAGGATTCAGTGGAGGAACATTCCAGACCTCATCTGAAGACTATGACCACCCGGCAATATTGTATGTATTACCGCATCGCTAACGAGGTGTATGAAGCATACTACCGGAAACGAGGTGTTGGAAATCGTATCTACAAAGAACAGCCGAATGTTCCGGAAGAGCTGCGAGATATAGCCTACTACACGCGAGTAAAGTTCGTAGATGTAGATAGACTATACGACATTGACAGCCCAGAGGATTTTATACGGTTTGCAACAGACCATTATAGCGAGCTGGGACTTTCGCGCCTGAATGTCATTGCATCGAAGGTGTCGCAGCAGGGTTGGATGATAGTTGTCTCTAATAGCTATTCGGCAAATGTCGGATTGGCCATTGAGGTTGCCACTGCTTTATATAAGACCGGAGTACCGCTGCTGATTCACGATGCCGAAAAACTCTTGAGGATTCTGCGTGAAGAAGGTTATGTGCGGCTGATTCCCAATTCGTATCATAACTATATGGGCTATCAGGAGGAAGATACTGTTTACGAACTGCCGTGGGAATACGAATGTTCGGACGATGGTGAATCGGTGTTGACTTTGGAGCAATACAATTCGATTGTTTCTCTTGCAGAATGGCAGGATGAAAAGTTGGTGAATCCAGTCGCTTGACGCTTAAATTGAGGAGGTTGGCTCTTGCCTTAATCATAGTCATTGACAAAGGCTAAGAGTCGACCTCTTCAAAACTTGGTGGAGAAATCTGTATTTGCATAGCCATGTCTTTTAATCTTGCGATTTTTTATCTGCAATACATCATTAAATAGATAAAAAGTAATATCTTTGCATATTATATGATGAGTTGAATATGACTAAAAATACAATGGGGACTAAGTTGCCCCGGAAATTAGAACAAAAGATGGCGGTTGTGGGAGAACAGATTAAACTAGCTCGCTTACGCAGGAATTTGAGTGTGGTTCAGGTGGCGGAACGTGCTACCTGTTCTCCGTTGACCGTGTCCCGAATAGAAAAAGGTGCACCGACAGTTGCAATCGGAATCTATTTGCGAGTGCTGTATGCTTTACAGCTTGATGATGATATTCTGTGGCTGGCCAAAGAAGATAAATTGGGGAAAACATTGCAGGATTTGAGTCTGAAGACTAGGGAACGTGCCTCAAAAAAGGAATAAACGATGAAAACATTATATGTATATGCCGATTTTGATTGGCTTAAGGAAACAGAAATTGTTGGCGAGTTAGGCTATGAATCTCTTCGTGGTTCGGACAGTTATTGCTTTACCTTCAGCGATGAATGGTTGAAAAAACACGGAGATTTGTTTTTGAGTGATGACCTGAATAATTATCCGGGACAGCAATATACGCAACCGGAGAAAGATATATTCGGATGTTTCTCGGATTCATTGCCGGATCGTTGGGGACGAACATTGTTGTTGCGACGTGAGCAGATTACTGCGATGGAAGAGAAACGACTGGTACGGAGACTGTCTTCTTTCGATTTTTTGACCGGTATCGATGATTTTTCCCGAATGGGTGCTTTCCGTTTCAAGGAGTCAAAAGACGGGGGATTTATAAATGTAAGTGAGTCGTTGAAAATTCCACCTCTGACTGATATAAGGGAGTTGATTGCAGCCAGTGCGGAAATCGAGAAAAGCGAAGAGGGGAATGTCCTGCCTGATAAGAAATGGGTTGCCCAACTCGTGCAACCGGGTTCTTCATTAGGTGGAGCAAGACCCAAAGCCAGTGTGATTGACACGGATAAAACGCTTTATGTCGCCAAGTTCCCTTCTCGCAAGGATGATTACGATGCCGGACTTTGGGAGCATTTCAGCCATCTTCTTGCGATAAATGCCGGTATAAATGCCGCGAAAACCAAAGTACTGGCAACAGGTGAGAAATATCACACCTTGCTTTCGCAACGCTTTGACAGAACCCAAGAAGGGAAACGGATTCACTTTGCTTCTGCCATGACTTTATTAGGACTCAATGACGGCGACAACGCAACTACGGGACACGGTTATCTGGATATAGTCGATTTCATAATCCAGAACTGTACGAATGTGGAAGATAATCTGCAGGAACTCTATCGCCGTGCAGCTTTCAATATCTGCATCGGCAATAGCGATGACCATTTCCGCAATCACGGTTTTCTTTTGACTGCAAAAGGTTGGACACTTTCTCCTGCATACGATATGAATCCTACTCTGAATGAATATCAAAGTCTGCTTATTTCATCCACTTCCAACAAAGCTGACTTAAACATTTTGCTTGATGCTTGCGAAGATTATATGCTTAACCGAAAAGCTGCAAAGAAAATTATTTCTGAGGTAATTGGAGCCATAAAAGAGTGGCGAGAATTGGCGACAAGATTAGGGATTTCCAAGAGAGATATGGATATGTTTGCCGGAGTGTTGAATAAACGATGTAAGGAATAACTGTTTCTGCGTGCCAAATTACCAAGCAAAAATGCGCTAAATTGCCAATTAGAATGAGGTATAGGGTTGATTTTGTATGTGATTGAGTAATAAGACAGGATTGAGGTATTATGCTGCACAAACATTATGTTCGTGCAGCATAATATTTTTGATAAGGTGAAATTCATTGATGGAATAGATAAAAACGACACATGTGTTCTTTTTGCATAGCTTTATGACAACTGTAGCCATTCCTTTAAATGATGTTTTTGTCGCTTATATACTTGGCTATATGGGGAATTTGATGTATTTTTGTTTGCAATTTAACGAGGATAATTTAAATACTAATGTCGAATAATCAACAAATAATGCTGAATAGAATAAAAGTGGTACTTGCAGAAAAGCAAAGAACCAATAGATGGTTGGCAGAGCAAATGGGTAAGTCCGAGAATACAATTTCAAGATGGTGTTCCAATAAGTCACAACCATCCCTTGATATGTTGGTTAAAGTTGCAGAATTACTTAATGTTGACCCTCGTCAACTCATAAATGGTAAAATAAAAATTTAGTTATGGCAATAAAGAAGACTCAATTATATAGCATACTTTGGGAAAGTTGCAATATCCTACGCGGAAGCATGGACGCAAGTCAATACAAGAACTATGTGTTGACTATGCTATTCTTGAAGTACATCAGTGACAAGGTACAATCCGATTCAGACATATTCTTTGACCTTCCTGAAGGATGTTCTTTCAATGACATCGTTGCTCTTAAGGGGAAACCCAATATAGGTGAGGAGATTCAGAAAAAGCTCCATGCCATAGCCCGAGCGAATCCTCGATTAGATCACATTATCAACGAAGCTGATTTTGATGACTCAACTAAACTCGGAACAGGGAAAGCTAAGGTTGATACATTGACAAGCCTCATTTCTGTTTTTCAGCGGGATTTCCTTGATTTTAGTAAGAACCGTGCTGGCGATGACGATCTTATCGGAGATGCGTATGAATATCTGATGAAGAATTTTGCGGCAGAGAGTGGTAAAAAGAAAGGTCAGTTCTATACTCCTGCTGAGGTTTCTCGCTTAATGGCTCGTCTGATAGGCATACATAAAGACAATCGGCCACAGATTTCTATATATGACCCGACTTGCGGCTCGGGATCATTGTTGCTTCGTGCTGCTGCGGAATATACCAAGCATCGTGACGGCGTTTCTATATTTGGCCAAGAACTTGATGGGGCAACACGAGGTATGGCGGTTATGAATATGTATCTTCATGGTTATGACGACCCGGAGTTGGAAGTCGGAGATACAATTGAAAAGCCGTTCCTCAAATCAACACCAAATCAGCTGGAAACATTCAACTATGTCGTTGCCAATCCTCCATTCTCTCAGAAGGGATGGATAAAGGGAGAAATTAAAATCAATGACACTTTCGGTCGGTGGGGAAATTCAGACAATCTACCTCCTATTCCTCCTGTTGGCTATGAAGATTACGCATTTTTGCTTCACATTATCAAGTCAATCAATTCGCAAGGGCGCGGAGCTTGTATATTGCCAAACGGAGTTTTGTTCCGTGGTAATGAAGAAGAAGCTGTTAGAAGGAAAATTATTGAGAAACGGTATATCCGAGGCATCATAAGTCTGCCTACAAACTTGTTTTTTGGTACTGGAATTCCTGCCTGCATTATCATTATTGACAAAGCTAAGACTTCGACATCAAAAGGCATTTTTATGATTGATGCTCGCTCAGGATTCGCAAAAGATGGAGCAAAGAATCGACTTCGTGAACAGGATATTCGTCGCATATTTGATGCATGGGAAACGCTTGAAAATCTCGAAAAGAACGGTAACCTTGATGATAAAGAGGAAGCCATACCTCATTTTGCCCGATTCGTACCTTACACCGAAATTACCAACGAGCGAAATGGCTGCAATCTCAATGTGTCACGTTATATAACGCTAGTCGATACTGAAATTCAGCAAGATCTTTATGCTCACCTCAAACTAAACGGAGGATTACCTGTCAAGGATGTAGAAGATGGATTTTCTTATCTTTGGCGACACTGTCCAACACTCAAAGACGAGCTGTTTGAGCCATTGGAGGAAAACTATTATAAACTGCGCGTCGGACGCAACGAGATTCCAAACACTATTATACACAATAAGGAATTCAGTACTTTAAGTGGATTCTTCTCTGATGCAATAGAAGAATGGTATAAACTTGTGTCACAACAGATGTTTGCGCTTGCTCCCGGATGCCAGCCTAAAAAACTTATAGCAGACTGGAGTGAGTCACTCCTTGAGATGCTCTCTGAAATTGATGGGCTTGTTGGCAAATACACGATATATGACATATTGCTCAACTATTGGAACTCAGCCATGCAAGATGATTGTTATCTGATTTCTCGCTATGGTTGGACGGTAGAATTGTCGTGTGATGTTCTTACAACCGATAAAAAGTCTAAAGAGGTAAAGTTTGTCCCTAAAAAGAATCCCACCTTCAGGGATTACAATTGCGATTTGTTGCCGGTTCATGTTGTTGTCAATCACTATTTCAAGGAAGAGAACGATGCGGTCAATGAAGCTGAAGAGCGTGTGTCACAACTCAAAGGTGAGATAGAACAGATGGAGGAGGAATACCCCGAGGAACTTAACGATACTGTTACCGAAATCATAAGTAAATATATCTACGCTATATGTCCTAAACCTTTGGAGGGAGAAAAAGATGTTTTAGAGACATATCTTGCTATTAACGAAAAAGGAAAGATTGGCAAAGAGAAACGCGAAGCTATTATCGCCAAAAATCGGAATGTATTCGATTGTCTTAGCGACATGAGTGTAAGTGCAATTAAATATCGATTGAAGGAAGTTGTTAATTATGCGGCATTGCCAGATGATACCATTAAGTTATATAAAAAATATATTGACTTTAACAGAGAGTTGGCTGATGCTAAGACAGATGTTAAACAAAAGATATCAAAGTTGACCAAACTTGTTGTTGCAAAATATCCTACTTTACAAGAATCGGAAATTAAGGTATGGTTGTCAACGACAAATGGCATACTGCTATAGTTGGAGGAGCAATTAGTGCGGCTTTCGATGTAACCGTGGATATTGAACAACAAGTTACTGCTCTTGTTGATCGTTATGCTCACCGCTTATCCGACATTGACGCTTCAGTACGAGATCTTGAAGAAAAAGTAAATTCTCACCTCGCTAAAATGGGTTTTGAATTATGATTGAAACTAAATTCAAACAAACAGAGTTGGGATTGATTCCTATGGACTGGGCGGTTTTCCGTTTAGGAACTATAAGCGACATTAAAACAGGTCCCTTTGGTTCTTCATTACACGCATCTGATTATGTTCGTTATGGTACACCAATTATTACTGTCGAACATTTAGGTGAACCGTACATACTTCATGCTACGAACACACCATTAGTTGGGGAAAGAGATAAGAAACGTTTGGCTCAATATTCTTTACGGACAGGCGATATAGTATATAGTAGAGTCGGTTCTGTTGACAGAAATAGTGTTGTAACCGAACAAGAAGAAGGTTGGTTATTTTCTGGACGATTATTAAGAGTCCGAAATACTTTTGGTTATAACGCATCTTATTTAGGCTATCATTTAAATAGTTATTCAGCAAAACAGCGTATCATTTCTGCTGCTGTTGGATTGGGGATGCCATCAATTAATACAAAAATATTAGGAGAACATTCTGTTATTCTACCAAAAGACGTTAACGAACAAACGAGAATTGCAGAAGCATTGAGCGATGTAGATAAGTTAATTCGTGAACTTGATACTCTGATTGAAAAGAAACGGTCTATAATGCAGGGGACTATGCAAGAGCTCCTAACCGCTCATTGCAGATTACCAGGTTTCGTCCATCCGTGGAGGAATACTTTAGTTGAAAAATGTTGTAAAATAACCACAGGAGAGAGTAACACTCAAGATCAAATTGAATCAGGTATATATCCATTTTACATTCGGTCGGCCACAGTCATGAGAAGTAATAGCTATATATTCGATTGTGAAGGTGTTATAACTATTGGGGATGGCCAAATAGGAAAGGTGTTTCATTATGTCAATGGAAAATTTGATTTACATCAACGATGCTATTTAATGTACGACTTTGATGATACAGATGTAAAATTCTTTTACTTTCTATTTTCATTTTTCTTTTATAATCGAGTTATTGCATTATCAGCAAAAGCAACAGTAGATTCCGTCAGAAGAAATATGATTGCAAAAATGAAAATAAATATACCTTCAACGATGCAAGAACAAAAAGCCATTGCCAATATTCTGTCTGACATGAATGATGGAATTGAAGCAATAGAGGCAAAAAGGGATAAATATATTGCAGTCCGTCAAGGCATGATGCAGCAGTTATTAACAGGAAAAATCCGTTTAATATGAACACGATACCATTAGTAGATTCGGAACGCACAACTCAAAATCGTGTTGTTAATCTCCTCCACGATTATTGTGGCTATCAGTATCTTGGATATAAACAGGATGCCGACAACCTTCCAATTATTCCTGAAATTCTCGGAAAGTTTATAAAAGATACACAACACGCCTCAAATACGGAGATTGATAAAGTTCTTCGCTTGCTCGATTTGGAAATAAGCCGATGTCATGATAAGGACACGTTGTTTCAGAGCAATCTGAACTTTTATAACTATCTGCGCTACGGAGTAAATATTCAAGGAGATGACGGACAAAGCAAAACTGTTAAGATTATTGAATGGTCCGAGGATGATGTGGCCGACAATATATTTTCTTTGGCAGAGGAGGTGACAGTTCGCCGTAATATAGAAGAATACCATACACGGCGTCCTGACATAGTAGTATATGTCAATGGAATGGCACTTGGAGTTATTGAATTGAAGAAATCAACTGTTAGTGTTAAAGACGGTGTGCGCCAACAGATTCGTAATAATGGTAGAGATAATGAAATATGCCATTTTTTTGTACCTGCCCAATTTCTTTTTGCCGGAAACGATAGTGAAGGAGTGCATTATGGTACAATACTGACTCCGGAAAAGTTTTGGTTACGCTGGAAGGAACCAACGGGTCAAAGTTATCCCAATGATACGTCCACTCCCGAACCAATTCCTGAGCTATTTCCAAGAACAGAATTTCCTAATGAACTTGATCGTTCATTGCTTCAGATGCTTGAACCGAAAAGAATTTTGCGTCTTATCCATGACTGCGTTGTATATGACGGAGGTATTAAAAAAGTTTGTCGTCCAAACCAATATTTTGCATTCGAGGTAGCAAAACCACGCATCCGCAATAAGCAAAGTGGTATTATCTGGCACTCGCAAGGTGCCGGCAAAAGTTTGATGATGGTATGGTTGGCTCAATGGATATTGGAGAATATGCCAAATGACCCGCGTGTTGTTATTATCACCGACCGTGATGAGCTCGACAAACAAATTGAGAATGGATTCAAAGATGCCGGTCATAAACCAATTCGTGCCAAAAGCGGAAATCATCTTCTTTCGATGCTGTCAGAAGTTGAACCTAATTTGATTTGTACCCTTATCCATAAATTCGGTATTGCAGGACAGGAGGAATCTGCTTTTTCTCCAGAGGAGAAGAAGCTCCGGGGAAAGCGCTCTCCTGAACAGTATATGGCTGCACTTGCCGAAAAACTGCCCCAAGGTTTTAAGGCTAAAGGCAATATATTTGTCTTTGTTGACGAATGCCATCGTACACAAGGTGGTATACTCAACAAAGCCATGAAAAAAATTATGGGCGATGATGTTATGCTCATCGGTTTTACCGGTACTCCATTGCTGAAACAACAAAAGAGTAAACTTACATCGAGAGAAAACTTTGGCAATTATATCCACACATATAAATTTAATGAGGCGGTTAAGGATCAGGTGATTCTCGACCTACGTTATGAAGCTCGCGAAATAGAGCAGAATCTTGAAAACGAACAGGCCGTTGACCAACTCTTTGAACACATTACACGCAATCTCAGTCCGAAAGCAAAAGAAGAGTTAAAAAGCCGATGGGCTGTAATGAAGAATCTTTTTTCGAGTCGTGACCGCGTGCGTAAGATTGTAGCCGACATTGTAAAGGACATGCAACTCATATCATGCCTTCGGGAAGGTTGGGGTAATGCAATGCTGGTTTGCGATAGCATTTATCAGGCTTATCGTTGTTGGGAGGTCTTTCAGGAAACACAACTTAAAGGACATTGTGCAGTCGTTTCAAGTTTTAACGGTAAAGATGCGAGTCCGGAAGAATCATCTTCGGGCGAAACACAAAGCGAGGCTGAATATAAAGCAGAGATGGCTAAAAAGATGTTTAAGGACCGCACTCCCGAAGAATTTGAGGAATGGGCTAAGACTCAATTTGTCGACCATCCAGGTGACATGAAACTACTGATTGTGGTAAGTAAACTACTTACTGGTTTTGATGCTCCATCGGCTACCTATCTCTATCTTGATAAGAAAATGGAGGGGCATGATTTGTTTCAAGCTATCTGTCGCGTAAACCGTACAAACAACGAGTATGAAGAAAAAGAGTTCGGGTATATAGTCGACTACAAACAACTTTTTAAGAATATTGAAGATGCGGTCAATGATTACACTACTGGAGCATTTTCAGATTACGACAAGGAAGATGTGAAAGGATTGTTAACGGATCGATTTGAGAATGCCAAGCGCGATTTGGACACGGCACTTGAACGTGTAGAGCATCTTTGTGAGCCTGTTGCTCATCCAAAAACGACCAACGAATTTTTTGATTACTTTGTATTCGACCAACGCAGCACGGAGCCTGATGAAGAAGAAGCTGCAACTATCCGAAGTGCCCCCATACGCGAAGCCTTCTATAATGCTGTAAAAATTCTTGTGACCCGCTATTCTGCAATTGCGCTTGAAATGGAGAGAGCTGGTTATACGACTGAAGAGGCGCAGACTATATTTGAGCGTATCAAGAATTTTGATAATATTCGGAATGCCATAATGCGCCGTGCCGGAGATATTGTTGACATGAAACTGTATGATCAGCAGATGAGAAACATACTTGATATGTATATAGATGCCAAGCCCTCGAAGGTGCTCGCCATGCTTGAAGACTTTTCATTTCTCGACCTTGTGCTTGACGGTAACTCAGAGGAAGCAGAACATGAGGCTGAGGAAGCACTTGGAGGAAAGGATGGTGTCGCATCAACGATTACTGCCAATGTTCGTCGTGTAGTTAACCGTAAACGTGAGAGTAATCCAGAAGAATATAGAAAATTCTCAGAACGCATAAACCGACTGCTTGCGGAGTATCGCCAAGGAGTTCTTGACTATAAGGAATATCTCAAAGCAATAGCTGAGTTGACTCGTGAACTTGGGAATCGTACATTCGATCCTAGACTCGACACTCAAGGCAAACAAGCATTATTTGATAATCTAGGCGAAGATGTTGCATTAACTCTGGAGGTCTATCAACTTATCAAAGTTAATGCTAAGCAAGGATTTAGGACGAATGATGTAAAGAAATCTAAACTTTGTAGGGCCTTAGAATCATTTACTGCATCTAAACCATTTGATGTAGATGACATCCTTCGTATTGCAATAAATAATCCTGAGTTTTAATGCACACCATAGAAGTAGCAGATATCGAAATTGAGGTTGAACGCAAATCCATTAAAAATTTGCATTTGGCTGTCTATCCTCCAGATGCGAGGGTACATATCTCTATGCCTGATTATCTGACAGATGATGATGCTAGAAATTTTGTCTTGCAAAAATTGGAATGGCTTCGAACTCAGATAGAGGAAGTTCTTGCACAGCCTCGACAAACGAAACGGCAGTTCGTATCGGGCGAGAGTCATTATTTATTTGGTCAACGGTATCAACTTATTGTAGAAGAGTTGCCTCACTATGCAAATAGTATGGAACTTAAAGGTAACAAACTTTATATGTTTTTGAAACCTGACACTTCTATTGAAACAAGAGCAGAACTAATGCGTACTTGGTATAGGTTGCATCTTAAAAAGGAACTGGCATCAATGCTCCAATATTGGGCTAATGAACTTGAAGAAAATCCTTTTGAATGGCAGGTCAAGCAGATGAAGACTGAATGGGGCAGTTGTATTCCCTCAAAGCGTCTGCTTATCTTTAATCTTGAGCTTGCCCGAGTACCACGTGAGTGCATTGAGTTTGTGATTGTACATGAGTTCTGTCATTTTAAAGTCGATAATCATAACAAAATTTTTGAGATGTTGATGACCAAACGTCTTCCGAATTGGCGCACTTTGCGCCAAAAACTGAATGCATTTGTAGCACTACCATACAAAGAATAACGCACACTTATGAATCGAATTATACTAATCGGCAACGGCTTTGACTTGGCACATGGGCTTCCTACTAGGTATGAAGATTTCATAAACTGGTATTGGGAGAAACGAGTTGACTCTTTTACAGGAAATATTACGTCCATATCAGAGGACTGTCTTTGTTCTATCAAAATTATTTCAGACAATTACAATCGTTGTTGGAATGTCTTTGCATTTTGTCTTCCTAAGTTTTTTAACAAACCGTCTGGTAAAGAGATTATTGATAGTATTGCCAATGACTCTAAGTCCTTTGAACTTTCATTGTCTCCATTTTTTTTAAATATATGCACTTCTATTGAAACCAAAGGATGGGTTGACATTGAAAAGGAGTATTATGACTTATTAGGAAATGCAATTATAAATCCAGACAACTGCGATTATACTATTTCTGAACTCAACAAGCAATTACATTATACTCAGGAACTTTTAGCTCAATATCTTTCTTCTATTACAACTTATAATATAAAGTGCAATAAGGAGATACAACGTCAAATTTATGGAAATATTCGTAAAGAAGATGTTAGTATTTCACAATTACAAGTTTACTATGACTACGTAGATTATTTAATCCAACAAGACAATGTGTACCAACAGTTACTCTGTAGATATGGTTATGAAGGTTCCGATAGGCACTTTATGGCAGAGGATATCAAACAGCTCAGAAAGCAGTTTGTAGGTTCGTCAGAGATAGAAGAAATTTACCTAAAGGATTTAATAATTCCTGAGAATATTATGCTACTTAATTTTAATTATACTGAAGTAGCAGACAAATATGGGTGTTTGAAAGTTGCATCTACAAACCATATTCATGGAGACTTGAATAATCCCGATAGCATAATATTTGGCTATGGTGATGAACTTGATGAGGATTATAAAGATCTCCTTAAACAATCAGATAATGAGTGTTTAAGAAACATCAAATCTATAAAGTATTTAGAGTCGGGAAAATATCGTAATTTACTTCAGTTCATTGAATCTGCTCCATATCAAGTTTATATCATGGGGCATTCTTGTGGCAACTCAGACCGAACGCTGCTAAACACCTTGTTTGAGCATAAAAACTGTGTTTCAATAAAGCCATATTATTATCAAAAAGATGATGGTTCAGATAACTATCTGGAAATAGCACAAAATATATGTCGTAATTTTACGGACATGAAGCTAATGCGTGATAGAGTCGTAAATAAAATGTTTTGTGAACCATTATCACAATATATTAAATGATTTTATATGGCAATATAGAAATACGAAATAGCACAGCAGAGTTCCTGATTTTTCAATTAGAGGGAAAAGAACCTTTCCATTAGTGTCATCAGTGTGTGAACAGGATATAGCTTTTAATTACGAAACAATAAATTATATGGTAGTATTGTAAGATTTTAGCGCATCAAGGATAATTTCGCTAGACTCGGAACCATTGATGACAACTTCTGGAAATATTAAAATAATGATGATAATATTTTTCGAATACTCCAATCTGAATATCATTTGCTGTAATTTTATCTATATTAATTTGTATATCAAAATTATATCATGTTCGTATGTATTTGTAAATTAGAGTTTCGAATAACTTTGCAAAATGATAATTTTCTGAAATTTTACCCGGTTGGATAAGTGTATGTGTCCAAAATACTTCGAGGGACAAACGGGGGACAAAAATGCGGAAAAAATAAGCAAACAAGAGAAAATATGACTCTCAAAACAGCTTATTTAACCTCTATTTAAGTGATTTTATGTCAATGTGTTATGGTTGGTTTTTTGTAATGCATTGATAACCAGCTGTTTGGGTTATTTACCGATGCGGAAAATGTTTTGTATAATTTTTGACTTGTAATAAATTGATATTTAATATATTATGTTTTTTATGAAATGCTTCGGGGGACAAACTGGAGACAAAAAATTGCTGTCCAAAAGATAAAAAGAGCAAATATAAGGTCTATCCCTTGATGTTTTTTAGGCCAATTTTTTTGTCCCTTGGAAAGAAAAACAATCTCGTTCTCATCATACGATGATATTCGAAGCACACTGCAAATATAATAAAGTTTAGTCTGTTTTTTGTATATCTCTTCAAGTTCTAAACTAAACGGCTTTTATAAGCTCGCAAAGCCATACCTATTTTTCTTTTGGCCAGCAAAATTGTTAAAGGAGACATTACTTTGTCCTTTCAGCTCTGTCTCTTTTCACCAGTCGTTGTTTGGGCTATGTGCTTTGGCGGCATATCCTCGGTTTTACCTTTCCCTGTTTTAGCCTTCTTCTTACTTCCTCCATTATTCCGCATATCCCTTTCGGGCTACTTGATGTGAATTGTGTCGCAAAGGTGCTTGTCATGTCTCTCTTGTCTGCAAGGTCATAGCCTTGGGTTCACAGCCAAATCTCCACCTTCTGCTTCACAGAGGTCGTATTTAGCCGTGAAACCTTGCATAAGGAGCCATGACACCTTTTGAGGCGACATAATTAAATCAAGCCCGAAAGTAGTAGATACTACAAGAGGGAAAAACAAAAGGAACTTATATACAAATTTACAGCAAACAAACTCCCTCCCCCCTTCGGGGTACTCCCTCTATAAACAGAAAGAGAGTTTAAATACTCCTGATCTTCAGTAAAAAATACCAGTTCCTCCTCTGTTTATAGAGGAGGTGGCGGCAAAGCCGACGGAGGAGTTTGAGTATCAAAACAAGCATCACCGACACATACTGTAAAGTAGTATATAATCACCAAACAAAAAACAATCTTAAAATTTAAGCATTATGACATTCAGAGAATTTATGAAAGAAAACGGTTACGAAGTACAAACAACGTTTTGGGAAGATTTTTCGATAGCAGAGCGATTTGGCCTTTCAGCTATTCAGGACACGTTCAATCGTGCTTTCAAAGAGTGGAAAGAAGATTACGAATTTTTAACCGAACTGGTATTGGTGCTTAACTATAAGATATGGCAATACCACGAAAAAAGACCGGAGTTTGCGGAACTCTACAATACCCTTTGGGAACAGACCGACCAATATGCGATGGAGAATCTGAAAGATGAAGAGCTAAGTTATTTCTTTGATGTAACGGATTAAGCGTAGGAGTGTAGGGAGCCGGCTTCGGTCGGGTTCTCTTCCGTGCAGATCCCTTTTTATTAGTGCGGATTCCCCTTTTATAAATTCCTTATATACCCTTTTTATTATTCTGCATACGCCTTTATCTACTCCGTACCTATCCCGAAAGCCCGGTTATTTTTGTCTGCAAAGTTCGATTAGCGTCTGCCAGTCCTGTCAAGGACCGCTTTGCTTGCTGTCGGAAAATCTTCCTCTCCGACTTTGTTGGAGAGCGTATTTTCCGCACCCTCCTTGCCTGGACAGTCCGCCAATCCCGTGGGCAGAAAAAATAATCAACCTTTCGATACAGTTAGGTATCAAAGGGAAAAAGAAAAATCAACTTGAAAACAACAGAGATTATGAGTACAGTACATCAAATAAGCCCTAACGGCGAAATAACAATGGATTATATAATGCAGCGTGATTTAACATTCAGATACATGTTGTTAGGGCGTTTACAAGTAGATTGCGAGTATTATCTTGGCTTTGGCAACAGAAATACAAAATGCCTGTGGGCTGGTAGCGAAGAACGACAACTTGATTTTATGATCAAACTGTATGATAGTTTCAGCGCAGACGAAAAACCGGAGTGGCTGACAATGGACGAAATTGTTGCATATGGTAAGAAGATGGCAGTGAAAGAATAGTAAAATTGAAGTGGAGAAAAAGTGCGGTAATCATAAAGATGACTGCCGTAAATGGGCAGAACTGGAATATACAGTTTTAGCCCTTATTTTTTGTGGGAGAGATTTCGCTGGCACGATCCCCTTTTATTTTACATTGTCATGTGTTACTGACATAAAATTGTGTTGCACAATTTTCGTTTCTATCGGAATAGCCATTTGTATCTTTTGGGGTTGGATTTACCTTGTTGGAGATTACGATTGCAGAATTACAGAAGCTACGCGAAAGCAAAGACCATATAGTATTAAGGAGGCAAAGCATAATTACCCGTTTGCCGGAGGAAAACACGTTGATCTGAAAGACAGGCGGTGGTGTGTATTGGGGTATATTGTCGCGTTGGCGAATGAAAAGGGTGGACGATTGGTATTAGGAATGGTAGATCATATGCCCCATGCGGTTGTCGGTTCGGATTTTGCAGAAAAAGAAGTGGGAGAACTCACAGATGAAATCTACGAAAGATTAGGAATGAGGATAGAAGCTACCAAACTTTACGAAGACGGTAAGCATGTGCTTGTACTATCTGTTCCATCTCGTCCCGTAGGTAGGTTGTTGAGATTTGAGGGCGTACCTCTTATGCGTACAGGGGAAAGCCTGCGGGCAATGTCCGATGCCGAGATTTTCAGGATATTGTCTGAACAGGAACCGGATTTTTCAGCCAAGATATGCGAGGGGCTTACCATAGAGGATTTGGATAAGGAGGCCATAGCAGAAATGAAAAACCAATATGCGCGAAAGCAGGAAAATCCGTTGTTTCAAAACTATCCCGACGAACAAGTGCTATCTGATTTGGATTTGTTGAAGGACGGGAAATTGAATTATGCGGCACTTATTCTGCTTGGGAAATCCGAAGCCATACGGAAATATCTCCCTCAGAACAATATCGTTGTAGAGTTCAGAACATATCACTCGATGATACAAGATACCGCTCGCAAAGAATTTCAGTTGCCGTTATTCATAGCGATTGACAAGGTATGGGATTACATCAACCAGCCTGCCAGCAACCCGCTTCTGCATTACAATGACGGCCCCTTATATATTCGATATACCATCGTTCAACAAGGAGGCAATCAGAGAGGCGATATTGAATGCTTGCTGCCACCGCTCAATGTTGATTTAGAGCGATGTCGTCATCAAGCAGTATCCCGATAGCATAACCATTACTAATGCCGGTGGCTTCCCGTCCGGAGTGGATATAAACAACATCTTGACGGTGAATAGCGTTCCCCGCAGTAAGTTGATGAGCGAGATATTGCAGAAGACCGGATTGGTGGAACGTTCCGGTCAGGGGGTGGATAAAATGTTCTACAACTGCATTATGGAGGGGAGAGTACTGCCTGACTATTCGGGAACAGACCCGTATCAGGTAAGTCTCACCTTCAAAGCTCCTATACTTGATACGGCCTTTGTTATTTTTGTCAGGAAGGTACAGGATAATAGAGCTGCGGCCGAGCAACTGAATGTCTTTGAATTGCTGGCTTTGTACAAAATAGCAATGAGGGATTACGAGGGGCTTGATGAAAAGATTTTAAGAAAATTGTTGGAAGAAAACCTTATCGTTTACGAAAATGGCTCTTATCATTTGTCCGAGGAATATCGGAATGAGTCAGCAGAAAGACTGAAAGGAATGAATATGAACCATCTCAAGTTGGTTTCAGACTGTTTTTATAAAAATGGTTATATAAATCGTTCTCTTCTCAAAAAGGTATTTCAAGACATGTTGTCCGAAAAATAAATTAGAGGCTTGATTTCAAAGATGGAAAATGCAGGGATTATACAGAAAGATGGTGCAGGCAAATATCCCCGTTATGTAAAAGCATCGGATTTTCCATCGATTGTCTAGGGCCGCAAGAATCAATTTTAGGGCCGTAAGATTTCAACTGTCTGTTTATCAGCTTATTTGATTAGGACCGCAAAAGTCGATTTTACGTCCACAAAGATTTCCGACAATAGACTGAAAAATATGAAAAATCCTTGTAATAATTTGGTGATTATCGCAGGGATTTGATTTTTTAGCACTCCTAATCAAAAGATTTAGATAAGCGGAGCCTTATGATCTACTTTCCATACAATGAGGAAATGTGTAGTTATACTGATACATGGATGGGTGAACTATATGAAAACGAGTATCCATTGGTTTCTAAAGGGGTATGGTCAGGAATAATCGATTTGAAAACTCATAAACTTCTGAATTCGAAGCCCGAATATGGCAGTTTGTATTTGCAAGCCAAGGTATGTGATAGTGGGACCTATTTCTTACTTGACAAAGACAAAAAGACAATATGTAAAATTGCAGATTATGTTCCTAACGGTTTAATTCCAGAGGTAGATGGTTGTGGCGATTATATTCGTCTTAGAATCAATGAGGATGACATGATAAATTGGTTTGAAGAACCGGACTTTTCTGACTTTATGGAAGACTCTGAGATTGTTGAGAAAATCGATGTGCACATTAAAGAAGAATCTATACTGTATACCAAAGTCGAGTTCACTTATAACCAGCTTATGGCAAAATTGTTTCGATTGCCTAAATTCATACAGATGGAAATAGGAAAGGCGTTGATAGCAAATGCTTCGGAAGAATTTGAAAAGGAAGAGTAAGAACATCCTTCTTGAGTTACATAGTTTATAGTAATGAACCCTGCTAAATTATATCTTCACTGATATAATATCTATATTCATATAAACTCAGTTTCTTGTTCTGTCATGCGGTATATGGAGTTTATTTACTAATTTTGCACTGATTTTGAAATAACATAAAACTAACAATGCAGAGAATTTGGATGGGCATACTATCAATCACCACAATTCAGGGTAATAAACGCTCGGAATGTGTGTTGAATGTTCATGTCTCCGGCATTGAATCTCGTATTGTAAATACTTTCCAGCGAACATAATAAAGTACATTTTACTATACTTTGATCTAGAATAGAGACTGAATGGCTGGAGAGTCTTTAGCAAACTTTTCAACTATTTTGTTTTATACCCATTTATGGCAGTTGCTTTTGTGATACTTCTCTGTCATTTCCGTTTGATGGGTGATTGATAACTTGATTATTAACGCGCAGTGATGCACATAAATTGAGAAGAAATAAATTATAAATTTGATGGCAGCAAGGTGTTCTTTACATCTGATACCCACTTTTATCACGGAAATAGACACTGTCTGGAATTTTGTGTAAATGGAAACAGGATTCACTTGTAAATTCTCTTATATCTGGATTCTGTTTTCAAATATAAGCATAAATTGGTTCATAATTTGAATCCCGTATTTTCCATTTACACAAAATATTCTATAGTGCCGAATTATACAATTTATTAGTGCTTCTCGTATAACACATGAGCAGATGTTTCTTCTTGTCGTATACCATCTTTTATCATAATAGGACGTGGTAAAACCTGTATCAATCTATTATAAACGCAGAAAGAAAAAGCAAGGTTGATGATAATACAGCAGGAATGCAGTCTATTAAGCAGTTAGGTGTTTAACTCATAATACTGCATAAGCAGAAAAAGGAGGTCCGCTAAAAGCTGCGAAAGACTTCAGTTCCCATATCGTTACTGATATAACAGGAACAAAAAACGGCACAACGGATTCTATTTCAGTAATTTGCACAGCTTTTCATACCTGAGGACAACTCGCTTGATATTAACTTTGTAACGATCAAAAAAGTATGGAAACGAGTATGGGCAGATCGACCTTCAAAATTCTCTTCTACGTGAAGAAGGGCAGCGAGAGAGCCAACGGCTATCTCCCCCTGATGTGCCGTTTTACGGTGGACGGCGAAATCAAGCAGTTCAGCTGCAAGCTGGACGTGCCCCCGAAACTTTGGGACGTGAAAACGGCACGTGCCACGGGCAAGAGCGCCGAGGCGCAGAAAATCAACGCGGCGGTTGACCGGATACGTGTGGGCGTGAACCGCCGTTACCAGGAACTGATGCTGTCCGACGGCTATGTCACCGCCGCCAGGCTGAGGGACGCCTGCCTCGGGCTGGGCGTGAAACGCGAGACGCTGCTGAAGCTCTTCGAGCAGCACAACGAGGAGTTCATCAAGAAGGTGGGACACAGCCGCGTGCAGGGAACATACAACCGCTACCGTACCATATACAGGCACCTGTGCGAGTTCGTCCCGAAAGTGTACCGCCGTGACGACATTCCCCTGAAGGAACTCAACCTGACGTTCATCAACAACTTTGAGTATTTCCTGCGTCCGGAGAAGAAATGCCGCACCAATACCGTATGGGGTTACATGATCGGGCTCAAGCACATCATCTCCATCGCTCGCAACAGCAGCGCGCTTCCCTTCAACCCATTCGCCGGGTACATCAACTCCCTCGAGAGCGTTGACCGGGGCTACCTGACGGAGCGTGAGATACAGACGCTGATGGAGGCCCCGGTGAAAAGCGGGACCTGCGAACTGGTACGCGACCTCTTCATCTTCTCTGTGTTCACCGGACTGGCATACGCGGACGTGAAGGCACTGACGACCGACCGGCTCCAGACCTTCTTCGACGGCAACCTCTGGATCATCACCACCGGCGCAAGACAAACACCGAGTCCAACATCCGCCTGCTGGACGTTCCCAAGCGTATCATAGAGAAGTACAAGGGGCTGTCCAAGGACGATCATGTATTTCCGGTACCGAGCAACGGCAGATGCAACACCATATTGAAGGAACTTGGCAGGCAGTGCGGTTTCAAGATACGGTTGGCCTATCATGTGGCCCGGCATACGAATGCCACCACCGTGCTGCTCTCGCACGGTGTACCCATCGAGACCGTAAGCCGTCTTTTGGGGCATACGGATTTGAAAACCACCCAGATATATGCGAGTGCGCCCAGAGTGGTCGCTTAATAAATACTTCTTTATCAAGAAGTTATGATTGGGTTCGATATAATCCTATCGTCAATCAGTTTATCCAAAGGGGAAACCCGATGGGGAGTGTAGCATACTGATTAAAGCTCCAAGTCCACTAATAGTCAAGTGGCGACTGAGGGGCAAGACGAAAAGACATACATAAGGATGAAGCCTTGATTGGTTGAACGATAGTTCGGTGGTACCAAATCTTGCAACAACGGAAGACTATTATACATACGTTGTTTCATAGTACTCTGCCTATTTTGTGCGTTAGTGCAGAGCATAAAGAACCGACTATGACACAGCCGCAATAAGCGGACAAGAACGAAAGTCGCATCCGACAGTATGACGTGCTAATAGTTATTAGGAGAACTAACTGGGGATTACCTAAGTCGGAACGCTGGAATAAACAGCTATAAAGAAAGCTTTTGAATATCCGATATGGTAACGGAACTTCCGTAGTAGTCCGAGCAAGGGAAAGCCTTGTACATGGCGAAGGGAAGTAGTCTGTAACTTTAATACAAACAACGGAAAACGTGAGAGGCGTATGAGAAATCCAGAGCAAGTATTAAACATTTTAGCTGGACACAGCAACGAGCCTGAGTATAAATACGAAAGGCTCTACCGTATTCTATTCAATGAACAAATGTTCTTTGTCGCCTACCAACGTATGTATGCAAAGCCGGGAAACATGACACCCGGCACAGATGGTAAAACAGAGGATGAAATGAGCATTGATAGGATAAACAAACTCATAGAGAGTATAAAGGATGAGACTTATAGGCCCAATCCTGCAAAGAGAATTTACATTCCGAAAAAGAATGGGAAGATGCGTCCGTTAGGAATACCGTCTTTTGAAGACAAATTGGTTCAAGAGGTAGTAAGAATGGTGCTTGAAGCCATATATGATGGACACTTTGAGTGGACATCGCACGGTTTCAGACCAAACCGAAGCTGCCACACAGCACTGAAAAGTCTACAAAACAATTTCAACGGTACAAAATGGTTCATTGAGGGAGATATAAAAGGCTTCTTTGACAACATAGCCCATGATGTGCTGATAGAAATAATGAAAGGTAGAATAGCAGATGACAGATTTCTTCGTCTGATACGGAAATTCCTCAATGCAGGGTACATAGAAGAGTTGCAATTCAACAAGACTTATTCAGGGACACCGCAAGGTGGTATCATAAGCCCTATTTTGGCAAATATATATCTTGACAAGTTCGATAAATACATGGATGAATATGCCGACAAATTCAATAAAGGGACAATAAGAAGTCGTAACAAGGACATTTGCAAACTCAACAACAGAGTACACTACCTAAAGCGTAGGATAAACGAAGTGAAGGATGCAAACGAAAGAACAAAAATGGCAGAAGAACTGCACGAAAAGCAGAAGCGGATACTAACAATGCCAAGTGGCAACGATATGGATAGAAATTTTCGCAGACTGAGATATGTGCGCTACGCTGATGATTTTCTAATCGGGGTTATCGGAACGAAAAACGAATGCGAGAAAATCAAAGCCGACATCACTAGGTTTATGCAGGAAAAGTTAAGGCTGGAGATGTCACAGGAAAAAACTTTGATTACAAATGCACAAGACAGCGCAAAATTTTTTGGTTACGAAATATATGTCCGTAAAGACTATGCCACAAAGAGAAACAGTAACGGAACAGTGCGCAGATACTTCAACGGGAATGTGATATTGCACGTTTCAAGAGAAGTAATCAAGAATAAACTGCTCAGCCTCGAAGCCATGAAAGTTGTCACCAAACACGGCAAGGAAACATGGGTGTCAAAAGACAGGGCTTATATGATTGACAATGAAGCGCACGAGATTGTATCTCAGTTCAATACCGAAATACGAGGGTTCTACAACTATTACTCAATAGCAAACAATGTATCGGCTTTGGGACGCTCTTTCGGTTGTATCATGAAGTTCTCCATGTACAAAACTCTTGCTCAAAAGCTGAATATGTCAGTGAGAAAAGTCATTGAAACATACCGTAAGGACAATCTCTTTGCCGTGCCTTTTGTAAACAAGGGAGGAGAAACCAAGTACAGGGTATTCTACAATGAGGGTTACGCCCGTAAAACGGATTGTGAAACAGCCCCAAGTGATAATCTGCCGTATATGTTCAAAACGCCATCGTTGAGTCTGATAGAAAGGCTTACAACAAAAACGTGCGAACTATGTGGCAAGCACGGAGAAGTGGTAATGCACCATGTCCGCACTCTCAAAGAGTTAAAAGGTAAAAATGACTGGGAACGCAAAATGCTCTATATGCACAGAAAGACTTTGGTCGTATGTGCGGAGTGTAACGCAAAAATCCAGAGCTGTGGTGAGTAAAATGATGTTACAGATGGAGAGCCGTATACATGGAGACGTGTAAGTACGGTTCGGGGGCAGGTAAACGAAAACCTACCGCTGTAAAGCGGAAAGGCGTTGTTTGCCGAGCCTACGGATAACCAACCAGAAGATCAGCAGCGACATGGAAATCCTGTCCCATAAGCTGGAAAAGATGGAGAAGGAGATATGCGATGCCATCTGAGGAAATGATATTTACGAAACGGACGATTTTTCTCCTTCCTCATCAAAGTTCGTCCGTCCCTGCGGGACTCCGCGTTTTCCCTTCGGTTTCCAGCAGAAAATTTCCGCATGGTGAAATTTTCTGCCGGAAAAACGCTCCGAAAACGCAGGGACGGACGTGAGGGGGATTCAGAAGGCGAAAACTGCGATCGACGTAGTGCATGTGCGACAAGGAAAAGAACTGTCCAGGAACCCCTTTTCATGCCGTACCCCGGCATGAGACCGCTTTTCTCTCCGACTGTGGGGAAGGCTCTCCTGCTCCCTCTGCATTGCATGTACGGGTTGTCCTGCCCGTATTCACGTCCGCCGGTATTGCCTGCCCTTTCCTTGGGAGAAACGGCTTACCGCAACGGGCGGTGTGGCACAGACTTTTCCGGATATGGAGGAACATTCTGGAAAAAGAATGGAAGACGGGCTATTATTTGGCTGTATAACAACAAAGTTGTATTTTTGCAAAAAATAATATTATGGCTATAACTATCAAGAACATTCCGGTTTTGGAAGGCGCTACGGCGGAAGATTTCGTACGCAGTGCAGACAAGAACGCTGCAAAGGTAACACCCCGGTTATCAGTGGCGGCAAAGAAACGGTTGCGAAAAGTATTGGAAAAGTCCCGTTCATTCCGGTTCAATTAACAGCAATGGACGGTATTTCTTTATATGATGATTGTGTCATGCTTGCCTATAACAAGGAAGTACGGAGGAATTGCCTTCCTTTCACTTGTGGCGAGAATGACCTTGATGATTTTTTCTCAATGATGCCGATCTGTATGCGGATGAACTCCTTGGAAAAACATATTGTTGGGTGACGACTGAAATTCCGCATCGTATTGTGGCCTTGTTTACCTTGTCCAATGACAGTATCAAGACCAGATTAATATCCCCAATGATAAAAACAGGCTGCAACGCAATATTGTAAATCCTAAACGTGGACGCAGCTATCCGGCCGTGCTGATAGGAAGACTGGGTGTCAACCGGGAATATCAGGGTACATCAAGCCACGTAGGACGGCAACTGATGGCTTTCATAAAGACTGGTTCCGTCACGAGGACAACAAGACAGGATGCCGTTTTATCGTGGTGGATGCATACAATGGGGAAAAGATTCTCGGGTATTATGAAAGAAACGGTTTCGTTCCACTCTATAAAACAGACGTGATAGAAAAGCAATATTATGATATTCCGCAAGATGAACCTTTGAAAACCCGTCTGCTGTATTTTGATTTGAAAAAGGACTGACATAATATTCAGTAAAATCCTTTGAGGTGACAACGGGTTCCAAAGACGGGCTGTCGCTACGATTGCCTGCCATATGACACCGGCCGTTTTCTTGATGGCGGGCGGTGGATTTATCGTTACATTTCATGGGCAGCCAATCCGGAATGACAAGTAATGCCGCACCTGTGGCATAATAGAGCATTATTTTGAAGGCGGAGGCTTTGTCCGGTTCTTCTTTTTCCAAGGTTTTCGTCGGATGTCTCCAAGTTTGCCACACTTATTTTAGAATAGTCCGCATTATCAGCCGGTTGCGAGTTTCAGTCTGCCGTTCCGATTCTCTTTATCGCATCGTAGCATGTCGTTGATATATTCCAAATACTTATCCATGAATGGGCGACTTATAATTTTGTCTCAGGCAAATATCGAGACGCACTCCTGAATAAAGTTCATGATTTAAAGGACTCCGTATTCCGGAAGGGGCAACGCACACGCATTTTTCCAACAGCCGACCTTCCTGTCACTTCCCTGTAATCCTCCTCAAAATCAACACTTCCGTATAAGCTGCATGAAAGCCCGGGCACGCTTCCTGTTTCCAATCCCATATCCGCTCCTTCTGCAATATCACATATTGCCGTTCTCTTTTCATATCCTTGAATATTTCTCCAAACATACCGAAGACAGAAAAACTGCATGGAATTTTAAATTTTCACCGGACAGGCAGTAAACAGAAGGAATCCGTCATCCTCATTTCTTGCGGCAAAAATAGTTGTTTTTCAGGCCGGTCCCGCAAGGCGGCCCTTCGGGCTGGTTGCACGTGAAAAAATCTTCCTCAGGCTTCGCGTGAGCGTATTTTTTCACGGCAAGCCTTGCCGGAGACCGCCGAAAAACAAACTGGAGGAAGCACAAGAAATAAGAATGCCTACCCGTGTAGGCCATGTATAACTCAAAAAATTATAAGGCTATGGCAGACAAGAGCGCAGAAAAGGAAAGACTGTTCAACGAGTGGTTCACAAAATCCTATGACAGATTGAGAGGGACGTTACGCCGGTACGGAATGCTGGACGAGGACAATTTCCATGACACCTACCTTTTCGTAAGAAGGCAGGTGCTGGTTCCCGGAGACATAACGGACTATGACGCGTATTTCATCGGATGCTACAAAAAGGCGGCCCTGGTAAAGATTAAAAGGGAGAACCGGTATGCACACCCTGAAGATGATTTCTTCCTCCGATGTGGCGAGGAGGCAGAATTCCTTTCCGAGGATGACCTGAACGGGTGCGAGAGGCTGGTTAAGGACATACTGCGTTTCGTAAGGCCGGATGTTCATGCTCCGGTTCTATGAGGCGCAATTCTCGTTCAAGGCACTGGCGGAATGCATGGGCGTATCGGCATCGGCCATATCGCAGAAAGTATACAGGATAGTGGACGCGGTACGTACCCACAGCGGTTTCGCATGGAGAAGCCAGATGCTGGCGGTGGAAAGCTTCATGTATTGAAAAAATCGTTTAACGGAAAAGTAAGAAAGTTATGGCACTGATAGTATACAACAGGGAAAACTCCCGTCCGCAGGAAGTCACATACAAGGGAAAGCGGACCATCAACCTTGACAGCAGGGGAACCGTCTATCTGTCAAAGACGATGTCAATCGAATTGGGAATCCTCGGCGGCGGACGGGTGAACTTCGCCCACGACGACGAGACGGGTGACTGGTATATCTGCCGGGCCGACGACAGTGAGGGGTTCATCGTCTGGAAGGACAAAAGAGGCGCAAGGTTCTCGGCGGGGTTTATCGTGCAGAGGCTCATGCGGCAGGCGAAGGTGGAGAGGAAGAGCGTGCAGTTCATGATGGCGAGGATGCCGGTGGAGATTGGCGGGGTGGCCTATTACAAGATACTGCTCTCGAACCCGATACTGAGATAGAGGCATGGGCCGGAGGAGTCCGGCTATATATGACATAACGGAAACAGGCGCATCCGACGGGACAGGAGCCCGGGGGATGTGCCTGTTTTTATGAGCCGCCATGTTTACGCACGGACATGCGGTTGTCACCGGCCGGCATAAGGTCACTTCGGCAAGACCGGGAAGCGGCATTGCCGGAGGATAATGATATCAGTACGGGATGTGCCGTCATTACGGGAACGGCCGTTCCACCGGTACACGAACGGCCCACCCAATTTCAGAATGACATAATAACATAATAAAATAAGGGCCTTTTTTATAACGGAATCCCCGTATCTTATTGCCATACCGGAAAAATGTTTCCATGTCCCGTCATGTTATGCCAATGTTGTCACCGGATCATAATTTATTATATACTTTTATATAGAAATGATAGAGGTTTGCTTCCCACATTTCTGTCCGGATAGATACGGTGTGTCCACCTTACATTAGAACCCCTGTGGTGATTAGCATCAGCAAACATACGTCTTATTTCTGCTTCTGTACATAGATAGTCATCTTCATGGCTTCTTCTGTAGGTATACTTACCTTTTCCTTGTTGTGATCCAAGATTTTTAAATGATTGATATTGCCTAAGGTTATAATAAATTTAATAGAATAGATATTAGTTTGTGATATTTGTAGAAATGATGCAAATAGATGAATCTTATTTGTGGATATGGATATTTAGTTATATATTTGTGGAAAAACAAATTGTATGATAGCAGAAATTAGATTTAAGAACATGTTCTCATTTAGAGACGAGGCTATATTAAGTTTTGAAGCTGATAGAAGTAAGGATATGGAATCATATCATGTTGTTGAATTGGGTGGCGGTGTGAGACTATTGAAAGTGGCTGTTATTTATGGAGCAAATGCTTCGGGTAAGAGTAATATTATTAAGGTTTGTGATTTTATCAAGTCATTCATTACTTATACTCCACTTAATAAGGCAGAACAAATTCAAATAGTCCCGTTTCTCCTGAATAAAACAAGTTCAAGGCAGTTATCTGAATATTCGATTTCGTTCTATTTGAAGAATGAGGAGAAAGCTGTTTGTTATATCTATTCAGTAGCTTTAGATAGATGGCACGTAGCAAAGGAAAGTTTAATTTATTATCCAAGTCAACAGCCTGCTACTATATTTGAAAGAAATACTGAAAATAACGTATCTGTTATTAAATTTGGACAGAAAATCAAGATGTCGCAAGCTGTCAAAGAGGAAATAACATTGAAGTGTTTGCATAATATGTCAGTTTTTGCTGCCTATATGCAGGTGAATACACATATTGTAGAACTAGAGAAGGTTCTTCAGTATCTAATCAATCAGGTTATGCCGGCTATTGTACCTGCATCATCTTTAAGTCGTTATGCCGAAGAATCAATCAAGAATGAGTTAGCAAAAGATTATATTTTGAGATATCTGCAGGAAGCAGATTTTAATATTTCAAATATTACTTCCAAAGAACAAGAAACGCATAAAGGGCCGATTAATTATACTATGTATCAGCATAAAGTTTCATCTGAGTATGGTAACAATGATTATTATGAGTTCTCGGAACTGTTTGAATCGGATGGTACTATTCGTACATTTGGCTTGGCTGCTCAAGTACAAAAGATTCTTGAAAAAGATGCTTTTCTCGCAGTTGACGAGATTGAATCTTCTCTTCATCCGAAATTGATAGAATACATCATTGAACGTTTTCTAAAAGAATCAGAACAGGCACAGTTGTTGCTCACTACGCATTATGATGGACTGTTAGGAGAGGAAGATTTGCTTAGAAAAGATAATGTTTGGTTTACTGAAAAGAATCCGGATGGATCAAGTGTACTGTATCCTCTGACAGACTTCAAGGGATTGAATAGGATCAGTTCTTTCCAAAAGGCATATAAGTTCGGTAAATTCGGTGCAGTTCCTAATCTATAATCGTGTATTTTTATGAGAAAAGCAAGAAAAAATACAGCGACCAGACAGATTATTCATATCGTCGGTGAGGGTTTGACTGAATTATTCTATTTCAGTCATTTGAAAAAAATACTTGGTTATAGATACTCTATTTCTCCTCGTTTATTTGAAAACAATAGTATTGAGAAAATAGAAAAGAAAATAAAGGAACTTCTGGATGAAGATGTCTTTGTAATATGTGTTTTTGATGCTGATGTTAGCAGGCGTTCTGATGCAGAGAATAAAAAAATGGTATCGCTCAAAAAGAAATATGAAAATAATGCTAATGTGATTCTTTGTGATAGCTTACAGTCAATAGAATATTGGTTTTTACTACATTTTGAAGATACATGTCGACATTTCCAAGATTCAGCAGCAACAGAAAGAGCATTAAAGCAATATCTGCCAACATATGATAAAACTCGGAAATACCTTGAGAAGGATAAATGGGTTAAAGAAATGCTTGCAGACTCAAAAATGGATAAAGCATGTGAATTGGCCGAAAAATATAAAGGTAGAGATTCTTATAGCGAGATTTATAAGGCGATTAAAAAAGTTAGTGAATCGTTGCAATAAATATGAATTGATGAAAAAAAGATTTATATATTGTTTTGGGAATCATAATTAGTGGAATTGCTATCGCATTTATCATTAATACGATGTTGACATATGGTAATGTTATTAAAACAAACCTTTCGAATGATTCTTGGTTAAATTTTTGGGGAAGTTATAGTAGTGGAATTTTTGCTGTTGTAGTAGGTTATCTTGCTATTATTTATAGTAATAGAAATAGTGAGAAAGCTATTATGCAACAAGATAAACTGTTAATTCATCAACAAAATATTAAAAAGTTGGATGATTATAATAACTGTCTAAAAAATAATTTGGCTTTACTTAATATAGTAGATGTTATGGGAATTACTGTTGGTCTTGACCATCAGAATATATCATTATCTAAATCAGAAATATGTCAAATGAAAGGTCGAATCTATGCAACAGATTTTTGCAGTATAGATATGTGTTTGAAGTTGATGTACAACGCCAGAAAACAAATTTAGAAAAGACTTATGAAGAATGCTGGATTAAAGCACGTATTGGACTATCGGATTTATTGGATCAAGAACTCTCTTTTATAGAACGTGTTAATCAAAACAGATATGATATTCAAATAAAAGAGAATAATATGCATCGAAAAAATATCTTATTGGAATTAAGTAAACAAGCGGTAGATATAGAAAAGAAAAAGTTATTTCTGCAAGAGATTAAGGATGCTAACATGGAACTGGAACGATTAGATAGAAAAATTATTTCATACTATGATGATGTTGATAAGATGACCACTTTGATTAAAGATTTTTCGCTTGAATTAAATAGTACTATAAAAGTCTTATTTGATATTTCTTTATTGCTTATTAAAGAGAAAGAGGCTCAATTAAAATTAGAAAAATAAGGGTTTAGTATATATATTAAGTTTTAGGATCACTAGTGTTCCATTAAAATTGGTCCAAATTAAAATTTAAATAAACTTGGCCCATTTGGTCCGAATCGTTCTTTGTCATTTTGAAATTTAGTTTTATCAAAGGAGTCTCTCAGTTGAGTTTTATCCGTCAATGAGATGCTCAATATTTGTAGTACTTTGTATGTACTTTACTAGTCTACATACTAAATAAGGCACGCTATATTTATATTTCTGCAATTCTATATGATAAGAACCGGTAAGTTTGACTTTTTTACGATATCGGAAGTGGTAAGGTTTATGAAGAAGTTTTCCTAATACTGGCGTTTCCTCCTAATCAAATATGTCTATACAGATTTTCCGGTAGTTGAGGAAGGCTTGCTGTTAAACACATAATAAATAAAGCTTGTAAATAGAGAAGGCTGAAGAATAAAGTCATAGAATTTAGCGTATGATCTTTTCTTTTTATCACTGAACTTATCGTTTTTCATTAATATTCTGTAATTTTGCCACACAATTGAGAAATATATAAAATATGGTAACTATATATTGCCTTAAAGTGTGATCCTTGTTAAGCAGTAGGATATAGAAAATATAAACCTTCTATAAATCGTATAATCGTGTATAGAGGGTTTTGCTGTAAGATAGTATATAGTCACTTAATATTTTTGCCCTAAATAATATATAATGTATAGTCATGGATAAGGACATAAATCGTATCAAAGTAATGTTGGCAGAGAAGAAGCGCACAAACAAGTGGCTTGTAGAACAATTAGGAAAGGATCCTGCTACAGCATTAAAATGGTGCACGAATGCAGCATAATCCAGCCTCGAGACTCTACTTCAGATAGCAAAGGTGCTAGAAGTAGGGGAAGAAGATGTGCTCGTTTATCCTTCAAAGATGTGACAATAACATATAAGAAATATACTGATGGATTTCAAACAAAATAACTTCGAATAACATTCATGCAAGTAGAAGAAATAACACAAATGTTACGAGAGTCACCAAGCATACGACTCATAAAATCAAGAAGTGTGGATTTCTTCTTGTCTTTTGTCATTGAGGCGTTTGAGGGACAGTCGGCTATAATGCAGGAACGCTTGCACATGCTACTGGAGAACCGACTGGATGAGCAGGAAAATGCGTTGGTGGAGGATAATCTTGAAATGACAAGACTAGGGGAGTCGAACGAACAGAAAGCAAAACGACTCATCAAAGACTGGACAGACAAGGGATTCTTGACCAACTATCAGAACGAAGAGGGAGAGGTGATATACGAGATTTCGTCGCACACAAGCAAACTGATGGATTGGGTGGTGAGCTTGAAAAAAGAGGATTACATCGGTACGGAATCGAAGTTCAAGACGCTGTTTGCCCAACTGAAGGAATTGGTGGAATACTCGAACGAGGACCGCGAGAAGCGACTGGAACTGCTCCGAGCCAAAAAGATGGAGATAGAGCATCAGATTCAGCGACTGGAGATGGGCGAAGAGGTCGAGGTGTATGAGGACTACCAGATAGAACCACGATACAATAGCTTGAATAAACTGGCTAAGGAGCTGCTTAGCGATTTCAAGGAGGTGGATGACAACTTCAAGGGGATTATCAAAGAGATATACGAGCGCCAGACAGACAATGCGGAGAAGAAAGTATTGCTGAACTACATCTTTGATGCGTATGGCGAACTGAAACAATCGCAACAAGGCAAGAGTTTCTATGCATTCTGGGAATTCCTGCTCTCGGCCGATCTGCAGAAAGAATGGGACGAGTTGACTGGTGCACTCTATGAAACACTGGAGAATAGAGGCATTGATGCGCATGACATGTTTCTTAGGGAAATGAAAAAGCATCTGTTTGACGCAGGCGAGAAGGTGGCGAAAACCAACGATCGCATGAGCGAGAAACTGAGTCGCATCATTCGGCAGAACGGACAGATGAATGCAGAGGTGACAAAGCAGGTGATTAACGATATAAAGAAACTGCTCATCGAAGCCACCAAACAGAAAGAGAAACCAGAAGCTTCGCTTGAATATGAAACTATCGATATCAATCTGCCAGTCGAGCGCCCTCTGACTCTGACTCCTATAAAAGAGACTGTGTATAAGGATAAGCCTGATATAGCTGAACTGAGTCTGGACGACTTGGAGCGCATAGGCAAACTCTACAATCCGTTTCACATCGATCGTCAGGTGCTGAGAGACCGCATTAACGAGGTGCTGTACGACAGGCAGCAGACGACACTAGCAGAGGTGATAGAACGGAACGAGGGTGTGGAGAAAGGTCTGTCGGAAGTGTTTGGATACATTGGCGTGCTGAAGGAATATAAGACTGTGGTAAACGAAGAGCGCCAGCAATATATTGTTTTTGCAGAAAACAAAACGATATCAATTCCCGAAATCATAATAACACGATGAACGCAACAAATATACAACCATACAGCAGGGCTGTGGTGAAACTTCTGAAAGGCATCGTAGAGAAAGACGATGTAGTGTGGAATGATGTACTCGACTACCAGAGCGAGATACTGGACTATATCAGCGTGATGGGGCTGGAACTCATCGTGAAAAAGGATGAGGGTTTTGCCTTTGTCAAGCAACTGAAATTGGACGATGACAAAACGTTGAACATGACGTCGAGAAGGTTGTATGGTTTTGAGGTGTCGGTGATACTCATCGTGTTGAGGCAGATACTCGAAGACTTCGACAGCAATCCAACAGAGTCGCAGGCTTCGTACAAGTATGTAACCGCCACTGAAATAAAGGAAGAGGCGGAACTGTTCCTGCCCACCACCTTCAATCGTGCCAAGTTTGAGAAAGACCTTGACCGCTATATCGACAGCATCGTCAGCTTTGGTTTCCTTGTGGAAGCAAAGCATGCTGAGGGCGAGAAACGCTATAAAATACATCGCATCATCAAGGAGAAGGTGACACTGGACGATCTATTGGAATTCAAAAACAAACTGAACGACTATGATGCAGCAGATGAATCTCTTTAATACCAGTCCGGAAGTGGCAGGCTTCAAGCTTGACTATTTGGAAGTGTGGAACTGGGGTACATTCGACCAAAAGGTGTACTGCATGAATACGCAGGGCAATAACTCGCTGCTGACCGGTGCCAACGCATCGGGCAAGAGTACGCTGGTAGATGCTCTGCTCACGCTGCTAGTGCCACTGAAGCGCCAACGATTCTACAACCAATCATCGGGTGTGGAGAAGAAGGGCAACCGTACAGAGGAGTCGTACTTCTTTGGCAACTATGGCAATCAGCAGCAGGAGGGTGCAGCGAGCACTACCACGCTTAGATTGCGAGACAAAGGGGCACGTTCGGTACTTCTTGCATCGTTCTGCAATGTGGACAAACGTGTGGTGACGCTGTTTCAGGTGCGCTACTACACTGGCGAGGAACTGAAGGTGTTGTTTGGCATAGCTCGCGAACCGCTGACTATAAAGCGCGACTTTTCGGAGTTTGACCTGCATGGCGACTGGCGCAAGCGACTGACGAAGAAATACAATACGAACGACACAAGACGCAAGATAGAGTTTTTTGACGGCCCGGTTGCGTATGGCGAGAAGATGATAGCCCTCTTCGGAATGCGTTCGGACAAGGCGCTTACACTCTTCAATCAGATAGTGGGCGTGAAAGTGTTGGACGATCTAGACAGTTTCATCCGTACGAATATGCTCGAGGAAATGCCGGCTGAGGAAAAGTACCAGGAACTAAAGGACAACTTCCAAAATCTGATGGAGGCGAAAACCAATATCGATAAGGTGAAGGAGCAGATTGCCCAACTGGAACCTATCAATACATTGGCAAAGGAACTGATGGCGATAGACACGCGCATAGCTGAATTGGAGCAAGAGAAGAGTGTGGTGGCCTATTGGTTTGCTGCGCGAACGGTGGATTTGTGCAACGAGGAGTTGGCGCGCTGCAAGAGCAACTTGAGAAAACTGGAAGATGAGTTGAAGGCGTTAAAGGTGAAGAAGAGTGAGCTGGAACAAGAGCAGACGCGCTTGTCGGTGGCTATTGAGAAGGACGAGGTGGGTCAGCAGATACGTGAGATTGAGAAGGAAATCAATCAGAAGGTGAAGATGCGTGATAACCGCAAGGCCAAAGCCGAAGAATACGATAAGCTGGCAAAGACGGTGGAGCTGACACAAAGTCCTGATGCAGAGGTATTCGATGCCAATCGTGCGACCGCCAAACACGAGAAAGATGCTCTGCAGGTAAAGATTGACAGGCAACTCATGGAAGAGAAGCGTCAGGCACAAAACCGTCAGGATGAAATCAACTGCACGATATCAGAGCGAGTGGATACTATACGCTATCTGCAGCAGCATAAGAACAATATCTCTGGTCGTGTGGCTGAGATTCGTGATGAGATACTGAAGGCTGTTGGTGCAACCGCCGAAGAGATTCCATTCATCGGTGAACTGATACGTGTGAAGGATATTGAGTGCGATTGGGAGTATGCCATCGAGCGTATTCTGCACAATTTTGCATTGAGATTGGTGGTGCCAGAGAAGTATTACAAGCAGGTGAATGAGTATGTGAATGGTCATAATCTGCGAGGACGCATCGTGTATCAGCGATACGAGGGCACAGAGCCTCTTCGTGAGTTTGAGGATAGGACATTGAAGGTGGATTCGTTGCTCCGTAAGGTTGAATACAAGCCAAAGTGCTTGTATTTGGATTGGCTTGAGGATAGGTTATTTGCTGAGTTCAACTATAGTTGTGTTGATTCGCTTGCGGACTTCAACTATCTGCAAGAGAAAGCAGTAACGAAAGAGGGACTGATAAAGGCGAGAGGTGGTAAGCATGAGAAAGACGACCGACCAGAGACACGAGGCAAGGAACACTATGTGTTGGGCTGGGACAATAAGGAGAAGATTGCCATGCTACAGGCGGAAGTACGCCAGTTGCAGCAGGATGAAAAGGAGGTGGCAACCAAAGTCCGTCGTATAGAGGCAGATACAAAGAATGCTCAGGAGAAGCGAGAAACCTACTCGAAGCTGTTTGATAAATACGATAAGTTTGATGATATCGACTGGTGGTCGTGTGCACTCGTCATTCAGCAAAAGGAAGAACAGAAGCGACAACTGGAGGAGACCAATGATAAGGTGAAGATGTTGCAGGGGCAATTGGAGAGGGTGAGAAAGGAACTTGGTGCACTTGAGGAGAAGTTTAATGAAGCTATCGGTAACAAAGCATTATTGGAAAATCGTGAGAATATACTCAAGAAACAGAGCAATGATTGTGCTTTGGCTTTGGCTCAAATAGGCGTTGTTGATACCGATGCTTTTGAGTCGCAACACACAGATTTACTGAATGTGGCATTGGTGGGTTTGGACAAAATGCGTGACACGTTACAGAGTGACATCAATTCCGCTTTGCGGAAACAACGTGAGACGAAGGGTAGCAAGAGTGGCGATTTGAAGAACCTGATTTATCGCTTCAAGAATCCCACTGAGGAAATTACCGCGAAGTATCGCGATTGGCGTTCGGACGTGAACCGTTTGCCCGAAGCCGTGGAGTTTGTGGGCGAATATCAGACCTATTACCAACGATTGCTGGACGAAGATCTGCCTGGGTTTGAATCGCGCTTCAACAAGTATTTACAGGAGAATATCATCAACAAGGTCAGTGCATTCAATATGTTCTTCCAGAACTGGCGCCAGTCTATCACCAAGACCATCGACCAATTGAATTCGTATCTTGTGGGCATCGATTTCAAGGATGCTCCAAAGACGTATATCCAGTTGGTCGCAGCCAAACGATTGAACGTGGATTTGAAGGAGTTCCAAGACCTTCTGAGCAGTGCGATCCCGAACATCCATGAGATGAATTCGACAATCGATGGCAGCAGGATTCATTTTGAACAGCATATCGAACCACTGATGTCTCGTTTACAAGACGAATCATGGCGAAAGTTGGTGATGGACGTGCGTGGATGGTACACATATAAGGCGGAGGAGTTTTATCAAGACGATGATCAGAAGCGTAACACCTACGAGGCTATGGGACAGCTGTCAGGTGGCGAGAAGGCGCAATTGACATATACCATCCTGGGGTCAGCTATCGCTTATCAGTTTGGCTTGACTAAGAACGGACTCGACTCTTCGTTCCGCTTCATTGCCATAGATGAGGCTTTTCGCGCACAGGACGAGGACAAGGCTCGCTATCTGATTTCGCTCTGCAAACAACTCCACCTGCAGTTGCTCGTGGTGACTCCGAGTGACAACATCCACATCGTGGAGAACGATATTTCGTATGTGCATTATGTGGAGCGCAAGGGCGACCGTTCTGTACTCTATAATATGCCTATCAGTGAGTTTAAGGCAGAACGTGAAAGGAGTATGGAGGTATGATAACGGCAGCAGAAATACGTAAGAAGACAGAACGCAAGTATGTGGATTATTTGCGTTCAGTGGTTGCTGGCTCTGAGTTTGAACCAATTGTGATTCCTTGCGATAAGAAAGCGAGCGCATCGATGGATGAGTATCAGCACGAACTAACGGACATCCGTTCGCAATCGAAAGAGGTGAAGGGCTTTGGTTACACGATTGAGTGGAAAACAGTGAAAACGAAAGCATTGGGCGAACAGGATCTGCCTGAGCGTGTGTTGTTCAGGAGTGCATCGGACGTTGAGCGCTTCTTGCTGAAGGGTGGTGAAGTGTCACAGTTTCGCAAGGATGTGGCGATGTTGTTTAATGAGTTTCCGCAGCTTCGTCCATGGGTGGAACGCTATCCACTTAAGGTGATCGAGAATGCTTCCTCTTGGCCTGATTTGTTGAAAGTTTTGCGCTATTTTGTGGCGAATCCTTGTCCTGAGTTGTACATTCGTGAATTGCCTATTGAGGTGCACACCAAGTTCATTGAGCGCAATAAGGGAGTGCTTCGTGAGTTGCTGGATATTGTCATTGTAGAGCATGTCTGTTCGGATGAGAAGGAGTTCGAAAAGCGCTTTGGATTGCGATACGATGAGCCATGGGTGCGCATTCGTGTGTTGGAAGCATCGATTGCGAGTGAATACTTTTCTGGTGTAGACGATCTGACGATGCCTCAGAGTCAGTTCTGTGCGTTATCGTTGCCTGTGCAGAAGGTGTTTGTGGTGGAGAATAAAGTCAACTTCCTGACTTTTCCCAAGTTGGCAGGAAGTCTGCTGATTTGGGGGCATGGATTCACCGTTGGCATCCTCAAGTCTGTTCCATTCATGCGGCACGCTTCCCTATACTATTGGGGCGACATTGATGTACAGGGCTTCGAAATTCTCTCGCAGTTCCGCAGTTATTTTCCCCAGACGCAAAGCCTTCTGATGGATCGCGCTACCTTTGACACCTATTTTGAAGGCGACAAAGGCACTCCAAGCAATGTATCAAAGCCTCTCCATCTTACCCCTGCGGAAGCCACACTGTATAATCATATCAAGTCTCACAACCTACGTCTAGAGCAAGAGAAAATTCCGCAAAAATGTATTGAAAATATATTCAATAGTTCGTTAAAAATTAGCCAAGTCTAAGCGGTTCTGCGGTAAATAAAAGTAGTTCTTTGAAAGTTTTGTCAATTAATGTCGTGTCTGCTTGAATGGCGAACACGCCGTTCAAGCATATTGGCATTGTGTGTTACCGACTTGCATGAAGAAATTGAATATTTGATTTTCATTCTTTTGCAAGTGCCCTTGGCGAGATTGATTGCAGTAAGCGAAACGTTGAAGTGAAAGGCCATCTTTCTGAACAAGTCTTGACTATTACAGCTTACCATTCAAAAGCTTAGTTACTTCCAAAATAGATGTACATAATATGTCAAACTTGCGTTTTTACAAGTCTTCTGAGTCGTTTAGAAGCAATCTTTTCTCATTTTTTTGATTTACCATATGTGGCATGATAGATATATGATTTCCATCATCTCGGTTAAACCTTACATCTTTTGTTCTTGTAGGTTCATGCCACTAAGTCGAGTTAAATTTTGATTGTCTTAAAACTTCAATCTGCCAGCATCTTTAATAACAGATAATATTCTTTCTTATGTCTTTCCATCTTCGCTAAGTCTTTGTCTGTCGGGTGTAGAATGCGGGTAATATCCATATTGTACTGAAGGTCATTCAATTTGACTTTGATGGCCAAACGATGTCCGCGGAAACGATTGATATATGTTTCACGATTGCTAGTTGTGCGGAAGTCCATTAGATCGAGAGTCTCTTCAATCTCGTCCCATTCTTGCTTTTTTAATTTGTGGTATTTTTCGTTCGGAAAGGATCCTACGATATCTTCAAATTCATAAATCCAGTCATGTTTTTCCTTGTTCTTCTCCCAGTCATCCAGTATCGCTTTCAGTTTTCTAATGATCTCTTTTACGGTATGACCTGTATCTTCAGTTGCATTAAACAGAAATCCCACGGTTTTTTCTTTCCAGTCGAAACCGTTTCGTCCGACAGTCGATAAATGTTCTTCAATGTAATCTTTACCTGCTTGATCTACCTGTCCTTTGTGCAATTCTTTGGCCAACCGTGCCGCTGCGTATGCTACATGTATCTTATATCCCATGATATCTTCATAGGCATCTTTTGTTTCTTTTGCAGCTTGAGGGTTAAACGTTCCCAAGTATTTGATATATTTCATATAAGTTCGTTCTCCCGCACCTGATAGCCCTGACATAGTGTCAAGTAGCTGGTCTGCAATCCGATCCAATACATTAATATCTTGGATATTGTTGCGCATTGCTTCATTCAACCGTTTTCCCGCCTGTTTCGCCATTCGTTATTCCAATGCGATGCTCTGCTTGCAGAATGCTATAAAATTAGAGTTAAGTTTCATCCTTTTACACGCTTCTTTTTAATTAATTCCTCTTGTTTTTAATTATATAGTTAATTATAACATGTGTGTGTCAAAACTCAGTTTTTAAAAACATGAACTTATAATCTGAAATTTGAGCATCCTAAAAGACTAAAGAAAGGGTCATATCATTACTCAATACAGAGCTTGATACGACCCTTTTACGTGTTATAATTACTATTTGTAACTTTTCGGGGCTGTCATTTTGGTTTTGACACATCTCCATGTTGCTAATGATTATGGGATTATATCCCGTTTTTGTCAATGTTTACTTTTTCTATTTCATCCCATTCTGCCAGAGAGATAATGTCATGGTATTGTTTCAATGATAAAACATTCTCCTCGCTATCCATACATTCGTATTCCCATGGAAGTTGATAAACGGTTCCTTCTTCATGATGGCCCATGTAGTCGTGAAATGTGTACGGAATCAATTTCACATGGTCCTTCTCCTTGAGTATTCGTAAAAGTTTGGCAGCGTCGTGTATTTCCAAAGGAGCGCCAGTCTTGTAAAGTGCAGTGGCGACTTCTATCGCGACATCCGCATACGCTGAGTAGCTGTTGGAAACAATGATTCTC
Organism: Bacteroides cellulosilyticus; assembly: GCF_020091405.1. Taxonomy (NCBI): domain Bacteria; kingdom Pseudomonadati; phylum Bacteroidota; class Bacteroidia; order Bacteroidales; family Bacteroidaceae; genus Bacteroides; species Bacteroides cellulosilyticus. The sequence goes on from NZ_CP081903.1 coordinate 3,909,700, forward strand.
CAACCGGGGCTGTCAAAATCCGATGCGAGTACATTCAGCCGCGACAATCCCAGTTCCCCATAATGGTCTGAGGCGAATTTGTTGAAATCCGTTTCACTGTCGAGATCGTATTCATCTTGCAAATCGCAGAATTTAACCATGTTGTAATATGCGACATCTTGTAATTCCAATGGTACTCCATTCAGGAAGGTCCGCTTCTTTCGTGTAGTATCAAACCTTTCAAAATACCGGTCATAGGCTTCATGAGCGATCCGATAGTATTTGCAATACGAACATATCGTCATTGTATCTAACAGTCGCCCGAAATTCTTGCAGACGGAATCCTCCAGTGCTTTTATTGCAGTCTCCTCGTCTTCGACTTCAATTTTAAATCTCGGTTCGATTCTGTTGAACTCCTTTCTCGCAATTCTTCCGTTTCGCTGCTGGTAAGGAAGATGATTCGCCACATAATCATTGAACCCCTCCGGATCTTGTATGATAGCATCGATTAGCTTCTGAAGATGTAAGGCCAACTTTACAAAGAAATCCCTTTGCCATTCGGGATAAAAACAATCACCTATTCTGTCTCCATATCGGGAATAATTCGCAATAGTAAAATACGAGTGTTTCCTGTCTGAGAATTGTATGGTACGATTTTCTTTATATCTGGCGGAGCTAACATGATACCATACCATTTCCCTGGGATTTGACAATTCCCAATCCCGGAGGTATTCTTCCTTGCTTTCATATTCTCCGTCTGCAATCGACGCTTCGCAATCTCCCCATTCTTCCTGAGTAGGGCGGGGCAATTCGATATAAAATCCTCTGTATTCATTGTCACCCATCTCTTCCAGTTGAGCAAATTGCTCCTGAAGTTTAACTAACATCTTCAATGTATCGTTATCAACCACGATTTCTGTATCGCGCCCGCTTCCGAGCTGTTCGAATATCGCAGCATTCAATCCGCATTCTTTCGCCAAGTCTATGAAAAGATGCCTGGTAAAGATTGTCTTCTTATGTCGTTCCATATCTCATTCGTTTTCAATCGTTAAAAATTTCCCCGGATCAAATCCATTGATTACATGCTCGTTTTCAAATGCATATCCCATCTGGTTGCAAATCACTTTTGTACTCCCGATTTCTGTGTCGATATTGGTATGCGAATGTCCGTAAATCCAAGCATTGATCCGGCTGTTACCGATCAGGTCTCCGTATTCACTGGCAAAGGCACTGTTCAATACGGAACCTTTATGCTGAGGAGCAACAACCTGCAAAGTAGGCAGGTGGTGAGTCACGACCACTATGTGTTCTGCCGTACTTTCGGCAAGACTTTTTTTGATATGCCCTAAACAGAAGTCATGCATCTGATTATATGCTTCCGTTTGGAGCAGTTTCCCTTTGTACATGGTCTGACGGAAATCGTTAAGTCCTTTCCAAACGAAATATTCGTCTACCGGTTCGATATGCGACCAAAATGTGCTCATTATGAAATCGGTATCGTCTATTCTCAATACTTGATTTTGATAATAACCGACATTCTCTTTGAACATCCATCGCCATTGTAATCCCCGTTCCATCACATCGCAATAATTGTAATATTCATGGTTCCCGGGAACAATAAGAACCTGCCTATAGTTTTTAGATGCCCATTCCCAGAAATTCCCCAAAGGAGCTACTCTGTCTTTCAGATAGAAAATATCTCCGGCCAATACGAGTATATCGCCCGTTACCGGAAATCTGTTTTGTTTTATGTACCTGCTGTTCTCCCTGAACTCAAAATGCAGATCGCTCATATATTGTATTCTCATATTACTTATTTTTATTTGCTTGTTCAACCTGTTTTTGGATTATCCTCTTTACCTGCTCAAATGAGACCGGAGTAAAGTCATTATTATCCACTCCCACATCATATTGCGTCGGAAAGAGCATATCCAGCCGTGAAGCGTCTTTTCCCGTATTATTCTTGCTCGTATGCACATGCCCGAACAGTTGCCACATATTCCTGTAAGCACCTCCATAGCAGAGGAACGGATAGTGGTTCAGGTAGATTTTCTGCTTGTCGACCTCTATGTGCATTTGCATGCTTGTCAATTCAAACCTGCTGGCGTACCCTTGCCTGATATTTTTTAGATCATGATTACCGAGAATGAGATAGATTTTTCCATTCAGTCTGTTAAGAATCTTGGTCCATTCATGGGATCCTCCCAGGCAAAAATCCCCCAGATGAAACACGATATCATCTTGATCAACTACCCGGTTCCAATTTTCGATCAGCGTTTCATTCATATCTTCTACATTCTTGAATGGCCTCTTGCAAAAGTCAATGATATTCGAATGATAAAAGTGCGTGTCCGATGTAAAATACACCTTGTTTCCGTCAAATTTGTAATTCATTTTGCTCTCTTTTGTGCACATTGCTGTGCGGTTAATTAAAATTGGTTGTTCTTGTGCTCATTGTACGGAAATGACGGGAGAGGAATTGCACGGAGCAAACAGTCACCAATGGGCATAAAACAAAATAGTTGGAAAGTTCGGTAAGGACTCTCCAACTATTCTGTTGTTTATTTTAAGATCAAGATACGAGCATCTATCGCATCTTATCTCCTATATCTGTTCGTTGGAAAGTATTTATGATATTCTCTGGCGTTTCAATGCTCCAAACATGAAGAACATACGACTGAACTTCGAAGCATTTGTTGTCTCGAATTGTCGTTTGGGATAATATGTTCATTCTATTTTGCTGCATTGTAAATTTTCAAAAGAGGCGCAAATGTACAGAATAATTTCGCAATACTCCAAATATTTTTCAGTGAATTCTTCAAATCACCCTATAAAAATCACTGTGAGACTTAAGAGGATGTTCAATATGCCATGATTCGAATACTTCGCAATAATTGTTGGGAATATTTATCAAATGTATTATATGAAATCTCATTGGTGATGATTTCTGCTGTTATATTCAAATATACCAATCGCTTGATTATCAGAATCTATTTTGGCTGAAAAAACAATTCAGTTCTATTCGAATATTATCTGTAATTTGGATAAGTTTTAGTGGCACTGATAAAATTTGCCTATTTATCACTGTTAAATTGTATGAGGGACAGAATTTTGTCCCTTGTATCCGTTCAGGGAACAAACGGGGGACAAAATCATGAAAAATTGATACAATACTTTATTATTCCTTTGCATTTAATGTGTTGATTATCAATGTCATCTAAGTTGGACTGTTTCTTCTTTTACTTTCTATTGTATATTGTATAATATGTTGATAATCAATAAGTTATATACTACTATTTGCCGATGCAGAAGTGCTGAAATATATTTTGTAGCACCATATCATTCGTCACCTCCCCCGCAATGTCGCTCAAATGGAAGATGCACTCCCTGATGTCCTGGGCCACGAAGTCCCCGGAAAGATTGTTTGCCAATCCCTGTTGTACGCGTTCGATGGCTTCTAAAGCATGCGTAAGGGCTTCGTAATGGCGGGCATTGGTCACTATCACGTCGTTCTGGGTTATCGTAGGCAGATTGGCGGCGGCTATAAGTTTCTTTTGAAGCACATCCGTATTTTGCCTTTTCTTGGCGGAAATAAAAATACATTCGGCGTCAGGAATGATGGAAGAGGCCGCAGACAGCACCTCATCAGAATGAGCCGTGCCCAACAAATCCGCTTTGTTGAATACCAATATCAAATGCTTTCTTTCCAGGCGCGGAAGTATCTGCCCCGATAGCTGATTCATTTGCGACGTTGCGTCCGTTGCATCAATCATCCAAAGCACAATCTCCGCTTGTTCCAGTTTTTGGAACGTGCGCTCTATGCCCAGACTCTCAATCGTATCATTGGTCTCGCGGATACCTGCCGTGTCAATGAAACGGAAAGTAATACCGCCGATATTGGTCGTATCTTCAATCACATCGCGTGTAGTGCCGTGAATGTCGCTCACGATAGCCTTGTCCTCGTTCAGCAATACATTGAGGAGCGTTGATTTCCCGGCATTCGTTTCGCCGATGATGGCTACCGGTACGCCGTTTTTGATCGCATTTCCTACGCTGAACGAATGTACCAGTCGGGAAATGACCCCCTCGATATGATCCGCCAATCGGCAAAGCTCCGTTCTGTCCGCAAACTCCAACTCTTCATGGTCGCTGAAATCCAGTTCCAGCTCAATCAGTGAAGTGAAGTGTAGCAACTGGTTGCGTAGCTCCGTAAGCTCCTTGCTGAATCCGCCACGCATCTGGCTCATGGCAAGGCGGTGGGTGGCGGCAGACGAAGAAGCAATCAGGTCCGCCACGGCTTCGGCCTGGCTCAAATCCATCTTGCCATTGAGAAAGGCGCGTTGCGTGTATTCCCCCGGTCCCGCCAGGCGGCAACCGTGCTTGATGAGCAATTGCAAAACCTGTTGCAAGATATAGCTCGAACCGTGGCAGGTGATCTCCGTACTATCTTCGCCCGTGTAAGAGTGCGGGGCGCGAAACAGGCTGACAAGAACCTCGTCGATGATTTCCTCGCCATCGTGTATCTTCCCGAAAGTCAGTGTATAAGGTTTGCAATTCGCCAGCGTTTTACCGGATTTTGCCGGGGTGAAAATGCGGCTGGTGATACGAATGGCGTCCGCTCCTGAGACGCGAATGCTTCCGATTGCTCCTCCTTGGGCCGTGGCAATGGCACAGATGGTATCCTGATTCATCATAAAAATTGTTATTTGCGTTGCAAAGATAGCCTTTTGGGGTAAAAAAAAGAACGCGATTGTATATTACTTACTCTTTTTTATTACATTTGCTCAATTTTCGTAGCCTTTACATGATACACTTTGTTATTATGGCGCAAGACAAAATAAAAATGCATGATTCCGCTTCTCATACTACCGAGAAAGACGAGAACACGGAACTACTGAAAGAGAAATTATTGAAGGTCAACTCCGTTCTGGCTGCCCATCAAATTGCTCTTTGGGAGATAAATATCAATACCTTTGAGTGCACTTTCACTCAGGAATATTTCGAAAGTTTAGGCTTGGATAAAGTCGGCATCCGTTATCAGAATTTGGAAGAGTTCTGTAGCTTTGTGCATCCCGATGATAAGCATTTGGTGTCGTTGGATGGCTTTCAAAAGAAATTGGATGGCTTTGATGAGTCCAATGTCTTACGGGTGCGTTGCGTAGGCGCGCATGGCGAAATAGTCTGGTTGGAGGACCACCTCTTATCTGTAGAGAAAGATAAAAGTGGAAATCTGGAAAGGCTCTTATGCTATACCGTGAACGTCACCGGGCAGTGCGAGCGCGAAGCACACATATCGCGCGTGGAAGAGCGAAACCGGAAGATAATACAGGCATTGCCTGAATTTATATTTATTTTGGATCAGGATTTCTTCATCACCGACGTGTTAATGTCTTCTGACACCATTTTGCTCCATCCCGTTGAACAGCTACGGGGAGCGGACGGGCGCACTATCTATTCTCCCGAAGTCAGCGACCTGTTTCTACGGAACATACGTCAATGCCTCGAAGACGGGGAGTTGAAGGAGATAGAGTATCCTCTGGATGTGGATGATTGCGAAAGACATTATTTCCAGGCACGCATCGCTCCGTTCGAAGATAATAAAGTGATGGCATTGATACACGATATCGGTGACAGGGTGCAACGCTCCAATGAACTCATCGAGGCGAAGCAACGGGCAGAAGAGGCTGACCGCATGAAATCGGTGTTTCTGGCCAATATGAGCCACGAGATCCGCACTCCTTTGAATGCTATCGTGGGATTCTCTGAAATCATAGCTTTGACGGAAGATGAAGTGGAGAAAGCCGAATACCTGAACATCATTCAAAAGAATAGCAACCTGTTGTTGCAACTCATAAATGACATTCTGGACCTTTCCCGCATCGAGTCGGGAAAATCGGAAATGAACTTCCAGTTGGTCGAAATGACCGGACTGATTGACGAAGTGGAGAAAGTGCATCGCCTGAAAATGAAAACAGGCATCCGACTGAATGTGATACGTCCCGATGAAGAAATCTGGATTATGGTGGACCGGAATAGGATTACGCAAGTGCTGTTCAACTTCCTCTCCAATGCCATTAAGAATACCCATGAAGGGGCCATCACCCTGGGGTTGGAAGCCTGCGGAGAATGGTTGAAGGTTTATGTAACGGATACCGGTTGCGGCATTGCAAAGGAGAAATTGCCCTTGATTTTCAACCGTTTCGAAAAGCTGAACGATTTTGTTCAGGGCACAGGTCTGGGGCTTCCCATCTGCCAGAGCATCGTGGAGAGATTGGGAGGAAAGATTTCCGTAGAGTCCGAAGTAGGAGTGGGGAGCACTTTCGTGATGACCCTTCCTTACCGTCAGTTTGTGTTGGGAGCGGATGGTGAACCTGTTGAGATCAATGCCCACGTAGAGCGAAGATCAGACGGCAGGAAGAAAATTTTGATAGCCGAAGATACGGAGTCTAACTTTATGCAGATAAACATTTTGCTGAAGAAGGACTACACCATTTCGTGGGTTACCAATGGCGAAGAGGCCGTAAATAGTTTCTTGCGCGAGCGTCCCGACCTGATATTGATGGACATCCGCATGCCAGTGATGAACGGTATTCAGGCTACGGAAAAGATACGTACCATCGACATCGATCTGCCTATTGTTGCGGTGACGGCCAATGCTTTTCTGATAGAACAACAACAAGCATTAGCCGCCGGATGCAATGATATTATTGCCAAACCATATACTTACGAAAGATTGAAGGAAACAATCATCAAGTATATTTGAGTGGGTGTTTCTTAAATTCTGTCCAGTACGGTTTTTATCAATGTGTCAATCGTATTCTTGTAGCCCGTATTGGCTTCTTTAATCAACCGGTTGGCTATGACCATGCATACCGTGGTCGCCTTATGTCCCATCAGGCGGCTCAAACCGGCCAGTGCGGAGCTTTCCATCTCGAAGTTCGTAATGCGATAGCCATTGTATTCAAAGTTCTCGATCTTTTCATTTTGCTTCGGATCGGCCAGCGGAATACGTAGTTCGCGTCCTTGCGGACCAAAGAAACCACCGGCGGCAATCGTTACACCGCGTACCATATCGTCTCCGGCAATGCGCTCTATCAGTTCGGCATTGGCGTCGATCACGTACGGAGCAGGTGCGCACATATTTCCCGACCATCCCATGTGGTTCAGGAATGCACGTTCAAATGGCAGGTCGCACACTTCATTGCGCCCTGAATAGAAGTTCAGCAGGCCGTCGAAACCAATGGACTTTTGCGAGCAGATAAATGTACCTACGGGCGTATTCGGTTGCAAACCGCCACAAGTACCGATACGTACCAGTTCTAACTGGCGAAGTTGGGGCTTTTCTTCACGTGTGTTGAAGTCGATGTTGGCCAAGGCGTCCAGTTCGTTCATCACAATATCGATGTTGTCGCAACCAATACCCGTAGAAACCACCGTGATGCGTTTGCCCTTGTAGGTACCTGTAATGGTTTTGAACTCGCGGCTTTCCACTTCACATTCTTTATTCTCAAGGTGTGAGCCTACCAGTGCCACTCTGCCAGGGTCGCCCACCAGGATTACTTTGTCTGCCAGCCACTCAGGCTTTACGTGCAGATGAAAAACTGAACCGTCATCATTGATAATAAGTTCGGAAGATGCAAAATACTTTTTCATATTCTGGATTTTTTGGTTGATACGTTTATAAATAGAAAACGCCGGAACGGGATTACTGTTCACCGGTTCCGACGTTTTTCTGGAGCAATAATTCTACCGGTTATTTACTCAACGGCTGGTTTGAGTTGTTTCCCGATGGTTTGGCTATGGTTTCACGCATGGAAGTATCAGCTTCGATGTTCTTCATCCGATAATAATCCATGATGCCCAGATTACCGTTACGGAATGCTTCTGCCATGGCCTTAGGTACTTCGGCTTCCGCCTCGATCACCTTGGCGCGTGCTTCCTGAGCTTTCGCCTTCATTTCCTGTTCGCTGGCCACGGCCATTGCACGGCGTTCCTCAGCTTTGGCCTGGGCGATATTCTTATCGGCATTTGCCTGGTCTATCTGCAAAGCCGCACCGATGTTCTTACCTATATCGATATCAGCGATATCAATGGACAGGATTTCGAAAGCCGTACCGGCATCCAGACCTTTGCGGAGCACTAGTTTGGAGATTGAATCCGGGTTTTCCAATACTGACTTGTGGTTTTCGGACGAACCGATGGAAGATACGATACCTTCGCCTACACGGGCCAGAATAGTGTCTTCACCGGCACCACCTACCAACTGGCGGATATTGGCGCGTACCGTTACACGGGCTTTGGCTATCAACTGGATACCATCTTTAGCTACGGCGGTCACCGGAGGTGTATCGATCACCTTCGGGTTTACCGACATCTGAACGGCTTCGAACACATCACGTCCGGCAAGGTCGATTGCGGTAGCCATCTGGAAGGATAATTCAATATTAGCTTTAGAGGCGGATACCAAGGCGTGCACCACTCTTTCTACGTGTCCACCGGCCAGGTAGTGAGCTTCCAGCTCGTCGCGGGTAATGTTGCTCAATCCGGCTTTGTGTGCTTCAATCATACCCGGTACAATGATGTAGGGAGGTACGTTACGGATACGCATTAAAAACAATTGCACCAATGAAATCCTGACTCCCGAAACTTTGGCGGACAACCATAGGAAGAAAGGAACATAGTGGAAGAACAGTACGATGAAGATAATGCCTCCTATCACAAGAAAGGCAGTTAGGTACATAGTGTCTACGTTCATGATTTATAAGATATTAAGTGTGAATATTAATCTTTTTTCTTTTCTACCATGATAACGCCGTCCGTTATACGGTTTACAATGATAGGGGTTTTTTCATTCAGAAATCCGTCCATGGATTTCACTTCCACGATGTTGCCGTCTATTTCGGCATTGCCGATCAGTGCCAGGCGTGTAATGGCCACACCCGTATCGCCTACTTTTACTTGATCCGCGGCCGTACGGTCTACCTTCGATGTGATATTCTTCTTTAACGCCACTTTATCCAAGGTCTTGGAGCGCATGAAGAGTATCAATGAACCTATGCAGGCTATTGCCGATACACCGAGCGTGATGAAACCAGCCGTTGTACCCAGATAGGCAAAGGCATAGTAGTTGGCATAGATCATGCAAGCTCCGGCCAGGATTCCGGCTATGCTGATGCCCGGGATGACGAACAGTTCTACCAAGAATAGGATAACCGCCGCAACAATGAGTACAATGATGATAAGTATGTCCATAGTTTTCTATTTAAAGGATTGTTTTTCTGTATTACGCACTTCAATGGCGGCCTTCTCCAATTCAACTGATAATTGTTGTATCTGCTTTTCCAGATCGAGTATAGCGGGAGCCAGTTTGCCTTTATCGCTTTCCTTGGCGCGGGAGTACAAGGAACGTTGCTCTTCCAATTTGTTTTGCTGCTGTCTGAAGCTTTTCTCCAACTGGCGGTATTTGCTGAATAAGCTTTTGGCCTGAGGAGATTTGAAATCACTCCATTGATAATACGTAGTGTGGTCATCAATTACAAATTCAAAGTCATAGCTCCGTTCGGCTTGTGGCTTTTCACTGATAGCGGCTTGCAGACGGCGTTTGGCGTCAGATACTGTATTCTGATCTACCCATGTATCTTTCAAGGAGTGAATTTGAGCAAGTCGGACAACTTTTTTCTTGTCCATAGCTTCGTAGTTATACACCCGTTTGGAAGAGTTGGGAATAAATACGTAAATACATACTTTTCCTTCCGGCTGGTAGCGATCGGAAGCAAACCATCCGAGGTTGTTGAACTCGTCGATGGCAAACATATAGTCGTTATAGGGAGAATTGAATGGCATGCCCACATTCTCCGGAGTCAGATAAGTGTTGGTATTCGTATTGTAGCGGGTAACGAATATGTCGTATCCACCTATTGAATTCTCACCGTCGGCGGCATAGTAGATAGTGGCACCATCCGTCAATACGTACGGATAATTGGCGTTGATGGAGTCGTTGATGCTACCGGGCAATAGGCTGCCTTTACTCCATTCGCCTTGCATCTTGTTGCGGGCAAGGATGCTGAGTTTGCCATCAGGCTGGCGTTCACCGTAATAAATCTTATTACCGAGTTCAGTTTCGTATACAGTAGCTTCTATTTCTTCTTTATTCTGGAAGAAATCGTTGTACGTGAATAATTTACCGGATTCCGGACTGATTTTATAAGCTTCCAAAAAGCGGTCTTTATCCACTACGATACTATCGATAATGCACACTTCTTCAATGCCTTTTAGCATGCGGAGATTAGTCTTGCTCTTTTCCAGAAGTTTTTCAGCTTCTGCGGTAGGTCTTTTTCGTTTGGAAAGATCACTGATATACTCTTCGTAACACTTGATGGCATCTTCAAAACGATACAGGTCGTTATAATTTCGTGCCAGATACAGTTGTCCGCTGGGGATACGTTTCTTAACGGCTGTTTCCAGGTATTTCAGGGCTACGTCAGGTTCTCCTGTTTCCAGGCAGCATACACCGTACCATAAATTATAATTTCCGTTTGCCGGTTGTGTCCTGACGAATTTTTTGAAAACGGGTTTGGCTTTTTCGTACTGCCCCTTGTTGTAAAAAGCTTTAGCTTGTTCCAACGTCTGTGCCGATGCACCGACTAATACGAGACAAAATAGAAGGAGTAAAATATATCTCTTTTTCATGCTAGTTATCCAACTTACAAATTCGAATGTTCAAAAATACAAATTAATCGGGAATAATGCTGATTTCCGTTATTCTATTATGTTAATTCTTCTTTAAATCATTCTTTTCTCTTACTTTTGCAGGACAAAAAGTAAAAGAGCTACAAGCTACAAGTAGTTGCGCAACGTCCGCATGGGACTTGTAGCTCATAGCTTGTAGCTCGTAGCTTGTAACTCGTAGCTTTGAATCATTATGGCGCAATTTACTGAAGAAGAGAAGACCATCCGCCGCATAGAAAAGCGGTTTAGCAAGGGACTGGTAGAATATGGGCTGATAGAGGATGGGGATAAAATCCTCATCGGGCTTTCCGGTGGCAAAGACTCTTTGGCATTGGTGGAATTGTTGGCGAAGCGCGCCCGTGTCTTTAAGCCCAGATTCTCCGTGGTTGCCGTTCATGTGGTTATGAAGAATATACCTTATCAGAGTGATTTAGCCTATCTGCGTGAGTATGTTGAGTCGTGGAATATCCCTTTCGTACTGTATGAGACGGAATTCGATGCAAGTACGGATACGCGTAAGTCACCTTGTTTTCTTTGTTCATGGAATCGGCGTAAGGCGTTGTTTACTGTTGCCAAGGAACAAGGTTGTAATAAAATAGCATTGGGACATCACATGGATGATATTCTGGAAACATTATTGATGAATATCACTTTTCAGGGCGCATTTAGTTCCATGCCTCCTCGCTTGGTAATGAAGAAGTTCGATATGACGATTATCCGTCCGATGTGCTTGGTACATGAGTCTGATTTACTGGAACTGGCACAGATAAGGGGATATCGGAAACAGGTGAAGAATTGCCCTTATGAAGCGCAATCCCATCGAAGCAATATGAAAGACATTCTGCATCAACTGGAAGAAATGAATCCGGAAGCTCGTTATAGTCTTTGGGGAAGTATGGCAAATGTTCAGGAAGAGCTTCTTCCTAAAAAAGTTAGTAATTTAGATTAATTAATCATCGCTTAAATATTCATAACTGAAATGAAAGGTCTTTATACGATTCTGCTTTTAATTGTCTCCAATGTCTTTATGATTTTTGCCTGGTATGGTCATCTGAAGTTGCAAGACATGAGAATTATTACAAACTGGCCGCTTTATGCCATCATCTTATTTTCATGGAGCATCGCTCTTGCGGAGTATTTCTGTCTGGTTCCGGCCAACCGTATTGGGTTTATAGGTAATGGCGGTCCTTTTTCATTGATACAGTTGAAGATAATTCAGGAGGTGATTACTCTTATTGTTTTCATTGTATTTACTACTGTCCTTTTTAAAGGTGAAAGCCTGCACTGGAATCATTTTGCGGCATTTATTTGCCTGGTATTGGCAGTGTATTTTGTATTCTATAAATGATAATTTAGCGGGCATCCGCCCGCTAAATTATCATTTATTTGTTATAAACCGTTCCATCCCTTTCGTATAGTATGTTTGAAGTTCTCCATTCTCATCCGTGTAAATAAAGCACGCATCGATATCCGGATGGGCATCGGCGAAGCGTTCCGCTTCTTCCAGTCCCATCACCATGAATGCGGTGGCATAAGCATCAGCACTCATACAGTCTTTGGCTACTACAGTGGCAGATAAGATATTGTGTTGTACGGGATATCCTGTTCTTGGGTCTATAGTATGTGCATATTTCTTTCCGTCTCTATAATAGAAGTTGCGATAATTGCCTGAGGTTGCAATGCCCACATCCGTTACATTCAGTACTGTTTGTAGCTCCTGATTAATGGACAGTGAATCATCAACCGGCTTATTGATTCCAATACGCCATAGATCTTTCTTGGGATTTTCTCCCCGTGCTACGATCTCTCCGCCTATATCTACCATGAAATTTTTGATGCCTTTCTTTGCAAGAAACTGTGCTATTACATCCACTGCATATCCCTTGGCTACTGCACTACATGAGAGCATCATGCGCTCATCCTGTTTCACTACTTTACCTTCTTCTGACAGATTCACTTTCGTATATCCTGTAATTTCCAGCAGGCTGTCTACCATAGCGGAGTCAGGAAATGCGCCTTTCTTGAAACCAAACCCCCAGGCATTGGCCAGTGGAGCAACCGTAATATCGAATGCACCATTCGTTTCTTTGGATATTTCCATACTACGACGGAATACATTTGTAAAGAAGGTATCCGGTACAATATCTTCATTACGGTTGATTCGTGTAATTGTGGCCGTATCATTGAAGGGAGATAGCGAACCGTCAAATCTCTTCAATTCTTCATCGATTTCAGCTTTCAGATCACCGTCATATTGATAAGTTATATTATAAACTGTGCCGAATATCAGTCCGTTGACTGTATAATAAGGTTGCGTACGGTTATGACGTGCAAGTATCCAGATTGTTCCCAATACAAGCAGGGCAATCCATAAGAAATTTCTCTGTACTTTCTTTTCCATAAGCGAAGTTTAACTGAAGAACAAGTGTTCTATTAATATTTTTGTTCCGATGATAATCAGGATAATACCTCCCCAAAGTTCTGCCCGCAACTTTCGTGCAATGCCGCAACCAAAACGGATACCGAACAGTAATCCTATGAGGGACATAACGAAAGATACGAAACCGATAACAGAAATAGGTGCCAGTATTTCCGAGAAATCCCGCATCCCTAGAAATGCAAATGAGACACCGATGGCCAGTGCATCTATGCTGGTTGCGATGGCTAATGCGAGCACTACTTTCAGACTTTTCGGGTCATACTCTTTTTTGCAATCCTCGTCTTTGAAAGACTCTCTGACCATGCGTCCGCCCAGGAAAGCAAGGATGATGAAGGCAATCCAATGGTCCAGACTTTCTATCAGGTGGCTGAACGTGCTGGCACCTATCCACCCGAGGAGTGGCATGATAGCTTGGAATAATCCAAAGAAAAAAGCCATGGTCAGCATGGGCCGCCATAGCGTACGTTTCAGAAGAATACCACTGGCTATGGAAATTGCGAAACAGTCCATCGCGAGTCCCACGGCAAGAAGCCAAATCTCTAATCCGGTCATAATTTAGTAGGGTAGTTTATATGTGATTGTATAGGTTACACCCATGGTGTTGGAGCCATATTTACCGAATCCGGGTACATACCACGGATCACCATATTCTCCGGTTGATGAACTTGTGCGGAATTTGAAGCGTAATCCCCAGCCCATGTAGAACTGTTTCCAGATATGTGCGCGTATGCCAACGCAGAATTCAAACCATTGCATTGAACCTTTCATTCCTTTATGGTTGAATGGTACGCTTCCTCCCCAGATACCATCCATTTGATTGGGGTTTCCGATACTTCCGTCAAAAATGGGGTCGGTCACGGGGAGAGCTGTTATATCATATTTGAAGCTACTCATTGCATAGCGTAAGCCAACAAACAGGAAATTATCGAACTTCTTTTTATAAAGAGCGTTATAGTTCATACCGATACGGAAATAAGGTGCATTACTTTTGTAATTCGTTCCGTTATCATTCCATGCGTCGGTGCTGCCATATCCAAGTTCCACAATCGGGAAGAAACGGTTTTTAAGGTTGACGTCAACAGCTACTTCCGAGCTTAAGAAATCACCTCCCAGAACTTTGCTTCCGATTCCCCACAGGTCCACACTGACAGTCACGCCATTGTATAGCGGGAAGACATTCTCATCCGCTTCTTTCTTTTCCTCCTGCTTGGGCGGATTGGAAGCGGGAGGCCGGTTGCTGTTCTGTGCCTGTACCGGGAGCCCTGTCAGCAAGAAAAATGCCAGATTAAGGCTGAGGATAAAAGAGCTTAAGATTTTCCGTTCCATAAATGCTTACTTCTTTTTCTTGAATATATATGGAGTCAAGTAGATAGCGACTGTGTGCTCCGCCTGTGATGCTTTGTTTCATCTGATAGCCGCAATCCATTGACAGGAAATAGGGCGTATTCTTTTGGTAGATAATAATAGTATCTTTTTTAATCTTGGGATCTTTGCTATAGTGAAATATCAATACGGTAGAATCTGCTGTATAGCGCAGAGGCAATGATAGCGAATGCACTTTCTTCTGATTGTTAAGAATGACGGAGTCTGTATCGAATGCTGTAATAGTCAGCGAGTCGAGTGTATCGTTGAACACTCTTTTACTTTCCCTGTCCACCGTATATAGATAACATTCCATCATCGGACGTGCATTCATGGAGCAGTCTTCTTCTTCCGAACAAGAAGAAACGATGCTGATGATGGGATAAGCAATCAGACAAAGCAATATCAGTTTTACTAATTTTTTCATAGTCTATATTGTTTTTTCTATTTGATATTTATTTCGTTCAGGAGCACTACGCGAAATCAGTTCGCCAAGGAAGCCTGCAAGGAACAGTTGAGTTCCGATGATCATGGCGGTCAGTGATAAGTAGAAGTAGGGGGAGTCCGTAACCAGGCGGTAAGGCATTCCGTTATACATATTATACAGTTTCGTGATTCCTACAATAATCACTGAAATAAAACCGAAGATGAACATCAGTGAACCGAGCAACCCGAAAAAATGCATAGGTTTTACTCCGAAAGCTGACAAGAACCAAAGTGAAATCAAATCCAGATATCCATTGAAGAAACGGTTTAAACCGCCGAACTTTGTCTTTCCGAATTTACGTGCCTGGTGCTGAACTACTTTTTCTCCGATTTTTTTGAAGCCGGCATTTTTGGCGAGGTAGGGGATATAGCGGTGCATTTCGCCGTACACTTCGATGTTCTTCACCACATCCAGTTTGTAGGCTTTCAATCCACAGTTAAAGTCGTGCAGGTTCTTGATGCCCGACACTTTACGAGCTGTTGCATTGAATATTTTTGTAGGAATGGTTTTTGAAAGTGGGTCGTAGCGTTTCTTTTTCCATCCGGATACCAGATCATAACCGTCTTCCGTAATCATACGGTACAGTTCGGGTATTTCGTCCGGGCTATCCTGCAAATCTGCATCCATGGTGATGACTACATCTCCCTGTGCCTTCTCAAAGCCACAGTACAATGCCGGCGATTTGCCATAGTTACGGCGGAACTTGATGCCATGCACGGTATCCGATTTTCGGCTCAGTTCTTCGATAATTTGCCAGGAACGGTCGGTACTTCCGTCATTTACGAAAATTACTTCGTATGAAAAACCATTGGCTTTCATTACCCGTTCAATCCATGCGTACAGTTCCGGAAGTGATTCTTCTTCATTATATAAAGGAACGACAACTGAAATATCCATCTTGTGATTTATGATTTATGAATTATGAATTAGGGTTGAAATCACATCTGCTTTTTTACTTTATCACTCATTTTAATTATCCATCTTTATCTTCCGCCTATATGCTCTGCCGGTGGGCGCTTCATGACAAATAAGGCGGTGGGGATAGCAAGTAATGATCCGTAGAATACATTCTGAGACATCAGTTGCATGGTGATATCTGTTGGAGATAGCGAGCGCATCGCACTTATAATTTCTTTAAACTGCTCTACATAGGCATCCATCCCCGGTATGGTATGGCTGGTCAGACTGTTCAGTAAGCTTTCGTATGTGTTTAGCACAAACCCTTGATCAATAAAACGGAAATATACATAATGAGCTACCGCCGTAAGCAATGCGGCAAACATATACATAAATACAGTGAAAATCCATGCATGAAGAAAACTGATGGCACCACCACAAACTTGGTTACGGTACATTCGTACATAATAATACGCCATAAAAGGCACGCATAGAGTTAGTCCTGCAAAGAGGAAAAATAGGAACGGTGTAGTTAACCCTAAAGGAAATAAAATGAACTTCAAAATCCAAAATCCTCCCAGGTAAGTGCCGAATAACATGGCATATCGTTGTAAGTAACCTTTGTTCTCTGTCATCTTTCATTAGGAATAATGGCGCAAAGGTATAAATAATATTGTTTGTAACCCCCGTATTCTTGTTAAAGTTGAAAAAAGTTTGGGCAAAGTATTGCAGGTTTAATAAAAATGCATACCTTTGCACCCGCAAACAAAAATACGGGTAAGTCCTATACGGCCAGCTCCCTTCGAATCCTCCAGGGCTTGATCGCAGCAAAGGTAGTTGGTTGTAGCGGCGCGATATAGTAAGCTTACCCACCCGCCTCTTTAGCTCAGCTGGCCAGAGCACGTGATTTGTAATCTCGGGGTCGTTGGTTCGAATCCGACAAGAGGCTCAAAGAAAAAGAGATATGTTCTAACAAGAATGTATCTCTTTTTTTATTTGTTTTTTGCGAAAAAAGTAATAGCTTTGTTCTGTAAAACCTAATATTATGATACGAAAACAACCTTATACCTTCTATGTACTCTTCGTTTTTCTCTTCCTGATCCCTTTTGGTAAAGCGTTTGCCGGTTGGAATAACTTCATTGTAAACTTTGATAAAAGCCTTTATGGGAAAGGTCCCCAAACTTGGCAAATAGCTCCTTATGATGACCATTGGGTGTATTTTGCCAATAAAAACGGTATGGTGCAATTTGATGGTAATGTGTGGAAAGTATTTCCGTTAAATAACTTCTCGGATGTGCGTTCCGTATTGGCATCCACTATTCAGAAAAGAATCTATGCCGGTGGTATTAATGAATTCGGCTATTACGAACCGGCAGAAGACGGCGAACTGATTTACCACTGCATGTCCGATACGCTTGACAACTCTGTTCGTATGCTTGGCAATGTGTGGGGAATCCATGAGGCGGATAATATCCTTTATATACAAGGCGATGACCGTGTAGTGAAATATCTGAATGGAAAATATACCGCCATCGAAATGAATGCCAAGATCGACTGTTCCAATATGGTGAATGGTATCCTCTATATAGGTACCGATCGTGGTGTATGGGTACTGGTCGGAAATACTTTCTTTCCATTGCAGGGTGCGGA
Source organism: Bacteroides cellulosilyticus (assembly GCF_020091405.1). Classification (NCBI taxonomy): domain Bacteria; kingdom Pseudomonadati; phylum Bacteroidota; class Bacteroidia; order Bacteroidales; family Bacteroidaceae; genus Bacteroides; species Bacteroides cellulosilyticus. The sequence continues at coordinate 3,927,243 of NZ_CP081903.1, forward strand.
TTCCCTGGCTTCCAATCGTATCCGTGGAATCATTCCACATAAGGGTGGGGGAATCATCATCGTGACGGCGTATGACGGTCTGTTTTATTATAATGGTCGTACCATTGCTCCTTTTATTACCGGTGCAGAGGACTTTATGCGTGAGAACGAAGTTTTTTGTGTGGCTGCTCAAGATGATAAGATAGCTTTGGGAACTATTCATAAAGGCTTATTACTGATAGATTGCGCTACCATGGATGTGAAATACTTCAACGAGAATAACGGGCTGCGTAATAATACGGTGCTTTCCGTTGCCTTCGACGGCCAGGGAAATTTGTGGGCGGGCTTGGATAGTGGTATTGATCATGTTTGTCTGAGCTCTCCTTTTACCAATTTGTATTCATATCCTTATTCTTACGGTACGGGCTATGCTGCTGCTGTTGAGAATGGCTATCTGTATCTGGGTACCAATCGGGGACTTTATTATACTTCTTATCCGGTGAAGCTGAACGGTAGTTTACCGGATATTCATCCCGTTCCTCAATCCAGTGGTCAGGTGTGGAACCTTTGTAAGATTGGTGATGATCTGTTTTGTCTTCATGATCGTGGAATTTTTCAGATTAAAGGTACAAGTATACATAGAATCACGGATATTACAGGTGCCTGGTGCTGTCAAGAGGTTATGGGGCGACCCGATCGTATGTTTGTAGGGGTGTATAATGGCATTTATCTTTTGGAGAAGAAAGCGGGCGAATGGCATATGCTTTGTAAGATCGAAGGATTTGTTGATTCAAGCCGTTTGTTTGAGCAGGAGTCTGCCAGGATTCTATGGGTTCATAATTCCGGCATTATCACCCGTGTGGAGTTGAGTGAGGATTTAACCCGTCAGATCAGTGTAAAATCCTATGGTGTGGCAGAAGGTTTTCCGGTTGAGCGTGATATTTATGTAGCTAAAATAGAAGGTCGTGTTTATTTTGCCACTTCCCACGGTATCTATAAATATAATATTCACAAAGATATGATGGAGCCTTGCAACGATATGAATAATTTGTTGAATGGCACTGCTCCCTATACGCGTTTATTGGAATATCATGACCGGCTCATCAGTTTGAGCCCTTATGAAATCTGTATAGCTAACCTGGGGACTTATAAGAGGGGAGCCAATACCAGTATCAATTCCATTCCCCAGTCTTTGCTTGAGTTGGTGCCGACGTATGCAATTGTTCCTTTATCGGATTCGCTTATGGTGATTCCGAATGAAGAGGGATTTGCCCTGTTCACGATTCCGGCGGTGAAGCACCGGCAAGATCTTGCCCATTCCGTATATATCCGGAATATGTATATTACCTATCCTAAAGATTCTTTGATATATACAGCTAATTTTCTTGGAAAGAAGCCATCCCTCGCTATTAACTATACATCCAATTCGGTTAGGTTCGATTATAGTCTTTCTTTTTTGGCTTTTGGAGGAGATGATATTCGTTTTCAGTATCGTTTGAATGAAGGAGCATGGTCGGACTATACCACTGTGCATACCAAGGAATATAGTAATCTGTCCGAAGGTGATTATACTTTTGAAGTAAAAGCCATTTATCCGGACGGTACTACTTCATTGGATGAACTTTCTTTCCGTATTCTTCCGCCTTGGTATCGCAGTGTGCCGGCTTATGTCTTCTATTTCATTCTTATGCTTTTGGGAGTATGGTATATCTACCGTTGGGATGATGTGCGTGTGAAGCGTAAGAAAGAGCAGGCCGTTGTAGAAAAGGATAAAGAATTGCATGAAATGGAGAAGGAGTTTGAGGCTGAAAAATCCCGTCGTGAGAAACAGATTATGCAATTGGAGAAAGAAAAGCTGGAGTACGACTTGCAGCATAAAAGCCAGGAGATGGCTAACCTGATGATAAACTTTGTCCGTAAAAACGAGATGTTGACGGAGATCAAATCGGAGATTTTCAAAGTGGCTTCCTCGCTGAAAGGGGAGGGGGCCCGTGAAGGCAAGCAGCTCCTTTTGATTATAAACGGTAAAATTGACTCCAACATCCAAAGTGATGAAGTGCTGAAGCGCATCGAAGATCAGTTCGACTTGATTCATAATAACTTTATGAAGCGTCTTCATGCCCGTCATCCCGATCTCTCTGATAATGAGCGCATGATGTGTGCCTATCTGAAAATGAATCTTTCCACTAAAGAGATTGCTCCTTTACTGAATATCTCTGTTCGTGGTGTTGAAACTATCCGCTACCGGTTGCGCAAAAAGTTTGGTTTGGAGCGTGAGGATAGTTTGACAGATTATTTAAGTAATAAGTTGTAAGGGGACTGTCGTTGTACTAAATCCCGCATACGTTTTAGCTAAAGTTTAGCTATATGTATGCGGGATTTAGTACAACTGTACTATCCCCATTTAGTCGTTCTTTTTATGCTTTTAATTCGTACTCTTTCACTGCCTTTTCTAATCTTTCCAAAGGCAATTCTCCCGATTGTCTCCAAAGCTGTTCACCTTTCCTCATTAATATAAATGTGGGGTACATCTCAATGGTGTAGAAATCAGCAAGGGCACTTTCCTGGTCGATATCCACTTGCACTACTTCGAGGGTTCCTTCCATTGCCTTTTTAAATTCTTCTACAATAGGCTGCATGCGTTTGCAATGCGGGCACCAGCTTGCGTAAAATTCTGCCATAACCCAGTCGCCATTGGCTAACTTTTCCCTGTTCCGTTCTTCACGGGCTTCTTTTTTCTCTTCCATAATGGTATGTTTTAAAATGATTGATTATACTTTGAACAATACCGGAAGAAAAAAAGTTTCTATCATTACAATTATTAATGCTATAAAAATTGCTACTTTTGTAAGCAAAAACATGAAAGGACAAATAATATGTCACACTTGGCTACTTTAATAAACGACTTGGCGTTGATCCTGATTTGTGCAGGAATCATGACGCTATTGTTCAAGAAACTGAAACAGCCGTTGGTGCTGGGGTATGTAGTGGCAGGCTTTCTGGCCAGTCCGCATATGCCATATACCCCCTCGGTGATGGATACGGCTAATATACAGACTTGGGCGGATATCGGTGTAATATTCCTTCTGTTCGCACTGGGACTGGAATTTAGTTTCAAGAAAATTGTAAAAGTTGGTGGAGCGGCTATCATTGCTGCCTGTACCATCATATTCTGTATGATTCTTTTGGGAATAACCGTCGGTACAGGCTTTGGCTGGCAGCGTATGGACAGTATTTTTCTGGGAGGTATGATTGCCATGTCTTCCACTACCATTATTTATAAAGCGTTCGATGATTTGGGAATGCGTAAGAAGCAATTCACAGGATTGGTGCTTAGCGTGCTGATATTGGAAGATATTCTTGCTATTGTATTGATGGTGATGCTGTCTACTATGGCGGTAAGGCATAATTTTGAAGGTTCGGAAATGCTGGAAAGTATCGGAAAACTGCTCTTTTTCCTGATACTTTGGTTTGTGGTCGGTATCTACCTGATACCCGAATTGCTGAAGCGATGTCGCAAGTTGATGAGTGAAGAAACACTGCTTATTGTCTCCCTTGGACTTTGTTTCGGTATGGTGGTTATGGCTGCTCATACGGGTTTCTCTGCAGCATTCGGAGCTTTTATAATGGGTTCCATTCTTGCTGAAACGGTTGAGGCTGAGAGTATAGAACGGTTAGTGAAACCAGTGAAAGATCTTTTTGGTGCCGTATTCTTCGTGTCGGTAGGTATGATGGTGGATCCTGCAATGATTGTGGAATATGCACTTCCTATCATTGTAATAACACTGGCTGTTATTTTGGGACAGTCCTTGTTCGGTACGTTGGGTGTGCTGTTGGCTGGGCAGCCTTTGAAGACGGCTATGCAATGCGGTTTCAGTTTAACTCAGATTGGTGAGTTTGCTTTTATTATCGCATCGTTGGGGGTGTCGCTCCATGTGACGAGTGATTTTCTGTATCCTATTGTGGTGGCAGTTTCGGTTATTACCACCTTTCTTACTCCCTATATGATTCGCTTTGCCGAGCCGGCTTCAAATTTCGTTGATACTCATTTGCCGGCAAAGTGGAAAAACTTTCTGTTGCATTACTCATCCGGTTCACAGACTATGAATCATGAGAGCCTGTGGAAGAAGTTTATTTTGGCTTTGACGCGAATCACTATTGTCTATTCCATAGTGAGCATTGCGGTTGTTGCGTTAGCTTTCCGCTTTCTTGTTCCGTTGCTTTTGGAGCATATACCCGGAATCTGGGGGAAGCTGCTTGCTGCTTTCCTGACTATTCTGTTTATTGCTCCATTCTTGCGGGCTATTATGATAAAAAAGAATCATTCGGCTGAATTTGTAACTTTATGGAAGGATAGTCGGGGAAATCGTGCACCGTTGGTAGCAACAATCGTTATACGTATTCTGATAGCCGTATCTTTTGTGATGTTTGTGATAGCAGGCTTGTTTGAAGTCTCTGTTGGTTTATTGTTGGGTGTGGCTGTTTTATTGGTTACGATGATGATATTGTCCCGGCAACTAAAGAAACAGTCTATCATGATAGAGCGGAAATTCTTCCAGAATCTGCGTTATCGCGATATGCGGGCCGAGTATATGGGAGAGAAGAAACCGGAATATGCAGGACGTTTGTTGTCCCGTGACTTGCATCTGGCGGATTTCGAAATCCCCGGTGAATCGGCATGGGCGGGAAAGACGTTGCTGGAGCTTAATTTGGGAAAACAATTTGGTGTACATGTCGTCTCTATTCTTCGCGGAAGGAAGCGGATCAATATACCGGGAGCTTCCGTAAGGCTTTTCCCGGAAGATAAGATTCAGGTCATAGGTACAGATGAAGAACTGAACCAGTTTGGTACCGAAATGGAGAAAGCTTCTGCTCTAGATATGAATGTAGTTGAAAAGAGTGAAACTATCCTGCGTCAGTTCCGCGTGGATGCGCAATCAGAATTTCTGGGCAAGACGATGCGTGAATCCGGTATTCGTGAGAAGTATCATTGCCTTATAGTAGGGGTGGAGAGAGGAGAAGAAGCCTTGCATGCTCCCGATTCGCATGAGCCGTTTATGGAGGATGATGTGGTATGGGTAGTGGGAGAAAAAGCCGATGTGTATAAATTAGTCGGCCAAAAGAATGAAAATATCGACATGGAATAAAGATGGAAAGTTTATCTTTGTTCCGTAAACATAAATAATAAACCAAGAATATCATGAAAAGTGATCCGAAAGAATGTCTGTATTGTCAGAATAACGAGACGCTGCACAATCTGATGATTGAGTTTGCCGAACTGAGTGTATCCCGTGTGTTTTTGTTTAAGGAGCAAACATACAGAGGGCGTTGCCTTGTGTCTTACAAAGACCACGTCAATGATTTGAATGAATTGAGCGATGAAGATCGTAATGCTTTTATGGAGGATGTGGCGCGTGTAACTCGTGCCATGCAGAAAGCGTTTAATCCCGAAAAGATTAATTATGGTGCATATTCCGATAAGTTGTCACATCTGCACTTTCATCTTGCTCCCAAATATGTAGATGGTCCCGATTACGGTGGTACTTTCCAGATGAACCCGGGAAAAGTATACTTAACGGATGCTGAATACAAAGAATTGATTGAGGCTGTGAAGAAAGAGCTTTGATAGTGATTAGGGGTGAGTGATCACTCACCCCTAGTCGCTAATTAAAGTTTATTCAGTATTTTGTCCATTGCCCAATTAGTGAGCGTTGCGCTTGCTCCGTCGCAAGTGCAGATGGATTTGCCTAAAAGGTGGTCGACAACGGCTTGGATAAGCGGTTGCTGTACATGTTCCGGATTAGCTACCGGGATTTCTTCTCTTCCTTTTTCTGTATGAAGGGCGATAGGGTCGTAAGTAAATACAGAGAAACAAATCATTCCTTTGTCTCCTATCACTTCAATGCGGTCTTCGCGTGCGGAGTCGTGCGCTACGAAACACCAGGAACCGCTACCTACCAATCCGTTATCAAACTGGAAGCATGCACTCAGAGTATCTTCGGCAGGATAAAGCCCGCCACGGTTACTTTTATATCCGCTGGCTTCGAGGATACAACCGAACATGTTTTGCAATAAGTCAATCTGATGTGGGGCTAAATCATAGAAATAGCCACCGCCGGCAATGTCTGGTTGTACACGCCATGGGAGATTCTCCTTGTTGTAATCTAAATCACGGGGGGGCTGGGCAAAACGAATTTGAACGTTGATGACGTTGCCTATGCTTCCATCCTCTATCAATTCTTTTACTTTGAGGAAGTAGGGCAGATAGCGACGGTAATAAGCCACAAAGCAAGGAACCCCGGTTTCATTGGAAATACGGTTGATGCGGCAGCACTCTTCGTAGGTTACGGCCATAGGCTTTTCTATATATACGGGTTTGCCGGCTTTCATTGCCATGATAGCATAAGTGGCGTGTGAAGAGGGAGGGGTAGCAATGTAGATAGCGTTCACATCTTCATCGTCAATCAATTCCTGGGCATCATCATACCACTTTGGAATACCTCTTTCCTTAGCATAAGCTTTGGCTTTGGCGCCATCGCGACTCATGACAGCAATCACTTCCGAACCTTCCACCTTTTGGAAGGCGGGACCACTTTTATATTTGGTCACTTCTCCGCAACCAATAAATCCCCATTTTATCTTCTTTTCGCTCATAATGATGTAATGTGATTATCACTCTTTTTTATTCTTCCTCAAAATCGAATTCAAAATCAAAGTCGTCCATGAATTCGGGAGTTGTAAACTCTTCCAAAGTTCGGCGATCCTTTTTCGTGGGACGACCTGCACCTTTGGCACGGTCAATGAAACCACTGATACGGCTCATCTCCAGCAGTTCATACTGATCGGGAGTCGTAACGTTCTCCATCATTTCCGTAACGAGCTTTGCACCAATACGTTTCTCGATAGCTTGCAATACTTTGAAAGAGTAGGTCACAGGTGGTTTGCGCACTTGTATCACGTCACCTGGTTTCACTGTACGGGCAGCTTTTGCTAATCCTCCATTGATACTGATGCGTCCTTTCTTACATGCTTCGGCGGCAATGGTACGTGTCTTGAAAATACGTACAGCCCACATCCATTTATCTATTCTTGCTTCACTCATATTGTTTTTTAGTAGTTAGTAGGAAGTAGTTAACTACTATCTACTTCTTATTAAATTGGTTCATTGTAATATCAATTCCTGCCAGGCAGAAGCTTTTGATAATGTCTCCTGCAGTCTTTAAGCGTTCGTCCATGGTCTTCCAGTCTTCGTCAGTGAAGTGGCCCAGTACATAATCTATCTGACCACCTCGTGGGAACTCGTTACCGATACCAAAACGGAGCCGGGCATAGTTCTGTGTGCCCAGGATGGCTGCAATGTGTTTTAGTCCATTGTGTCCGGCGTCGCTACCTTTTCCTTTCAGGCGCAAAGTACCAAATGGCAGAGCAAGATCATCTACTATTACTAACACGTTTTCCAATGGAATGTTCTCTTTCTGCATCCAGTATCGCACGGCATTTCCGCTGAGGTTCATGAATGTAGAAGGTTTCAGCAGTAAAAGCTGGCGTCCTTTCACGGATAGGGTAGTGGTGAAGCCGTAGCGGCCATCATTGAAAGTGACCCCTGCTTCTTTTGCTAATGCATCCACTACCATGAATCCTATATTATGGCGGGTTTCGTGATAGTCAGGACCGATATTTCCTAATCCAACAATTAAGTATTTCATTTCTCTGAGAAATTGTATCTTTTCACCACGGAGTTATACTGAGTTTCACGAATTTTTTTTCTTCTTGTGGTGAATAATTATAAAAAACAAGGAACGCGGATTATCACAGCCTTCGCGGATTAATGAAATCTGCGTCTTCTGCGTTAATCCGCGTTCCGGAATATGTTATCTTTACTGAATGAAAGAAAAGATTAGTTGCCAGCAGTAGCGGCAGCACCTCTCGCGGCACGAGTCAGCTTAACTGCGCATACAACAGCTTCTTTTGCGTTCATCAATTCCAGACCTTCGAAGCTCAACTCGCCAACTTTAACAGTCTTGCCCAGACCTAAGTGAGCAACGTTTACTGTCAGTTTTTCCGGAATAATGTTATATAAAGCTTTCACTTTCAGTTTGCGTGTCTGCAATACCAGCTTACCACCGGCTTTCACACCTTCTGCCAAACCTTCCATCTGTACAGGAACTTCCATTACGATGGGTTTAGATTCGTCAATCTGATAGAAGTCAACGTGCAGGATTGTATCTTTTACCGGGTGAAATTGGATATCTTTCATGATAGCGTTGATTTTTTTTCCGTCGATAACCAGGTCAACTACATAGATGTGCGGAGTATAAACCAAGTTACGCAGACCATCAGCAGATACAGTGAAGTGAATGTTTTCACTTCCTCCGTAGAGTACGCAAGGTACACCGTTGTCTTTACGAATAGCTTTCAAAGCTCTTGCTTGTTCCGAAGAACGTTCTGCAATAGTTCTTGCAGTACCTTTTACTTCAATTGATTTCATTTTTTAAATTTTTTGTGTTACTCTAAATTAAGTTGTTTTGTTGCTTAATTCACCATCGCACGATGTGGGGTTAGCCACACAATGTTGCAAAAAAGCGGTGCAAAAGTACAGCTTCTTTTTGAATTATCAAAGAGTTGGCTCTTCAAAATCAATATCAATCTTGATTTCTCCGTCCAATTCCATTCCTTTGGTATTCATTTCAGCTATAGCATCCAACTCTGCTTCTGCATTTTCATCCGCTTCTGCATTCATATCGCTTATAACTTCCAACATTTCTTTCTGGTTAATGAAATCAATAGCTTCGTTCAGGCCGTTCATGAATTTCTCAAAATCTTCTCTATATAAGAAAATCTTATGTTTTTCAAAACTTACCTGCAAATCTTCGCCTTCACCGGTCACTACCTTCTTACTTTCAGTAATGGCCAGGAACATTTCATCTTTTCTGTTCTTCTTTACATCCAGATAGTAGATTCGTTTACCTGCTTTAATTGATTTGGAGAATACAATCTCCTTATCGTTCATGTCCGCACCGTTTTTCTTCTTTAAGTCTTCCATATTTTAGGTTTCTTGTTGTAATTGGCTTCAAAAATGACGATTTTTTTTAAACTGTCAAAAGAAAAAGCCCGGATAATGAATATCTGCATTAAAAAATGTGATTTATTTGCGTAAACTCATTAAAAATGTCTACTTTTGCATCTCGTTAACAACAGTATTGATTAATAGATTTATGATTAACAGAGTTCTTATTCGTCTTAAGATTATACAGATTGTATATGCTTATTATCAGAATGGCAGTAAAAATTTAGACTCAGCGGAGAAAGAATTATTCTTTAGTCTTTCAAAAGCGTATGACCTTTATAATTATTTGCTGATGCTGATGGTAGCTCTGACGACTTACGCACAAAAACGCATTGATGCGGCAAAGTCCAAGTTAGCTCCGACCGCGGAGGAGTTGTATCCCAACATGAAATTCGTAGAAAACAAGTTCGTTTCACAACTGGAAGTGAATAAGCAGTTAATGGAGTTTGCTGCCAACCAGAAACGTTCGTGGGCAAATGACGAAGACTTTATCAAGGGTTTGTATGACAAGATTATAGTTTCTGATATATATAAGGAATATATGGCTTCGTCTGATAAATCTTATGAAGTTGACCGTGAACTATGGAGAAAGCTCTATAAGGCATTTGTTTTTAATAACGAAGAGTTGGATGTTTTGCTGGAAGATCAGAGCCTTTATTGGAATGATGACAAAGAAATAGTAGACACTTTCGTGCTGAAGACAATTAAACGTTTTGAGGCAAAAAATGGTGCTAACCAGACTTTGTTGCCGGAATTTAAGGATGAGGAAGACCAGGAGTTTGCCCGTCGCTTGTTCCGTCGCGCTATACTGAACTGTGACTATTACCGTCATCTGATCAGTGAAAATACACGCAACTGGGATTTGGATCGTGTAGCCTTTATGGATGTGATAATAATGCAATGCGCATTGGCGGAAATTCTAAGTTTTCCGAACATTCCGGTAAGTGTTTCGTTAAATGAGTATGTTGAGATCGCTAAAGTCTATAGTACGATAAAGAGCGGAAGTTTCGTAAACGGTACATTGGACGGAATAGTTAATCAATTAAAAAAAGAAGGTAAGTTAGCGAAAAACTGATACCTTTGTTGAGTATTAAAAACTAAAAACGAATATTTTATGAATTTAATGACCGTATTCTTGCAAGCTCCTGCCGCAGCCCCTGGTGGTGGTAGCATGATGTGGATTCTTTTGATTGCTATGTTTGCTATCATGTATTTTTTCATGATTCGTCCGCAAAACAAAAAGCAGAAAGAAATTGCAAACTTCCGTAAATCACTTCAAGTAAACCAAAAGGTGATTACTGCCGGCGGTATTCATGGTGTGATTAAAGAAATTAATGACAATGATATAGTACTTGAAATCGCTTCTAACGTTAAGATTAGAATAGATAAAAATTCTATATTTGCGGCTGCTGCTGATGCTAACAGCAATCAGGCTGCTAAATAATTTTGAATAAGTGAGCCTATGATTGATCGTAGGAACATAAAACGCATATATTTAAAAACAGCGAGAAAAGTTAAGGACTTTCTGCTCAGTGATAAGAGCAGAGAGTTCTTAATTTTTTTATTCTTCTTTTTTATAGCCAGTGGTTTCTGGCTACTTCAGACGCTGAACAATGATTATGAAACGGAATTCTCCATTCCGGTACGTTTGAAGGGAGTGCCCAATAATGTGGTTATAACTTCCGAACCACCTTCTGAACTGCATATCCGGGTGAAAGACAAGGGCACGGTGCTGCTCAACTACATGCTTGGAAAGAGCTTTTTTCCTATTACTCTGGATTTTTCTGATTATAAAGGGACTGATAATCATGTACGTATCTACTCTTCACAGTTTGAGAAGAGGTTGCTTAATCAGTTGAATGTATCTACAAAACTGCTTTCTGTAAAACCTGATACTTTGGAGTATATTTATTCTACAGGTGCTTCCAAACTGGTTCCGGTAAAGCTTCAGGGCACGGTGAGTGCAGGGCGGCAATATTATATATCCGATACTGTTTGCAAGCCTGATTCTGTGTTGGCTTATGCGCCGGAGGGAGCATTGGATACCATAACCGTTGCTTATACGCAAAAAGTGAAATTCGAGGATATTTCCGATACATTGAGGCAACAGGTTCCTCTGTTGGCTCCAAGAGGAATTAAGTTTGTGCCCGCTTCGGTAGAAATGGTTTTTCCGGTAGATATTTATACTGAGAAAACGGTGGAAGTTCCCTTGCGGGGAGTTAACTTTCCGGCAGGAAAAGTGTTGCGTGCGTTCCCTTCGAAAGTCAGTGTCACCTTTCAGGTTGGTTTAAGCCGTTTCAATAAGATAACGGAAAGTGATTTCCATATCAATGTTTCTTATGAAGAACTCTTGAAACTGGGTTCGGATAAGAAGTACACAGTAAAACTGAAGTCAGTACCCAAAGGAGTTAATCAGATACGTATCAATCCGGAACAGGTCGACTTTCTTATCGAGCAAGTATCCTTCGAATATGGCGATTAAAATAGGAATAACCGGTGGTATTGGCAGTGGGAAAAGCCTTGTTTCCCGTTTGCTGGAAGTAATGGGGATTCCTGTTTATATTTCAGATATTGAGTCGAAGCGGTTGACGAATTCGGATGCTTTGATCCGTCGTGAATTGATTGCTTTACTGGGTGAAGAGGTGTATACCGGTGATGAATTAAACAAACCTTTGCTTGCTTCCTATATTTTTGGAGATCCTGAGCATATCCGTACAGTGAACAGTATTATCCATCCGCGGGTACGGGACGATTTCCGTCAGTGGGTAGAGCATCATACTACCTATCCGGTAGTAGGCATGGAGTCTGCAATTCTGATTGAAGCAGGATTTGCAGGCGAAGTAGATGCTGTGGTTCTGGTTTATGCGCCCGAAGAAGTTCGCATCATGCGTGCCATGCAGCGTGACACCGCTCCTCGCGAATTGATAGAACGCCGTGTTCGTAGCCAAATGAGTGATGAAGAGAAGCGTACTCAGGCTGATTTTGTAATTGTAAACGACGGTGAAACTCCGTTAATTCCGCAGGTTTTAGAGGTAATAACTTCTCTATCTAAAAATATTGCTTACCTTTGCTTAAGCGAAAATAGGCTGCACCTCGGTAAAAACAAATAAATTTGCTTTTACTCTCGGTTTGCACTATCTTTGCCCACCGAAAAAATAAAATATTACTAATAAAAAAATAGAACATACTATGTTGAAGACTATTTTGTCTATTTCCGGTAAACCGGGATTGTATAAACTCATTTCACAAGGTAGAAATATGTTGATCGTAGAGTCTCTCACGGACAAGAAACGCTTCCCCGCTTATGGTAACGAGAAAATAATCTCTTTGGGTGATATTGCCATGTATACGGATACGGACGACGTACCTTTGAAGGATGTGTTGACTGCTATGAAAGAGAAAGAAAACGGTGCTGCCGTAGTAATGGATTTAAAGAAAGCTACCGCTGATGAACTTCGTGCTTATCTGGGTGAAGTTTTGCCGACTTTTGATCGCGATCGTGTATATCTGGCTGATATCAAAAAGCTTATTTCCTGGTACAATCTGTTAGTTGCTTGTGGAATAACTGATTTTGAAAATACTGCGGAAGCAGAAGTTACAGAAGAAGAAAAGACGGAAGAATAAATTTAAAATAAACTGTTCTTTTAACAGAAAAGGCGGATTATCAGGGTCATCCCGAATAATCCGCTTTTTTTTATGCGGTATCTTTAATTTTGATTACTTTTTTTATACCTTTGTTGCCATCCTGAGATGCGGAGTGGGCGGTGGCCTCTCTCACAAAGATTGAAGGATAATTATGGATAAAAGCGTTTAATATTATCTTGTACTTGAGATCTGGACAATTTCATGCTATTCAAGGATGATAGACAACAAACGCTCATGCTCTGTTGTATATGCATATTCAAATGTATAGTACGGAGCGTGGGCTGTTGTATATTATTTGAATAGTGGCAGTCCAGAGCCCCAGGTACAGTAATAACAGCAGTTCCCACGCTTTTTTTATATGAATTTATTGCCTTTAAGGGGGACTTGAGGCTGGCATTAATTAAGATGGAAGAGCATAAGAGCGTAACAGTACAGGTGGATAAAGCCGCTGGTAAGATATATGTGGATGGAGTGTTGCCGAACGCTACGCTTTGTTTATATCATATCCGGGGGAAGGTGATTGAGGTAAAACAGGCGAGGGAAGAGAACGCTTCGTTTGATTTGCCATGTTCTGGAGAGTATGTGTTGGTTGTAACGCATGCGTTGTCCGTACCAGTTGTTAAGCAGCTCGTTATAGAATAATAAAAAAGCTGCCTTGCTTTCAGCGGCAAGACAGCTTTTTTTATTTGCGGATATTTTAGTTTAGTTTTTGAATATCAGTCCTTCACCACCGGCGTCTACTATAATTGGTTTACTGCGGTCTACTTCCTGAGCGAGCAGCTTTTTCGACAAGTCATTCAGTAAGTAATGTTGGATGGCTCGTTTCACCGGACGGGCACCAAATTCCGGATCATATCCGACCTTTGTTAAGAACTCTATAGCTCCATCCGTCAATATCAGTTCCACACCATTCTGGGCCAGCATCTTTTGTACACCTTTTATCTGGAGTACTACAATCTGCTTGATTTCGCTTTCATTCAGGGGCAGGAACATGATTGTCTCATCAATACGGTTTAGGAATTCCGGGCGAATTGTCTTTTTCAACATATTCATCACTTCCTTCTTCGTTTCTTCAATCACTTGTTCCTTGTTAGTACCATTCAGCTTTTCCATCTGACTCTGAATGTAAGCACTTCCCATGTTGGACGTCATAATGATGATGGTGTTCTTGAAGTTTACCACACGTCCCTTATTGTCTGTCAATCGTCCGTCATCCAATACTTGCAGCAAGATGTTGAATACATCCGGATGCGCCTTTTCTATTTCATCGAATAGCACGACTGAGTATGGTTTACGACGAATAGCTTCAGTCAATTGTCCACCTTCATCATAGCCTACATATCCCGGAGGCGCTCCAACCAGGCGTGACACACTATGCTTTTCCTGATATTCACTCATGTCGATACGCGTCATCATGCTTTCATCATCAAATAGGAATTCAGCGAGTGCTTTGGCAAGTTCCGTTTTACCCACACCGGTGGTACCGAGGAAGATAAACGAACCAATCGGACGTTTCGGATCTTGCAGACCTGCACGACTACGACGTACGGCATCGGCAACAGCTTCAATGGCTTCATCCTGTCCGATGACACGCTGGTGAAGTTCATCTTCCAGATGCAACAGTTTATCCTTTTCGCTTTGCAGCATCTTGCTGACGGGGATGCCTGTCCAACGGGATACTACATCTGCAATGTCTTCGGCATCTACTTCTTCCTTAATCATGGCTTTGTCGCCCTGCATGGCATGGAGCTCCTTTTGAGTATCCTCAATTTCCTGATTCAAAGCCTGCAACTTACCGTAACGGATTTCGGCAACTTTACCGTAATCTCCCTCACGTTCAGCTTTGTCAGCTTCGAATTTAAGGTTTTCTATTTCAACCTTATTCTGCTGGATTCTGTTGACCAATGTCTTTTCACTTTGCCATTTGGCTTTGTACGATTTTTCCTGTTCTTTCAGTTCGGCAAGTTCCTTACCGATTTGTTCCAACTTCGGTTTATCGTTTTCGCGTTTGATGGCTTCGCGCTCAATCTCCAGTTGTTTGATCTTACGTGAAATTTCATCCAGTTCCTCCGGTACGGAGTCTACTTCCATACGTAACTTGGCAGCGGCTTCATCCATCAGGTCGATAGCCTTATCCGGCAAGAAACGATCTGTGATATAGCGGTTGCTCAGCTCTACGGCAGCTATGATGGCGTCATCTTTAATCCGTACATGATGATGATTCTCGTAACGCTCCTTCAATCCACGCAAGATGGAGATGGTGCTCAATGTATCCGGTTCGTTCACGTATACAATCTGGAAACGACGCTCCAGTGCCTTATCTTTTTCGAAGTATTTTTGATACTCGTCAAGAGTTGTTGCACCGATGCTTCTTAACTCACCGCGCGCTAATGCAGGTTTCAGAATATTGGCAGCATCCATGGCACCTTCACCCTTTCCGGCACCAACCAGCGTGTGAATTTCATCAATGAAGAGAATGATATCCCCTTCTGATTTCTTCACCTCATTGATAACGGCTTTCAGACGTTCTTCAAATTCACCTTTATACTTTGCTCCGGCAACCAGCGCACCCATATCCAGTGAGTAAACTTGCTTGTTCTTCAGATTCTCCGGCACGTCACCACGCAGGATACGGTGGGCAAGTCCTTCCACAATGGCAGTCTTACCGGTACCCGGTTCACCTATTAATATAGGATTGTTTTTGGTACGGCGACTCAGGATTTGCAATACACGACGGATTTCTTCATCACGGCCGATAACCGGGTCGAGCTTTCCGCTTCGGGCGGCTTCATTCAGGTTGATGGCATACTTTTCCAGTGACTGATAAGTATCCTCGCTGGATTGTGAAGTAACTTTTTCTCCTTTGCGCAGTTCTGTGATGGCTCCTCGAAGCTCGTGCTCCGTCATTCCCGCATCTTTCAGGATGGTGGCAACTGTGCTTTTTACAGTCAGCAATGCCAACAGCAAATGTTCCAGTGAAACAAATTCGTCACCCATCTCTTTGGAATACTGGGTAGCCTTCTGGAATACTTCGTTCGTTTCACGACTCAGGTAAGGCTCTCCGCCCGAAACTTTGGGTAATGAATCAGTTTGTTTGTCAAGGACGAGTGCGATCTGCTGTCCGTTCATGCCCAGTTTCTGGAAAATGAAGTTAGTGACGTTTTCGCCCACCTTCATCACCCCCTGCATAACATGAACCGGCTCGATAGCCTGCTGTCCACGGCTCTTGGCCAGGTTCAGCGCTTCTTGCACCGCCTCTTGCGATTTAATGGTAAAGTTGTTAAAGTTCATATCTTATATCTCCTTTCTATTTTTCATTTTCAATAACACTTGAATGGGCGCAAAAGATTTGCCAATAGCCTGTACCTGACAATTTTACAGTTAAAAGATGAAAGATAATGCCAAAATGTCTTTATTGTGCCATGCTATTGATATATCTGACGCATCAGGCGTATAGATTCCACAATAGAATCCTTAGGAACAATAAGTAGAATGGGAAGAAAGTCGTATGAAAACCACGCTTTGCCTTATTGTTTTCGTTCTTTTGCCCGTAGCAAAACTTCGTCCCACAGTTGCGGGCTATACGTTTTCCATATGGGGGCTGTGTAGCCCGCAATTGAGGGACGGACAGCCCTCAACCGGAAGACAAGGTTTTGCTTATAGCATAATGACATTAACTTTAAGGCTTTAAGGGGAAAAGGAAGGATCATATCAAGTTTCTCCTCTATAATTCTGCTTTCTATAATAATGAGATAATGGAGTATAACTCCTTAATTCCTAACGAAGTGATACTCCTTTAACACCTGCGATGAATAATTCAGGCTAAAAAAGGAGGTATTTGCATCAATTCGAACAAAGTTTGCATAATGCATATTAAGGACTTGTGAATTAGTGAATTACAAACATAAAAACGCTCTTTTTTTCTGTTTTTCGGTGTAGGATGCAACTTTCCTACACCTTCCTACGCTACTTCCTACACCATCTATCTATTTGATAACCAGATAAAAACAATAGCGGGTGTAGGATGTAGGAAATATTGATATAAACTCGACAATATGAGTTTCTTTTCAGCGATTATCTTTTTATGAAAGAGCAGTGACGAAATCCCAGAGAATCTTATTTTCTAAGCATTACTAAAATATACTAATGTGTAAATTTTGAGTAAAAACTAGTGCAGGGCTGAAAGGAATATTGTATCTTTATCCCTCAAAAATAGAATAGAATAGATTATGGCAGAAAATGTAAAGCTCGCAGAGAATGTGATACTGGTGGACGTAGCATACTTTAATGACGTAGTTAAAGATCTGAAGAGATATTTTGAGTTGCAGTTGGGACGTCCGTTGCAGAATATTTATGTAGAAGAGTGGGCTTCTTATCTGGCACTCGACTCCGGTGTTCGTGATAAGGACAATAACATAGAAGTACTTTTTGTACATGACAGCCAGAGCAATAAGTTGCTTCACTGCGATCCGTCTGATTTGAATAAAGATTTGAACGGGGTAGGCTATACAAATCAGTTAGGTGAGTTTACATTTACTTCTGTATCTTCTGAAGGATTGGTTCCACGGGCAAATCTCTATCTTGATCTGCTGAATATAGCACTTAACTCTGCCGATGTTAAGCGGCTTATGCTGGTTCCGTTTATTGATGATTACGGTGCTAAATTAATGGAAGTTTTGGATGAGCATTTAAGAAATGCTGATACTGAAAACTCAAAAGGATTGTTCCTTTTCAATATGGATGAACCTGCGCATCCCCTTGGTTGCAAATGGGATTTACTGGGTTACTCCATGATGCGTGCATTGGGCATCAAGGCCGAAGAACTGGAATAATGTCTGTTACTTATCACTAATCGCTAACCTTTAATCACTAGCTCCCGTGTCTGATTTTCGTTTAAAAGTATTTCAGTCTGTAGCGAAGAACCTGAGTTTCACGAAAGCTTCGCAAGAGTTGTTTGTCAGTCAGCCTGCCATAACAAAGCATATACAAGAGTTGGAAAGCACTTATCAGGCGCGTTTGTTTGACAGGCAAGGTAGCAAGATTAGTTTGACCGAAGCGGGAAAGTTACTTTGGGAACATTGTGGCCGTATTCTGGAAGATTATAAGCGATTGGAATATGAGATGCATTTGCTGCATAATGAATATACCGGAGAATTGCGTCTGGGCGCCAGTACTACCATTGCCCAATATGTTTTACCTCCATTGCTTGCCAGCTTCATCAAAAAGTTTCCGCAAGTAAATCTTTCATTGATGAACGGCAATTCACGTGAGATAGAAGCGGCTTTGCAGGAACACCGCATAGATCTTGGGTTAGTGGAAGGTGTTTTCCGTTTACCAAATCTGAAATATACTACTTTTTTGGAGGATGAACTGGTGGCTGTGACACGTACGGGAAGTAAACTACAGGTAGGTGAAGAAATTACTCCCGAAGAGTTGCTTCGTATTCCTTTAGTGCTTCGTGAAAGAGGATCGGGCACCTTGGATGTCTTTGAGAAAGCATTGCAACAGCATAATATAAAGTTATCGTCTCTTCAGGTATTAATGTATTTGGGTAGTACGGAAAGTATCAAACTTTTCCTGGAACATACTGATTGCATGGGAATCGTTTCCATTCGCTCTATCACCCGTGAACTCTATGCCGGACAACTGCGTGTCGTTGAGATAAAAGATATGGTTATGCTTCGTGATTTTAGTTTTGCCCAACCTCAGGGACAGGAGAGCGGGCTTTCCCAGGTCTTTATGCAGTTTGCTGCACATCATAACCATAAGTTATAGCGTATAAACAGATACAATTGGTGTATATAGGTAAAGAAGCCTACCTTTGCACCCGGAAATCAGAAATAATATAAATATTGATATACAAAAAAAATTATGGCTTCAATTCAAACTGCGAGTGTAAACACTCTGGCGTATCTTCAACGGAAGAACAAAATTACTTATGTGTCTTTAGTGGTGCTTTTATCAATCTTCTTATTATTGGATTATATCCCCGGTTATTCTACTTGGGTGACACCTCCTGTCGCTTTGTTCCTGGGATTGATTTTTGCTTTGTCAAGCGGGCAGGCACATCCGAAGTTTAATAAGAAAGTATCCAAATATCTTTTGCAGTATTCAGTGGTGGGATTGGGATTCGGTATGAATCTTCAGGCATCTTTAGCCTCGGGTAAAGAAGGAATGGAGTTCACTGTTATTTCAGTAGTGGGCACTATGCTTATCGGTTGGTTCATCGGTCGTAAATTCCTGAAGGTAGACCGTGATACTTCTTACCTCATTAGTTCCGGTACAGCTATCTGTGGTGGTAGTGCTATTGCGGCGGTAGGTCCTGTGTTGCGGGCAAAAGATACGGAAATGTCTGTAGCACTGGGTACTATTTTTATTCTGAATGCTATTGCACTGTTTATCTTTCCGGTAATTGGCCATGCTCTAGATATGAGTCAGCAAGAATTCGGAACATGGGCGGCAATTGCTATACACGATACCAGTTCGGTAGTGGGTGCCGGTGCGGCTTATGGTGAAGAAGCTTTGCAAATTGCTACGACCATTAAATTGACACGTGCCTTGTGGATTATTCCTTTGGCTTTGATTACTTCTTTTGTATTCAAGAGTAAAGGACAGAAGATAAGTATCCCCTGGTTTATTTTCTTCTTTATTTTGGCTATGGTATTCAATACATATGTATTAAATTCATCGGAAACCGGTATTATGATAGGAGAGGGAATTAACAGTCTGGCCAGAAAGACACTGACTATCACTTTGTTCTTTATCGGTGCTTCCCTTTCGCGTGATGTATTGAAGGCAGTGGGTATCAAACCACTTATTCAAGGTGTGTTGTTGTGGGTTACAATTAGCGTAAGCACGCTGGCGTATATTTATTGGTTCTAAAGAAAGCACTTATTAATATTAATATAAGGTATGCGGCAGAAGAAAATTTCTTTTGCCGCATTTTTGGTTCGCCCAGCATGGGTATATTCTAATGGGTGCAAGTCCCTAACACGCCCTGATAGTGGGAAGTGTTTAGCCAACGCCAAGGGTGTCCATCGTGAGTTGGAATCTGAAGGAAGGTAGCGGCAAACATCTGGCCTGACGTACAGAAACCGGATATAAGGCTAAAGGATGTGGGTTAGTCTGCTAAACAAGACAAAGCCTTATAACTATCCGGAAACATCCAAAGTAAATCCGGCAGGTATAAGATGGAAAGAATGTATTCTTAACTGGGGAGGTCTCACAGACGTGCAGATGTTTTTTTTTCAGAAGCACGGAGTAAAGCTTGCTGTGAGAAGTCAGCAGACGACATAGTACCCGAAAAAAAAAATCGGCATTCGGGGAAGGTCTGAACTTTATTTAAGCGAGTAGTCAATGAATGTTACCAAATAAAGGAACGAATGCAGAAAATATCAACCTTGAGTGATAACTGCCGGCAAAAGGATAGGACGGAATCCGAAAGCTATGCCGGAGTGCAGACCTTTATTGGGATAACTGAAAACCACCTCGTGGAAGCGCAATTTACCAAAGATGCTTTATTGGAACGTATTGTGTCGCCCGCAAACATGAACCGCGCCTACAAGCAGGTCGTGGCCAACGGTGGCTGTGGAGGTGTCGATAAGATGGAAACGGAAGATTTACTTCCTTACCTGAAACTCCATAAAGACGAACTGATAAACTCTTTGTTGGACGGTAGCTATCGTCCCAATCCCGTCCGGCGGGTTGAAATTCCCAAGGATGGAGGTAAGAAACGTCAATTAGGTATTCCTACCGTTATTGACCGTCTTATTCAACAATCCATCAGCCAGGTGCTTAGTCCGCTTTACGAACGCCAGTTCAGTGACAACAGCTTTGGCTTCCGCCCTAAACGCAGTGCTCACCAAGCCTTGCGACGCGCCCAATCTCATATCAATAGTGGTCATAAATACTGTGTTGACTTGGACTTAGAAAAGTTCTTCGACACAGTTAATCATAGCAAGTTGATAGAGATTTTGTCACGCACCGTGAAGGATGGTCGTGTTATCTCCCTCGTCCATAAATACCTCCTCTCGGGGGCAATGGTAGCTGGTCACTACGAGAGCCGTGTTCAGGGAACTGTCCAAGGAGGACCTTTGAGCCCCTTGCTGAGCAATGTTATGCTCCATGAATTGGATACAGAGTTGGAATCCCGTGGGCACAAGTTTGTGCGTTATGCGGACGACTGTATGATTTTCTGTAAGAGTAAACGTTCTGCCCTGCGTGTAAAGAAGAGCATAAGCGCTTTTATTGAGAAAGATCTTTTCCTAAAGGTAAATCAAGATAAAACCAGCGTTGGTTATGTTCGTGGCATGAAGTTTCTGGGTTATTCTTTTTATGTAAAGAATGGCGAATGTCGCTTATCTGTCCATCCCAAAAGTTACCTTAAACTGAAAGTTCGCTTGAAAGAACTGACCGGAAGAAGTAATGGTATGGGGTATGAGCAGCGCAAATCAAAGCTTCATCTGTTTATACGTAGCTGGATTGAATACTTTCAGTTGGCAGATATGCAGAGTTATCTGAAACGTATAGATGAATGGCTTCGTCGTAGGATACGCATGTGTATATGGAAATACTGGAAGAAGGTCAAAACTCGGTTTGCCAATTTGCAGAAGTGTGGCATCAGTAAGTTCTATGCCTGGCAACATGCCAATACTCGCTTAGGGTATTGGTGTATAGCTGGGAGCAGAATCCTAACTTCTGCCATGGATAATGACAAATTGAAACTAGTGGGGTACCCTACCTTGATGGAGTATTACAGTAAATTGCATCGTAAGTAAAGAACCGCCACGTGCCGAACGGCATGCGTGGTGGTGTGAGAGGTCGGAAAGCGAAAGTAGGAAGAAAACTACTTCGTTTTCCTCCTACTCGATTATAAAATTCATTTTCTTTGTAACAAACTTCTGTCCCTTTACGTCTAATCAATAGATACAACCAATAAACAGGATTGAGATACAGAAAAAGCCCATGGATGCTGAAAGTTTTAAAAATGAGTTTCTGCCCTACCACCGCAAGCTGTACAGTGTAGCCTATCGGCTGCTTGAGAATGCGGCAGATGCGGAGGACTTGGTTCAGGAAGCCTATCTGAAGCTATGGGATAAGCGGGAAGGATTGATGGTTATCAGTAACCCGGAAGCGTTCAGTGTCACTTTGGTAAAGAATATGTGCTTTGATTTGCTTCGTTCAGGGAAGTATGTCTTATCCAGGCAAACTGTGGAATTGACTGCTGTACAGGATATTTCTCAAGCTGATAATCTGGAGGTACGTGACGAAGTAAGGCAAGTAAAAGATATCATTGCCCACTTGCCCGAACAGCAGCAGCGGATTGTGAACCTGCGTGATGTCAAAGGCTGTTCTTACGAAGAGATAGAACAAGTGACCGGATTGAACTCTACAAATATCCGTGTACTGCTGTCCCGGGCGAGGAAAAGAATACGTGAGGAATTTAATAAATGGAATAACTATGAAAGTCGAGGAAATTGAAAGGCTGCTCGCCGAGTTTTATGAGGGGAACACTACCGAGAGCCAGGAAGAGGCGTTGAGAGATTATTTCAGAACAACGGAAGTGCCCGAACATCTGCAAAAGGATAAAGAAATTTTTCTTAGCCTTAACCAGGGTGCAGATAGAGATGTGGAAGTTCCTGCGGGCTTGGGGGATAAACTGAGCCGGCTGATTGATGAAAAGGCTGAAGAAGAACAACGTTTCTTCCGACCTAACAAATCCAGACGTAACTGGCGCTGGATTGGGAGTGTTGCAGCAACCATACTGGTAATTATAGGCATCGGATATGGTGTGGAAAATCTGGGAAAAGATGTGTGTCCGCCCACACCGCAGGATACATTCTCTGATCCGGAAGAAGCTTATCAGGTTTTGCAAGCCACTTTGATTGAAGTTTCCACCAATCTGAATCAAGGCATTGCCCAGGTGAAGGAAACGCAAATGGATATGAAAAAAGTTAATCAGGAAGTAAAAAAAGAAATGCAAAGATAAACGATTATGAAACTCAACAAGATTTTATTGGCAGGTGTGCTGCTGATGCTCCCCCTGCTCTGCCAGGCGCAGAAAAATATATTCAATACGTATAATGATATGAAAGGGGTTTCCTCTGTTTATATCTCAAAAGCGATGATTGAAATGAACCCCAATCTTTTCACGAAGGATATCTATATTGGGAAAGTGTCCGGTAAGCTGGAAAGCGTACAGATTGTTTCTACAATGGATAATAATATCAAGAAGGATTTGCGGAAAGATTTGCGTACACTGGTACAGTCGTCCAAATATGAGCTGTTGATGAAGCAGAAGGGGAATGTCTCCAGTTCCGAATTCTATATTAATAGGAAAGGGGATAAGGTGAAGGAACTGATTATGATTATAGACGGTGCTGCTAACTTGAAGTTCGTTTATCTGGAAGGAGAAATGACTTTGAAAGATATTCAGAATATCATGATGTATCAAAATACCAGTATGAATGCGGGAGGGAATGTATATCGTATCGTAGACGGTACTCTTGATTTGGCGGATTTGGGCGTTTTGGACGGTTTGAAAGGATTGGAAAGCTTGCAGGGCTTAGAAGGTTTGAAGAGTTTGGAAAGCTTGAAAAGTCTGGAAAGCCTGAAAGGATTAAAGAATTTGAAAGACTTAGGTAAACTAAAAGATAGCGAATATTTAAAGAAACAGATGGATGCCGATTCCTGGAAACGTTTTGAGGAGAGCATGGAGATGCTGGAAAAGCGCTTGGAAGACTTGGAATGAGGCTGTCCGCTGATAGGTGTAAATAGTTTGTTGAGAAAGGGGAACCGATTCCGGTTCCCCTTTTGTTATGAGTGAAAATTTGATTACTTGTCTTTTTTTAATGCTTCGAAAATCAGTCCTTCCAGTTCCTCGGCCAGTTCCGGATTATCAAGGATGACCTGTTTGGCTGCATCACGTCCCTGGGCAATTTTTGTGTCGTTGTAGCTGAACCAGGAGCCGCTTTTCTTGATGATACCTAAGTCGGCACCCAAGTCGATGATTTCACCGGCGCGGGAGATTCCTTCACCGAACATGATGTCGAATTCCGCGCGGCGGAAGGGAGGAGCTACTTTATTCTTTACAACCTTTACTTTGGTCTGCTTGCCCAGCACTTCTTCACCATTTTTGATGGCCTGGCTTCCGCGGATGTCGATACGTACGGATGCATAGAATTTCAGTGCATTACCACCGGTCGTTGTTTCGGGATTGCCGAACATGACACCGATCTTCTCGCGCAACTGGTTGATGAAGATGCAGGTGGTACGCGTTTTGCTGACGGTACCGGTCAGTTTACGCAATGCTTGCGACATAAGACGGGCTTGCAGACCCACCTTGTTTTCGCCCATATCACCTTCTATTTCGGCTTTTGGAGTTAAGGCGGCCACAGAGTCGATAACAATGATGTCGATAGCTGAGGAGCGAATCAGCTGTTCTGCAATTTCCAATGCTTGTTCACCGTTGTCCGGTTGGGAAATGAAGAGATTATCTACATCTACACCCAGTTTGGCAGCATAGAAACGGTCGAATGCATGCTCAGCATCAATGAATGCCGCAATGCCACCGGCCTTTTGTGCTTCGGCAATGGCGTGGATGGCCAGAGTTGTTTTACCGGATGATTCCGGACCGTAAATTTCGATGATACGTCCACGCGGATAACCGCCGACGCCAAGCGCTACGTTCAGTCCGATAGAGCCAGTGGGGATTACTTCTACTTGTTCGACGATGCCGTCGCCCATTTTCATGATAGAACCTTTGCCGAAGCTCTTTTCTATCTTGTCCATAGCGGCTTGCAGGGCTTTCAACTTTTCGCTGGATGCCATCTTGCCGCCATTTTCGTTATCAAAATTAAGTTCGTCTTTCTTTGCCATATTGCTTACTGTTATTAGAGTTGACGAGTTGACCAGGCATTAGTTGACAAGGAATGACCTTGCTATCTCCTTGTCAACTCGTTAACTAATTTCCTTGTGTACTTATAATATTTGTGCGGCGTGGTCTTTGGTTTTCACCTCCTTGGGAGTGATGATTCTCTCTATCACTCCTTCTTCATTGATAATGAAAGTGGTGCGGAAGGTTCCCATATATTTACGTCCGTACATACTTTTTTCTCCCCAAACACCGAATTGCTCCACGAGTTTCTTATCCGTATCTGCAATTAGCGGGAAAGGTAAGTTGTTTTTCTCAATAAATTTCTGGTGCGACTTTTCATTATCTACACTTACGCCAATTACTTCGTAGCCGGCCTTGCGTAATTCTGAATAATTATCGCGCAGGTTGCAGGCTTGTGCCGTACATCCTGAAGTCATATCTTTGGGATAGAAATAAAGAACTATCTTCTTTCCTTTATAATCGCTGAGGCGGATTTCTTCGCCTTTTTCATTGATGCCCAATACTTCGGGCGCTTTATCTCCAACTTGCATAATCTATAATTAAATTAAAAATGAAGAATTATACTTCCAAATCTTTATCAAACACTTCATGCCAAGGCAATCCCTGTTTGTTCAACTGTTCCATGAATGGGTCCGGATTAAACTCTTCCACATTCCATACTCCCGGTTTCTTCCACAATCCTTTGAGGAACATCATGGCACCTATCATGGCGGGAACTCCTGTTGTATAGCTTACACCCTGCATACCTGTTTCCTTATAGGCTTCCTGGTGGCTGCAATTATTGTAAACGTAGTAGGTGCGTTCTTTACCGTCTTTCAATCCCCGGATACGGCAGCCAATGGAAGTTTCTCCTTCATAATTTTCACCCAGATCCTGCGGATTAGGCAATACGGCTTTCAGGAATTGCAACGGAACGATTTTTACTCCGTTGTAATCTACTTCATCGATACGAGCCATACCGATGTTCTGGATTACTCGCAGGTGAGTCAGGTATTCCTGACCGAAAGTCATCCAGAAACGTGCACGCTTGATGGTAGGGAAGTTTTTCACCAAAGATTCCAATTCTTCGTGATATAACAGATAGGAATCACGTGGTCCGATATTCGGATAAGTCAGGTCCTTATGGATTTCCAACGGTTGGGTAGTTACCCATTGGCCATTCTCATAGTAACGTCCGTTCTGTGTGATTTCACGAATATTGATTTCCGGATTGAAGTTCGTTGCAAATGCCTTATGATGATTACCTGCGTTGCAATCTACGATATCCAGATATTGCATTTCATCGAAATAATGTTTGGCAGCATATGCAGTATAAATACCACTTACCCCCGGATCGAAACCGCAACCAAGGATGGCGGTCAGTCCGGCATCCTCAAAACGTTTCTTATATGCCCATTGCCAGCTGTATTCAAAGTGAGCCACATCTTTCGGCTCATAGTTGGCAGTGTCCAGATAGTTGACTCCGCTTTTAAGACAAGCTTCCATAATGGTAAGATCCTGATAGGGAAGTGCTACGTTTATGACGATTTCGGGTTTGAAGCTATTAAAGAGAGCAACCAGTTCATCCACATTGTCGGCATCTACCTGTGCGGTCTGGATGTTGGGGTTACCGATTGCTTTTACGATAGCGTCGCATTTGGACTTTGTGCGGCTGGCAATCATGATCTCAGTGAATACATCCGGATTTTGAGCCACCTTGTGCGCAACGACGGTACCTACACCGCCTGCACCGATAATAAGAACTTTACCCATTTCTTTTAATAACAAATTACGAGTTACAAATTATAAACTATCCTTCTTTTTTATTGGTGAGCAAATATAGGATTTAATTCGCAGATAAACATTAAAATCCGACTAAATACTTTTTATAAAAAGCTTCTATTTCTAAACAAACCGCTTGTATTTGGGTTATTTTGTATATATTTGCCCCGCGAAAATTAACTTAAACAACGAATAACAATGAAAAAAGTAATCGTTTCTCTTTGTATGGCAGGAGCTTTGATAGCTCTGTCATCTTGTCGCTCTTCCAAAGATGCTGCGACATTATCTTCCATCAATGGTGAATGGAATATTATTGAAATAAACGGTGCTGCCGTAGTGCCTGCTCCCAATCAGGAATTCCCTTTTATCGGTTTTGATACGAATACCGGAAAAGTGTTCGGTAACAGCGGTTGTAACCGTATGATGGGTTCGTTCGATGTGAACGCTAAACCCGGTACAATTGATCTCGGAGCTATGGCAAGTACGCGTATGGCTTGTCCGGATATGACGCTGGAACAAAACGTGTTGTCTGCTTTGGGACAAGTGAAGAAGTATAAAAAGTTAGGCAAGGAGAACATCGCTTTGTGCGGTTCATCCAATCGTCCTATTATTGTATTACAAAAGAAAGCTCCTACAGTGAAACTATCAGATTTGAGTGGTAAGTGGATTATTTCCGAAGCCGGTGGTCAGTCCATTCCCGAAGGTATGGAGAAACAACCGTTTATTGAGTTCAATCTTTCTGAAAAGAGAATACACGGCAATGCCGGTTGTAATCTTATTAATGGCGGATTTGTTGCAGACAATGAGAACAGCTCTGCAATTTCTTTCCCGCAACTCATTAGCACTATGATGGCTTGTCCGGATATGGAAGTAGAAGGCCGTGTGATGAAAGCACTGAATGAAGTGAAGTCTTTCGGTAAACTGGCCGGTGGTGGCATCGGACTTTATGATGCGGATAATACACTGGTGATGGTACTGGTAAAGAAGTAATCCGAATAATCCAGAATATAGAAAAACAGGATGCCAATATCAATTGGTATCCTGTTTTTTGCTTTAATGAGATACTACTTTCAAACCGATAATTGAACCTATCAGCGTTACAATAAAAAATAACCTCCATATAGTAGCAGGTTCCTTGAAGATCAGTATGCCCGCCAATACGGTTCCTACCGCACCTATCCCTGTCCATACAGCATAAGCCGTACCAATAGGCAGGGCTTGCGTTGCCTTTATCAGCAAAAACATGCTGATACTCATCGAAATAATGAAACCGGTGAACCACCAGTACATTTCACTACCGGTTGTTTCTTTAACCTTGCCCATGCACGATGTAAACGCTACTTCGAACAATCCGGCCACAATCAAATATATCCAACTCATAACTTTTGTTTTTTGTGTGCAAAGTTCATGAATTGGTTTGACTTCTTATTTAACAAATGATAAAAAGTGATTTATCTGAATTTAGCCCGAATACGGCTTAAGCTGACTTGTGTAATACCAAGATAGGAAGCGATATAGCCTAATTGTACTCTTTGCAAAAGATCCGGAGTATGATTCATCAGGTCTCTATAACGTTCCAGGGATGTCTTGAACTGTCGGCCGATAAACCTTTCTTCTGTTTTGAGCAATTCCTTTTCTGCAAATTCTCTTCCCCAGTTGGTGATGTGTATATCCTTGCTGAATAATTCATGTAAGGCTCGTTTCCTTACTTCATATAGTTCACATTCTTCCAAAAGTTCTATATTCTCATAGCCTCTTTGGTTGGATACATAGCTTTTCATGGATACCACCGTATCGCCTTCGCGTCCGAACCAGAATGTTATTTCGTTGTCGGCTAACTCAGTATAGGCACGTACAATGCCTTTCTTGATGAAGTATACTTTGGTCTCTACCTTGTCCGCCCTGAATAGGATATGCCCTTTGGGGTGAGTGACTTCAGAGATGATCTCCTTCAGCGCATTCTTTGACGGCTCCGGCAGCTTGCCTATATTATCGATAATCTGATCTAAATCCATATTGAGTACTGTATTATGTATCTTTATTTATGGCATTTGCACGGTGTTATCTCCGTACTGTCTCCGTATCATCTCCATGCTATCTTCGTATCACCTCCGTATCTGCTCCGTACCATCTCCATAGTCATAGGTATAGGCTTGGTACGGAGGTGGTACGGAGCAGATACGGAGCAGATATGGAGATGACAGATTGCGAAGTTGCAGATTCCGAATAAGGAAATGGATGTCTTGGGATGATTTATTTCCTTCTCTTCAGCCCTGCCCGTATTCTGCTCAAAGACTGTGGTGTAATATATAAATACGATGCTAAATGTTTTAACGGAACATATTGCAACAGTTCCGGATTCTCTTCCATTAGGGTCAGATAACGCTCTTTGGCACTTGGAGTACCGTATGCCAATGTGTAGCTATCAATGAATAAAATTTCCTGTTCAAAGATTTTTCGACCGAAGTTGGATAACTCTATAGAACTATTGAAGAGTTCTTCTAAATCCGGTTTGGCAATACCATAGGCAATACTTTCATTCACAGATTCAATATTCACTTGTGAGACTTCATTATTGGCATAACCCCAGGAGGAAAAAGCTATTTCTCCTGTTCCGGCAAACCAAAGGGAACTTTCAGTACCGTCTATCATATAATAAGCACGCCAGATACCCTTTTTCAAGATGTAGAAGTTACTGTTACGTTCTCCTTCTTTCACAATGGATTCCCCTTTACCGAAATGATATTCTGTCATGTGTGACAAAAGTTCATGCAGGCTTTTTTCCGGGAGTCTGTATCTTTGGCAGAATTTCTTTATCATCATTTCCATGCTGCAAAGATACTATATTTTTTTTGTGCTTTCTTTTTGCTTTTATATAAATAGTAAGTATGAAAAGGGTGGTCAGTAGCTCAGCCAGAGGGGTTGCCAACCAGATACCCGGATTACCAAAGAGTAGGGGGAGTCCGAAGAAGCACGCTGTCAGCAGGACGAAACCACGCAACAGGGTAATGATAGTGGCATAACGAGCCCGTTCCACACTTTGAAAATATCCGATGGAAACGATATTGACAGCGAAGAAAATAAAGCCGGTAGCATATAGAGGAAGTCCTTTGCTGGCTATTTCATAGGCCGGATAACTGCGGTCGATGAACATGGAAACAATCTCCGAACTGAAGAAGATGGTGACCAGAGCGAAGACAGTACCACAGCCGATGGCTGTTTTCAGCGCCAATAAATAGGCGCGACGTACACGGGTTTCTTCATGAAGTCCGTGATTGTAGCTGATAATGGGTTGAGCGGATTGTGCAATGGCGTTGTATACCATAAATATGATAGGGAAGAAGTAACATGCAATGCTGAATGCAGCTACACCTTCTTCTTGTAAATAATGTATAAACACGATGTTTCCGACAAACATCATGCAGGCAATAGCTACTTCACACAGAAAAGCAGAAGACCCTAGCCGGCACATATAACCTATATTACGACGAGTCAGTCGCATACTTTTGCGAGTGAATTTTACGGGGTAAAAGCGTAGAGCGCATTTGCGGTGGGAGAGGTAGATGATTATCATCAATGCTCCCACCGTAGTACCGATGGCGCTGGCAATAGCTGCACCGAACATGCCCCAACCGAAAGGAAAGATGAACAGGTAATCGAGAATGATATTCAAGATGGCAGCTACTACGTTGCACATCATGGCAAAGTTGGGTGATCCGTCCAGACGCAGGAAGAACATTCCTGAATTAAGCAGGGCGGTAAACACCGAGAACGGGACAAACCATACCATATATTCTACAGCCAGTGGGGTCAAACGCTCGGAACCGCCCAAAAGATGTACTACCTGTGGGGCGAACGAACAGAATAGCGTGGAGGTACCTATCAACAACAATGAAGATACAACTATAGACTGAGTAATATTGATGCGGGCAGCTTTTACTTTTCCATGTGACAAGTGGATGGAGGCTACAACAGATGCTCCTACACCAAACATCAGTCCGATGCCCGTAGAGAATAACCATAATGGCGCCACTATATTTACTGCTGCAAGTGCATCACTGCCAATACCTTTTCCTACGAATATTCCATCCGTAATGACAAATAATGCGGAAAATATCATTCCCAGTACAGTAGGGAGTAATAATTTGCGGAACAATGCCGCGATGTCTGTGTTTCTAAAATCAATGCTATCTCTTTCCATAATTATATTTAGTTACGAGCTACAAGCTACGAGCTACGAGTGGCTGCGCTATGATGCCGAAAGGCACTCGTAGCTTGTACTCTCTGCTTTTTCGTCGGCAAAATTACTGCTTTTATGTGGGAGGGCGATTAACAAATGGTAATTTTCGACAGAAAAACAAAGAAGAATTCTGCCAAACTGACAGCCTTTCTGCCAACCTATAAAATTACAACCTTCCTGAACATTTTGGCACGACGTTTGTCTTTTTATTGGCGTCTGCTGCTGATGCAGGCGACCGAAACTTGAATAATAACAAATAAAATATTAAAGATCATGGGAAAAATTATTGGTATTGACTTAGGAACTACAAACTCTTGCGTTGCTGTATTTGAAGGTAACGAACCTGTAGTAATTGCAAACAGTGAAGGAAAACGCACTACTCCGTCTATCGTAGCATTCGTTGACGGCGGTGAGCGTAAAGTGGGTGACCCTGCAAAACGTCAGGCTATCACGAACCCGACAAGAACCGTATCTTCAATCAAACGTTTCATGGGTGAAACTTGGGATCAGGTACAGAAAGAAGTTGCCCGTATGCCATATAAGGTTGTAAAGGGTGATAACAATATGCCGCGTGTAGATATCGACGGACGTCTGTATACTCCGCAGGAAATTTCAGCTATGATTCTTCAGAAAATGAAGAAGACTGCTGAGGACTATTTGGGACAAGAAATTACGGAAGCAGTTATTACTGTTCCGGCTTACTTCTCCGATTCTCAACGTCAGGCTACAAAAGAAGCCGGTCAGATTGCCGGTCTGGAAGTGAAACGTATCGTAAACGAACCGACAGCTGCTGCTTTGGCTTACGGTATCGATAAAGCGAACAAAGATATGAAGGTTGCCGTATTCGACCTTGGTGGTGGTACATTCGATATCTCTATCCTGGAATTCGGTGGCGGTGTATTCGAAGTATTGTCAACAAACGGTGATACTCACCTGGGTGGTGATGACTTCGACCAGGTAATCATCACTTGGTTGGTAGATGAATTCAAGAATGACGAAGGCGCTGACCTGACTCAGGATCCGATGGCTATGCAACGTCTGAAGGAAGCTGCTGAAAAAGCTAAGATTGAATTGTCTTCTTCTACAAGTACTGAAATCAACTTGCCGTACATTATGCCGGTAGGTGGTGTGCCTAAGCACTTGGTGAAGACTTTGACTCGTGCTAAGTTCGAAGCTCTGGCTCACACTTTGATTCAGGCTTGTCTGGAACCGTGTAAGAAGGCTATGTCTGATGCTGGTTTGAGCAACTCGGATATTAATGAAGTAATCCTTGTAGGTGGTTCTTCACGTATACCGGCCGTACAGAAACTGGTTGAAGATTTCTTCGGTAAAGCTCCTTCTAAGGGTGTGAATCCGGATGAAGTAGTAGCCGTAGGTGCTGCCGTACAAGGTGCTGTGTTGACGGATGAAATCAAGGGTGTGGTATTGCTGGATGTTACTCCGCTGTCTATGGGTATCGAAACTCTGGGTGGTGTAATGACTAAGCTGATTGATGCTAACACTACTATTCCGTGCAAGAAGAGCGAAACATTCTCTACTGCTGCTGATAACCAGAGCGAAGTAACGATCCACGTATTGCAAGGCGAGCGTCCGATGGCTGCTCAGAATAAGTCGATCGGTCAGTTTAACTTGTCAGGTATTGCTCCGGCTCGTCGTGGTGTTCCTCAGATTGAGGTTACGTTCGATATTGATGCTAACGGTATCTTGAAGGTGTCTGCCAAGGATAAGGCTACCGGTAAGGAACAAGCCATTCGTATCGAGGCTTCTAGCGGTTTGAGCAAAGAAGAAATCGATAAGATGAAAGCTGAGGCTGAAGCTAATGCTGAAGCTGATAAGAAAGAGCGTGAAAAGATTGACAAGCTGAATCAGGCTGACTCAATGATCTTCACTACTGAAAATCAGTTGAAGGAATTGGGCGACAAGTTGCCGGCTGATAAGAAAGCTCCGATTGAAGCTGCTTTGCAGAAACTGAAAGATGCTCATAAAGCACAGGATTTGGCTGCTGTTGATACTGCTATGGCAGAATTGAATACTGCATTCCAGGCTGCAAGTGCTGAAATGTATGCACAAAGCGGTGCTCAAGGTGGTGCACAGGCTGGTCCTGATATGAATGCCGGACAAGCTGGCGGTGCTCAGGATAACGGTAAGCATGGTGATAATGTGCAGGATGCAGATTTCGAGGAAGTCAAATGATTCCGATAAGGATACAGATAATAAACAATAAGCAAAAGCGTGCAGCTCAATGAGTTGCACGCTTTTTGCGTTTATGGGGTTCATGGTTGCTATGTGTTTTCTATGGGCTTTTTTATCTCTTATTTGCGACATGTTTGCGACACGTCTTATTTGGCGATAAGGTACAACTTAAATTGATATAAACCATTTAAAACGAGAAGAATATGCCAAGAGGAAATTACACCATTCAAAGAAGTTGCGAGGAGTGTGGTAAAATCTTTACTCCTTCCACATTGATGTCAAAGTATTGTTGTCCTGCTTGTTCCAAGAGGGCATACAAGAAAAGGCAAATCGCAAAAGAGAAAGAGGCGGTACGTCAAGCATTGGTCAGGCGAATCCCATCTAGTAAGGGGTACCTGACAGTTAAAGAGTCTATGCTGATTTACGGTATTAGCAAAGATGTACTTTATCGTATGATACGGCAGGGCTTGATACCATCATACAATTTTGGTCAGCGTCTGACACGCATTAGTCGGCAGTATATGGATGAACACTTCAAAACAAAGGTTGGCAGTAGAAAGAGAAAAAAGGAAGCATTGTCCTTTGAACCCAAAGACTGTTACACCATCGGAGAGATCGCAAAGAAGTTCCATATCAATGACAGCAGTGTATTTAAGCACATACGCCGTCATTCTATTCCTACACGCCAAATCGGTAACTATGTTTATGTTCCCAAATCTGAAATTGATAAATTATATAAGTCGTTATGAAGAAAGCATTACCTAATACCAAAGTGACCGTCAAGCTCAGAAGGTCGAACTACAAAGAAGAGTGGTATTTGATTATAGAATCATACCCGGTTTATAAGCGAGGTTCTAAACGGGCAAGTCGTGTGGTGGAATCCATTAACCGGACTATATCCACACCTGTTTGGGATAAATCGTCCATTGCACGCATTTTGCCAGATGGAACATTCAACTATAAGCCTAAGCGTGATTTGAATGGAATTATCCAATGTCGTTCAACCATAGACCAAGAGGCTTGTATCTATGCTGACAATGTTCGTAAGTTACGCCAACACGAATACGATAGTGCCATCCTATACACTGATAAGGAAAATGAAATCGCTGCACAG
Organism: Bacteroides cellulosilyticus; assembly: GCF_020091405.1. Taxonomy (NCBI): domain Bacteria; kingdom Pseudomonadati; phylum Bacteroidota; class Bacteroidia; order Bacteroidales; family Bacteroidaceae; genus Bacteroides; species Bacteroides cellulosilyticus. Next base: position 3,961,138 of record NZ_CP081903.1, read on the forward strand.
AATGAGCGGAGCGAACAGGATTTTATCAAGTATTTCAATAGTATTATAAGCACACGTCATCCCAACAGTTCTGATTCAATAATAGTCAATTGGAGGCGTGTAGGCGAATTATTGAAAATGTATTCGCAAGGGCAGCCAATTCCATTCAAGGCAATTTCCGTTAAACTGCTTGAAGACATTAAGATGTTCCTTCTCCGTGCTCCAATGGGAGGGAATAAGAAAGGTACCATCTCACAAAACACGGCATCGACTTATTTCTCTATACTCAAAGCTGGATTGAAACAGGCATTCATTGGTGAATATCTGACCGTTGATATAAGCGCGAAAGTAAAGGGAATAACAAATATAGAGAAACCTCGTGTTGCGCTTACCATGAATGAAGTGCAAATGTTGGTTGATACTCCTTGCAAGGATGATGTTTTGAAACGTGCGTTCTTGTTCTCTATTCTCACTGGATTGCGGCATAGTGATATTCAAACTTTGAAATGGAAACAAATTCAGCAAACAAGTAAGGGCACATGGCAAGCAGTCGTAATTCAGCAAAAGACAAAAAGGCCCGATTACAAGCCAGTCATTCAACAAGCCCTTCAATTATGCGGTGAACGCTCAAGCAATGACGAAGCTCTCGTTTTTGAAGGATTGACTGATGCCTCTTGGATTTCCCGTCCTCTGAAAGTTTGGATAGAAGCATCTGGCATCAAAAAACATATCACCTTCCATTGCGGGAGACATAGCTACGCTTCGCTATTATTGGAAAACGGTGTTGACATATACACCATCAAGTCTTTGATGGGACATACAAACGTCAAAACTACGCAGATTTATACGCATATCGTAAATGAACAAAAAGAGAAAGCCGCCAATACGCTGTATATAGAGAATTTGGCTTTATAGGTTATAGTGGAGATTTCCACCATTGAGCACCAATGACTTATATAGTATCAACGACACACTTACCACCGTATCCCCCTCATGAAGCATCGGCTTTTTGAGGGGGATTTTGTTGTATAGACGTTCTCTGTGAAGAGAGTATTAGTCCTAATAGTGGTTTATTCCTATTTTATTATCTCTTTCAGCAAATCATTGTGTTAATGAAAACTAAATCTATCGGTGGCAAATAAGTGGCTAATTGGTGGCTTTCAAGCACCTATTTAGCACTCATAAACATCCCTATACTTTTGCGGCATCAACTTTAATACGAAGAAAATGGCTTATAAAGTAAATTCATTGGAGGAAATGCCGAATGCGTTGTCCTACTTGATTGAGTCCGTAGAAGTACTGCAATCCAAAGTAAATGCCTTGCAACATAAACAGACAAGTAATTCACCTAAGTGGATGGATATAGATGAGCTTTGCGCTTATCTTCCATCACATCCAGCCAAGCAAACGGTTTATGGATGGGTATCAACCAAACAGATTCCCGTACATAAAATAAATAAAGCGTTGGCTTTTCTGCAATCAGAGATTGATGATTGGTTGAAGAACAAATCGCATAAGACACAGGATGACTTAATGGAAGAAGCCAGACGATTTGTCGAATCTAAAAAGATTATCAGATGATGGAAACAACAGACTATTGTTTTTCATTCTTTCGCAAGCCCATTCAAAACATCGAACCGATAAGGGCGGTAGGTATTGTGGATGTGTATCGTTATATCATCGGGCATTATGCGCAACCGCAAACCGAAACCCTGCGTTCGATGCAATCTTCTCCCGAAGCAAAAAGATACAAAGCCACTCATTTTGACTATTGCACTTTTTCGGGATTATTTTGCAAGCGCAATGAGAAGGAACTGATTATGCACTCAGGATTGATGTGTTTGGATTTCGACCATGTGGAGAATATCGTGGAGCTAAAACAGCAATTGCTCAATCATGAATATTTTGATACGGAACTGTTATTTGTCAGTCCATCCGGTAATGGATTGAAGTGGATAATACCTGTTGATTTGAAAGGTTGGGAACATTCCCGGTATTTTAAGGCTGTTGCCAACTGTATCAAAGCAACAGGTTTGCCATTAGTGGATATGTCCGGCAGTGATGTGGCTCGTTCATGCTTCTTACCCTACGACCCACAAGCATATATTAACCCTAAATACAAAGATGATGTCGAAGAAAATATTTTCCGCCCAAGATTGGGAGAATGTCCCTTCTGAAATACAGCAGACATATATGCCAAGTATTGCTCCTATATATAATAAGGTGGCGGAAGATGTGGAATGTGTTGTCCGGGAGATAGAACAACGTGCCATTGATATAGCACCCTCCTACAAAGATTGGGTAGAGTTGGGTTTTGCTCTTGTGGATGGCTTGGGAGAGAACGGACGGGAGTATTACCATCGCATCAGTCGGTTTTATCCAGCCTATCAAAGGGAAGAAACAGACAAACAATATACGCATTGTCTGCAATCCAAAGGACAAGGCATTACTATCCGTTCTTTCTTCCATTTGGCAAATCAAGCCGGAATCTCATTGGCTCCGTTCGGCAAAGAACATTTATCCATTTTACCAAATATCCAAAATGGTAAAACGGGTAAATGGATAAAGTCAGAGGAAGAACTTCCTACATTTCCTGAATGTGTGTTTGAGCATCTTCCTCCTTTTCTAAATGAGGTTGTCAATAACTCCATTTCGGTAGATGACCGTGATACGATACTGATTGGGGCTATTGTGTGTTTGTCGGTATGCTTTCATAATATTTGTGGTGTGTACGATGAGCGTATTGTTTATCCGAATCTATACCTATTCGTTGTGGCAGATGCCGGTATGGGAAAAGGAGCATTGACCTTATGCCGAGAACTTGTAGCTCCCATCAACCGCCATTTGCATGAACTTTCAAAACGATTGGAACAGGAATACAAGGAAGCGATGAATGCTTATATCAAAGGCAAGAAAGATAGTGGAAGGTCTATGCCAGCCGAGCCGCCCATGCGTATGCTTGTCATTCCTGCCAATAGCAGCGCAAGCTCTTTCTTGAAGATATTGGGAGATAATGACGGAATAGGACTGTTGTTTGAATCGGAAGGCGATACGTTAAGCCAGGCTTTGAAGTCGGACTATGGCAATTATTCCGATGTGTTGCGAAAGGCATTTCATCATGAGTTGGTCAGTTTGAGCCGTCGCAAGGATAGGGAGTATTGCGAGGTGGCTAATCCGAGGGTTTCTGTAGCTTTGGCTGGAACTCCCGAACAGGTAAGAAGATTGATACCTGATGCGGAAAACGGATTGATGAGTCGCTTTTGCTTCTATATCATCCGCTTCAAACGAGGCATAAGAAATGTGTTTGCCACAAGCGACATCTCCCAATCTAAAAATGCAATGTTCAAACTATTGGGAGATAAATTCTGCCATCTGCATGAGGATTTTGTACGGCAGGGAAATTATTCCTTTTCCCTTCCCTCCGATTTACAGGAACACTTTATTGAATATCTCAGCCGTGTGAATGAGGAGTGTTGTGACGAAGTAGATAACAAGATGCAAGGTGTAGTCAGACGGATGGGACTGATTGCTTATCGTATAATGATGGTGTTGACCGCTGTCCGGCATTTGGAGAATGTACATCGTAATTCTTCCTCACTTGACGAGACAGAGCAATTGGTTTGCCATGAGTATGACTATTCTATAGCCATGAGTATTTGCGAAACCTTACTTTATCATGCCGTATTCATTTATCAGAATTTGTCAGGAAATCAGTCCAAACGATTCAATTCCGCTTCGCAAGAGATTGGCGTTTATGCACGAAGGAATACCCTTTATAATATGTTACCCGATACTTTCACAAAGAAGGATTATGATGCACTGGTTTCATCTTTGGGCGAAAATGGAAGTACGGCAAACAAGTGGATAGAAGCCTTTATTAAAGATGGTAAGCTATGCCGGATAGAGCAGGGGAAATATAGGAAGATTTTTTGAGTGGCAAGTTTGTGTTTTAGTGTCACTAAAACCTATGCGGTAAACGGATGGAACTGCCCACTCTCAAAAAATCAATTTATGAACATAAAGTTAAGATAAATATGAAGGAGAAGAAACTTGGCGGTCGCCCTAAGTTGGCGAGTTATCAGAAACGCACGAAATGTTTTCGGGTAATGTTTACCGAGAACGACTATATCTATATCCAATCCAAAGCGGAACAGGCAGGATTGTCTGTCAATGAATTTTGCCATCAGGCGGCAATGGATTGTCAGGTCTGTCAGCGCATCAGTCCGGAAATGGCATCGACAATCCGTGACCTTTCCGGTATAGCCAATAATGTCAACCAGATTGCCCATCAGATGCACACTTATGGTTTGGATACAGTCAAACAACAATGCTTTTCAATCATATCAGAAGTCAGTAGAATTATCACCCAAGTAAAGAATAATAGCCATGATAGCGAAGATTAAAACAAGAACGGATTTTGGAGGAATTGTGAATTACGCCAATGACCAAAAGAACAAGAAGAAGTGTGCCACACTTTTAGCACACGAAAGTGTCTGTGCCATCAGCAATAAAACCATAGCCGATTCTTTTCAGATACAAGCGTCCATGCGCCCGAAAGTAAAAAGTCCGGTGAAACACGTATCACTTGCTTTTTCTTCGCAAGACATTAGCCGTTTCCCCGATAACGAAGAAGGAGATGCGCTGATGGTGGAGATAGCCAAGAAATGGATGGAGCAAATGGGGATTAGCAATACTCAATATATCATAGCCCGACATCACGATACGAAACATCCTCATTGTCATTTGGTGTTCAATCGGATAGACAATGAAGGCAATCTCATTTCCGACAGCAATGAAAGAATACGTAATACTAAAGTATGTCGGGCTTTGACTAAAGAATATGGATTGTACTTTGCCCCTAAAAATAGTAAAGCCAGAAATAAGAGTCGTTTACGTCCTCATCAACTACGGAAGTATAATCTCCGTTCCTCTACTCTTGATGCGTTAGCAATATCTCACTCATGGTATGACTTCTTTCATGTTCTTAAAAGTCAAGGGATAGATTTGCGATTTAATCATGCTGAAAACTCTGACAAGATACGTGGAGTCTCCTTTTGTATGGATGAATTTAGCATTGCAGGTTCTAAACTTGATACTGACCTTAGCTTCAATCGCCTTTGTACAACACTGGGCAGTGTGACCGCAGAACTTATTTTACAACCTCACCAATCCATCACTTCCGGTGCAGGTGGAGGAACCAGCAATGAACAAGGATGGCGAGATGACAAAGACAAGGAAAAACAAAGATATGACCCTTTTTATAAACCCTCAAGACGTAGAAGATAATGAAAGAAGATGTAGTAGCTGCGAATCTTGCAAATTTGCGCCAAAGTATTAACGAGCTAAAAGAGTGTATTGAAAAACAGAATGTCACTATTCCCAAATCGGAACAATCTGTAGAAGTGAACATTGACGAGAAAACCATCTATGATGTGGTAGCCAACAGTTTCTGTGTTTGCTGGAACGAAGTTTTGTCTGTGGTAAGGAATCATATCTGGAAACAGCAATCGGACACGTTGACATTTTCATTGTGGTTCCCAAAACTTGTTGAGTTATTCAAGCAGAAGTCCAAACTCCTTGAATATCTTTATCGGCACGTTTGCGATTACAATCTCAACCGCATGAACATCGAGGCTAATACCGATTGCATATTAAAACGGCAGGATGAGATACTTGCCAAAATCAATGAGCTAAAAAGTCCTGTAACGGTTATTCCGCCAAATATCAATGGGATGTTTATACGTGGCTATCATATTAAACTTCGCTATGTTGTAGTTCTTATTGTCATCATTGTTACGTGGGCTGTTGCAGCGTCAGTTAGTAGTACGAAGCATAGAGAAGAAGCCTTTGCATATTATTCGATGTATCGGGCGGTGAAGGAACAATGTGAGAGGTTTATTGGGCAATAAACAAATTACTCATATCATGGTTAGTATTTGGTAGGTTGATGTTATTATTACCTACTAAATCTAACTATTTACGGAATATTCCTATTTAAAAACGTATCAAACCTTTATATTTTTATACAATTGCATACATGTAGCCTGCTGATTAAAAATCACTATATCAAATCTGCTACAGGTCCACATGGGACACCATATCTAACCATGTTTGCTAATCCTCATGTGCGTGTGATGACCACATATAATAGAGAACACTTACTTGATAAGAATTCATGGACAGTTGCTTAAACGCCTGTAATTGATACTTGTAAAGAGCAAATTTGGGTACAATGTCTAATGGGATATTTGCACTCTCTTTTGCTGTCTGCCGAAATTAAAGGTGTCTTTAGCGATATATATGGGCTCTTAAACAGACTGTCCTGTTTATTCTTTATGAACCAATAGACCGCATCGCTTACGGTCTTCTCCTTGAATCGGGATGTAGCTTTAATATACTCAATAACTGAATCCCGTACTTCGTAAGTTATTGTAATAGTAAATGTTAAAAATCTAAAGTTGGTTTAATTTTGCAACTCATCACAAGGTCAAAACATTTTTGGATGGTCGTAAAACCTATTCCTTGATATTCAATCAGTGAAATCATTGACTTTATCTGATCTTCATTGATTGCCTTATCAATAATTTCAATTTGCTTCGTCAAACGATTACCCATGATATTTTTTTTCTCTGAGTACGAAATACAGTTCCACTTCTCTTTGAAATTATCAAATATGTCATCTGGAGAAAGTGGATCATATTCATATATTTCAATGGTTATATTGCATTTCTCCAAATACTTATACATAAGATCAAGTACTTCAACCTTGTTCAAACCTCCATTATGGGTTCCCAAGAGAGGAAAGGCTATTGAAGTTATCCCTTTTTCTTTATATGTGTCCACGAATTTTTGAAGACCTGCTTCAAGATATTCAATCTTGCTTGGGTATTTCCAGTGAAATTTTGTCGGAAAGTTAAGCACCCATTGAGGGCATGATTCTGATTTATAGAGCCAAAGCTTTCCTATACCAATTAACTTTGACTGACATAGCTCTTTGTATTTTTCGAACATATCTGGGTATCGCAACTTGAATACAAGCGCAATACCTTTCCCCATGACACCTACACAGTTAACTGTATTTACAATAGTCTGCATCTTGGTGTTGAAGATATTACCTTTATGAAAAGTTATATTAGCCATCGACTTCTGATTTTAGTAGATTATATCGTTCAATATATTCTGATGACATGACAATGATGCCTTCTTTATCATCAAAGACTTTCTCGCCATCTTCATATTCAAACATGTGTTCAAGATATTTTAGACCACCAGCATCTTTTGTATATGAAGATATATCGCATTGATACAAGATCATCTTATATTGAAGAAGAATTTTTTGCGGAATATTCAGAGCCTTTGCATCCTCTAAAATTTCATTTTTTAAGTCTTCTGTACTGAATTTTCTCTGAAAATATGTGCCCATATTGTCATTTTTCAAAAGAACTTCTGTTAGCTTCAATTCATAATCAGTGAAAGGAGTCAGGTTCCAAAGTTCATTTATTATAGATAATGTGTGCTCATGTTGATTTGCACGGTCAATAGCTTTCCCTATATCGTGTACAGCGAGCACAATACGCATTAGGTCAATACTCATATAATTTGTATCAAAATTAAATGCATATTTCTCAAATTGTTTACAAACCAACATTGTGTGTGTGTTTACGACATAATGTCTCACACGTGTGTTGTAAAATCCTTCAAGTTTAGGCATTACTAATTCTAATGATGTAATCAGCTCTTCTGGCGAATAGGCATCATCTTCAAAACTTATTCCTAGGAACTCCTCTAAGATATTGGAATCTGTAATTTTCTCTTCATGCACTTCCGGTTTGTATTGATAAACAAGCCATCTTGGAGAGCGTGCATTTGGATTCATATTAACATAGTAAATATCAAAAGGTACATTACCACATTCTACTGATATATATTCACGTACCTGTATTACATGCCCTTTTATAGCCTTAATGAATGAAGACGGATTATTATTCACTCGTATCTTGTTGATTTGAGCACTCTCAATCTGGAATATATACTCACCAATATATGAAGTCTTTATATTTATTCTTTGCTTTGAAATATCGAATTCCAATGGAGGGTTCTCTTTTTCAAATATACTTTCTACGTCGTCGGCGCAATAGATGTGTTCACAAATAGGGTCATGTTTGAATATTGACTTTAGTATTTCAGTTTCTTCGGGGTCGTAGCAAATTATTTGATAGTCGTTTAATTCCGAAAAGTCAAATTCATTCTTAACAAGAAATTCTTGTTGTTTTTTTTCTTGAACGACTTTACTCCATCCGCTGCTGTACAGATTTACAGAATCAATGTTATTAGGGTCATCTACAACTTTATATACTCTTGCCCAACCTGTTTGCATATTACCAGTACTGTAATAGCATAGATTGGAATGTTTTGCCAGAACTTCTTGGAGATCAAATTTGAAGAAAACTGGCATAGGACACATCGGAAGACCGTTATTTTCTGCCTTGCTGAAATACTTTGTGCCACGCTGCTTTCCTAAGCATTCGTTATAGAACTGCGTTTGTGTTCCAGTTCTATAATAGAAACGTGCAAATGGATGCGCTTTTGCAGATCTATGCACAACAGATCCTGCTGCATCATATTTCAGCAAACCAAGTTCATTTGCTCTGTTCCTGCTTAATATTTTTCTTGTCTTGATGACTTCTATTGCATTAAACATATGGGTAAAATGGTATACAAATGGCTTATACTCACGTTCTTTAAGGTTATTATAGAACTCAACAAGGTTAAGTTCACTCGTGTATGCTTTTTCAATTCCAGATGATCTGAAAGCTGGGTTCTTTGCCAAAGCAATCCAATCCCATCTATATTTGTAGCGGTCTATCAATTCTTGAGTGAATACAATAGTTCCATTTTGGGAAATTCTTTTCCAGTCAATCTTATTCTCAAAAGCATCAAGGAAAGTCTCATCTATGACAATATCTCTTCTTTTACAAATAACAGACCAATTTACCCTATCTTTGAACTGTTTAAGGTTTTCCATAGATGGAGTAAGTTGGGGATCCGAAGAGACAATTGTCCAATCAAGGTTATCTTTGAATGTTTCAAGAACTTTGGTTTTGCTCAAATCGATATGACTGCTTTTTGTCAGAATTGCCCAATTGAGTTTGTGCTTGTATAAAACTATCACTTCGTATAGTAGTTCCTTACGTTTAGAAATACTATCCCAATCAAGATCCTTTTCCTTCAGTAGGTTCAACGTTCTCAAAGTAGGAAAGAAGCTATCTTTTTGACTAAAAGATTTCCAGTCAATATCCTTGTCTACTAATTTCGGTAGCATATCTTCTTCGAATACAAGATCAGTTCTTCCAATGAGTTCTTTCCAATCCCATTCCTTATCTACGAGTTTTATTATTATCTCTGCTGTAAATGGAATCTCTTTACGCTTAGATAGGTACTGCCAATCCCATGATAGAGACTTATTGTCAAGAATGAATTCTGGAGAGAATTTGCAATCTTTTCTGGAAGAAAGTTCTTTCCAATCCCATGAAAGTGTTTTATTTTCTTGAACAAAATCAGCCGTAAGTAAGAATCCTTTGTTTGAAGAAATTGCAGTCCAATCCCAACTATATTTAAGGAGGTCTGACATCATTTCCATTGTAAGCTTCATGTCTATTCGCTTCGACAAAATGCCAAAGTCTAAATATTTATCGAATCTACGAATGCGTTTTACAATTTCAAATGGACGTTTCAGGTTAAAACTGAAGCATTTGCTATGTTCAGATAAATATGCCCAGTCCCATTCACTTTCTCTGGATTGAAGAATACTGTCGCACCAGTTAATTGATGCTAATGTAGAAAGATATTTAAAATTCCAGTTGTATGCTTTATCCGAAAGGATGCTAAGAACTACATCTTCCCAAACAGAAAAGTCTTTAATGGCTTTTTTATCCCATAATAAGATTTTATTAAGAGCCTTTGATGCCGATAGAGCATCCCAGTCAATAGGAAATTCCGTATCCTTATATTCAGTTAGAATCTTATTGATGTCGAAATCCTGTCTGTTATATACATCAGAATAATTCCACTCATAAACAACCGAAACGTTTGTCAGTTGAGAATTAGTCTTAACGATATTGAAAATATCCTCGGTGCTAAATCTAACAGTTAATTTGCACCATAGGTTCTTTCTAATCTCTTTGTCAAGCTGAGAAAAGATGATAGCAAGTTCAATTCTAAGATCTGACTTACCCAAGTCATTTTCAGTTAAGACATCTGTGATTATGTAGTCCCAATCCCAATGCTGGAAATACTCAGGAAGGTTGTCAGTGATGAAATCATGATCTAAGCGCTTAGTCAAAACAGACCAATCCCATCGATCTTCATAATCATCAAGACAATCTATTATCTTGTTAGTATCTGCATTGTTAGAAATGTAGTACCAATCAAGTTTGTCTAAGACATTGAGCTTATCAAGGGCTGCGAAGTTTAGAGTTGAACAGAAATTCTTTGTAATCATATGCCAATCCCAGTTAGGATCGGTTATATTTTTAAGTATTGTGACCTTTTCTATGCAATCAGTAAGTTTATCCCATACTTTCTGCTCGGTTACCTGTTGTTTGAAATCTGCTCTATTGTATAGAGTAGTTAGATGATCGGCTGCAATTAATGGTATAGCAATGCCTAGAGACAATTCAGATACGTGTCTCTCGATAAAATCAACATCATTAGTTATGATGTCCCTGCCCGATAACACAGACCAAATCCATTTGAATTCGGGATTCAGGTCAATTAAGACATTATCGGTAATAGATTTAGATATGTGTTTCAGACCCTTGACAGAGAAAGAGCTGTCTTTATAGTGCTCGAATACCTCAGAAGTCCATGAAATGCCTTTATTACATTCAAGACCTTCCATGTTGTTTTCGGATTTCCACATTACAAAGCCTAACTTCTCATGCCAATCTATCAGCTTTATAGTCCATAAATATTCTGCTGTGTTGGCAAGATAGCGATTTTGTAGCCACTCTTTCTTCTGAATAACAGCAAATGTAAATTCGCTTGAATCACAGTAGGCATCAGCATATTCAGAAGACATAAACGCTCTTGACATCACCGTCTCAAACTGCAAATAATTTGATAATGCAGATACGTTTTTAAGTATGTATGATAAATCTGATTCAGTCGAAATATACTGCCAGTCCCATCTTTTATCAGGATGATTAACAATGACATCAGGATATGTGCTAAGGTATCTCTCAGATACAGAGTACATATCAAATGGAACATTCGCAATATTGTTGATGACAAACTCATCATCGAGTTTCGATAAAATAGTTTCCCAATCCCAATCTATATCTTTATGCAATTGGGGAATGACAATTACTCTTTTAATGAAGTCTGCGCTTCTCTCAGCAGACAATGTCTCGAAGTCCCATGGATAAGAAATTGCAGAGTCAACTATAAAGTCATCGTCAAAACGTGCTGACAGTACGATCCAATCCAAAGAGTCCTTATATTCTGTCAAGTGAGGAACTAAGTCGTCTGTAGGGCATACGTCAGAAATCATATTCCATTGAGAGCCATTTGCTTCTTTTGCAATTTCCGTAAAAAGTCTTTCGTCGCTCCAATCAAGACGGCTGTTGCTAAGAAAATCATCAAGATTCCAAACATCTTTATATGGAATCATAGATTGATAATCTAGTACTTCTTCGCTTTCGCGTACCAGATACAGATATTCTCCAATGTGGATTTTTTTGTTTATGTATAACTTATTGCAATCTTGTAAAAGAAGGTCGTTAGTATGTCTTGATATAGTACCATTATGAAATACCAACGGATATTTCTTTCCGTTAATCTCATATAACCTAAAATCAACATAAATCTCACCCATGCGAGATTCTGTACTCTTTTCGGCTTTGAAAATGTTGACTTCACTATTGCATTGTAAAGACAATCGAGACACCAACTCAGAAGGTTCGCCATAAATGTATTCTTTCAGTTCCGGAAAATCGAAGTCATCATAGCTCAGAATCTGACTGTTTGGGATTCCTGTGACTATTCCCAAAGCATCGCGGAATGGGAACATCTTGTATTTTATGCTTTCTTTTGGTTCAAGGTCAAAGCTTTCCATCAAGGCAACAGAGCCACTATGGAAGGTGTATTTCATCCCCATTTTTAGGGCAAGACATCCGATGTTAGACAAACAAATCAGATGGTCTTTTCTGTTGATAAGTCCATACGAAGCGACCTCGGAAAGTATTCCTTGAAAAATACCTTCCTCACCCTTGTCTGCATAACGTTTTGGATTAGCATCGAAGTCATTTTCTACATTGAATCCTAGTGTTTTAGCAAGTTGATTCTCGTAGATTCTTCCATTTTTTTCCAGAGTCAGCAGTATGATTCTGTCCAGTTTGGTCAAAGGATATGTGGTGTAGTAATTTACATTGCACATAGTCCTTGCCAATCTCCACTCACGGAACATTGTGTCTGTCGTGCGTGAAGAATATATAAGCTTACCTTCTTCAATTATCGTCTTATAATCCATACTCCTGAGCTGTTATAATTTTACCATATTTGTTATTTGGATCACTAATTGTCGTATAGACATTGTCATAGATATCCTTTGTTCTGAAGAGCTTGCTGTCGCCTACGATTATTAGCAATCGCTTTGCTCGCGACAAGGCAACATTTAGACGGTTCGGTGACTGGGCAAATCCAAGGTCTTCCTGAATTGGATAACCCATTCCTGGGTAGTTCTCGAAATTGGGCTTCTGACCCTTTTCTGTTTGTATACAATGGCTTCGAACCATTGAAACAATGATGATATTTCGTTCCATGCCCTGGAATCTATCTACAGTGCTTACTCTAATAGGTATCTGAGAATTATCAAATTCTCTAGTCATTTCCTTTAACAGACGAAGTTGTTTACCATAGAATGAAATCAAGCCAATCTGCTTGTCTTCCACACTTGCCCAACTGTCTGTGTATTGATGAAATGACTCAGATTCATTAAGTTGAGTCAATAGTTTCTTAATGATCTGTACTTCGCCATAGTTTACTCGTGATGTGCCGTCCAGCATCTCTGGACTTGAAGAATCAATCCAGAGTACATGGGTGTCAGGAGTAATAGGTCCTGCCGTAATCCCATGATACCTTGAAGCTCCATTATTAATGAAGTCAAGATCGTTCACACCTAAATCTTTTGGTGTCACTAAACCGCATTCCAGACCGCCTTCGTCTTTGTAGAATTGCTTGATGACATCATTTATGGCTGGATGCATACGGAACTGATAATTGAAGACACCCTTAAGATTAGAGTCAATCTGATTGTATAGTCTCTCAAAATGACTTACCTCAAGAGTTTTGAAGTTCTTAAGCACGTAACTTCGCAACTCTTTCATTTTCTGCTTTTCTTCATCATTCTTTTCTCGCTTGATACTATAATCAAAAGAATTGATGAAGGACTCACGAGACAACATAGGAGGAAGCTGCCTATGATCTCCAATAATGACGTTTTTGACACCATAGATCAATGGCAATGACAATTCGGCAGGAGTAGCTTTGCTGGACTCATCCTGTATGACCATGTCAAATCGAATCTTAGGGTTGTACTCCCCATCTCTTTTACTGAAAATCTGCCTATAGATGCTATAGAATTTGGTCGGCTTAAATCGGTTCCGCTTTCCTGATTCCATAGCTTCTGACAGAATAATATTCTTCTGACCGATTGAGCTGCATGTAGCACCAATGACGTTGCAATTAGACACATAGTTTTCAAAGAAAAGGTTCTTTAGCTCAGGAGTTGGCTCATCAAGTAATTCTTTCCATAACTCTTGGGCTTCTGATGGCATCTTTTCCATATCCATGCGTCTGCTTATATTTTCCATCCAATTCAGTAATATAAGCTTTTCGGGTACTTCATATACTGAATCTTCGATAGTTGTTACGGCATTGTCTTCTTCATCATCGTCATCGAGGTCAACAGTGCCTTTTTTCTTTCTCCAATCTTCGCCTTTTGCCCATCTGTACATGGCTGTGTAAGAAAATTGTAAGCCTTCGGATTCCAAGCGAGATTCGTCGCCTATGCGAATAGGCTTAATTAGATTATGCTGGTCATTGACAACTCTGTCAATAGCATTATCTACAGCAAGGTTAGTCTCTGACGTAAGAAGTATTTTTTTATCAGGGAACTCTCTTGTGTGTTGCCAAATCATTTCTGCAATAGCTGTAGATTTACCTGTTCCTGGAGGTCCTTGTATCAAAGCCAAATCTGGAGCAAGGAGTGCTTTAGCTATTGCAACTTTCTGAGGTTCATTATTTTCAATTTTTTTATTGAGAATATGTTTGCTTATTTCCTGTAGTTCAAGTTTTATATTCTCATCGAAATCTTTTATACCCGCAGCCTTAGATGCATCAAATATAAAATCTCCTAAAGAAACATTCTCTATTTCCCTTCCTTCGATAATCCTATTTAATGATTCTTTTAGTCGTGCAAGTTTTTCCAGATCTCCAGACAAATCAGGTGTGATATACTCTACATTGGATTCTTCAAACAGCTGTTTTGTAAATTCATAGTTGTCACCAGAAATATCCAAAACAATCTCTGGATATGCTGAAATTCGAATCAACTTACCGATTGGAAGATCTCCTGCTAAGAAATCTGCGCTTTTAAGTTCTTGAACAGCTTCGATTCGTTCCTCATTACGGCTTTGTTTGTCATAGAAGTATAATAACTTTACGCAGTCCGATGGAACATCAGAAATCGTACACGAATAACGAGAAGAATCAAAAGAGTTCAACTTATGGGCAAGATGAGGCTTAAAAGCAAGAAGATCTTCTATTTTCGTAAATTCTTTAAAGAAAGATAGCTCCGTACCTTTCTTGACGAGTTCTATGTTTAGATCCTCAAAAGCATTACGGAGTTCTTCCATGATTCCAGTCAGCTCAGCTTTCTTGTATTTTATATCAAAGTTACATTTGTGACCTCGTTTATACAGACCAAAATCAATAAAGCCAAACTCTCGACTCAGCTGAGTCAAGAGCTCTGGAAGACTAGTTTCTTTCCAATTGAAGTCAATGCCAATTGATGAACCGTTTCTTTCTATGCCAAAGCTCTTGTTTCTAAGCTCAATGTGGATTTGATCATTAAATCGATCGAGTTCTTCGGTAGTAGCCCATGTTCTATTTTCTTTGTATTCATAAAAATAGCGTTCGGTTACTACATAGTTTCTCTTGCCAAATACCTTGTCGATAATTTTGCGGTCAAGCATATATTCGAAATGAAAATCATCAGTGATATTACTCTTAAAGTATTCTGTATCAGAAAACATTTCGGATGTTTCCTCATCCTCTATTTCTTCTTCAAATTCGATGTTGGTTTTTGGGGCTTTCTTAATCTTTCTCCAAAAAGTAACAATACCATCTTTTCCTTTAGGTAAGCCCAATATATTCTTTGACCAATCATATGTATTGAGTACATCTTCATTGATTTTGAAATCAAATTCCACTCGATACATTCTCAGGTCAAAAAGTTCATTTAATTGTTCTAATACCTTGTTATTGAAGTAACCTCCTTCTATGACAAGTTCCTTACGAACAGAGACTCCACCTATAGCACTTGTATGTTCTTTGAATGTCTCAATATTCTTGAAATTATGGTTAGGATAGATTCTGTCCAGATAATATAGAATGCTTGGATAAGTGGGTATGATTGCAGATGCAGTATCAGGTAAAGAGACCTGCAACTGCTTGAAGTCTTCATTGCTTTTAAGCCTGTGAAGTTCATTGATGGCAATCTGTAAACGTCTGTTTTTGTCAAAGTCGTAGTCAATTTCAAGTTTGTCTAATAATCCTTTTACTCCAGTAAACTGAGCTTTTTGATCAGTTATCTTACCATCGATTACAGGATAGAAAGTAAAAGAAACATATTCTTTATTAGCTTTTGTACTTAACCTTGATTTTACAGACTCATCCAACTTACACCAATTAGAGATTGGCGCAATGATATAACCATCATCGAAATGACAGTAATCCTCTGTTATGTCCAAAGTCTGAATTATTGCTTTTTTAATTTGCTCAGTATTGTCAGAAGTGTCAAGAACAACATGAAGCTTCTCATTGACAATTTCTGATTTTGAAGGGTCAATCGCAAGGGGAACTGTCCTCTGACGCAATATCTGTTCCTGGACTTCCGTATGTTTCTGCCAAATATCTTTTAGAAGAGTCTTGTCTGAACTTTTTTTCTGTAAGTTTTCAGTCACTACCATTTTATGGCTGACCACAACATTCATGTATTCTTTATTAATCTTAACAACTTTGACATCAAGGTTTTTGCCTACATATACCTCGAGGTCAGGAACTCTTACAATGTCCATTTGAGAACTAGGCAAAAATGCTTCTATGCCATAAACATCAACAATCATGCCACCTTTGGTGCGGCATTTCACATAACAAGAGATTGTCTCATTGTTTTCTAATGCAGTTTTAACTTTTTCCCAAGTTTTTTTCAAGCGAGCTTTTTTATGGGAAATGATAAGATATTTATTTATAGAAGTTTCTTTTTCGATTATTACCTCAACAACATCACCTATTTTAAGATTGGGATTATAACGAAACTCAGATGCAGAAATTATTCCATCGCGTATATAACCTACGTTGACAATAACTTCGCGCTTATTTATCGAAATAATTATACCTTCGATTATTTCGTTGTTGTTTATAGCATTCAACAATTTTTCATTATCTAATCTTTGTTCTTCTATGTTTATTTCGTCATTGACTTGGTTGTTTTCATAAGCATCCCAATCGAAGTCTTTTATTATCATAACTTTACATTTTTGAGTTTGGATAATTATTAACATTAAATATTCTGTAATCAGTATCTTTGAATGCTATCTCACTTTCTTTATTGAAGAGAAGAAAGACGATCTTTTCGCTTTCAATTCCTAATTCTGATTCAGCCAACACGTGTTCTTAGTCATCGAGTTGGATAAAGCCAACTTGTATGTATTATGTTCAACAACAACATCAGCATTCTATGTGGCAGACTTTACTTTGGTTATATAGTCCAAACCCATGTCTTTGCAAACGTCAAGTATTGCTGATATGATTGCTTCTTTTTTCATAATCATTATTTTACTTATCCTTCTTTCTCCCTTCTCTCTTTTACCTTTTCCAATCCCGGCATCTTTTTAGCTAATGCGCTTTCTCCAGCAGGGAAGTAGAGTGGAAAGACTTGAATTAAGAAACTTACAATTTCATTGCGCTTCTTGCTCAGATTGAAAAAGACGGAACAAACGTAGTACATAAGTTCTTGCTGACTGCAAGTGTCTTTGGGCTGTATGTTGATTAAGGGAGCAACTATCCAGTCATGTTCGGCAAACGATAGAGCACTGGCAAGAATCGCTTTCTGTTCTTCTTCAGTGAACATATTGATTTTATCTGCTAACCATTCAAGTTCTCTTTGCTGAAGAGCTTGTTGCTTTTCGTTTTGATGTTCCAATAAAACAGATACTTTCTCTTGCTTTTTTTCTGTCAAGGCATTTTCTAATGCTTGATTCTTTCGTTTAAGAACATTGAATTTCAGCAAAGCAGCAATGTACATACAAAAATACCCTACTGCAATATCGAATATTAGGACAAGCAGATAATTGTTGCTTGAATTTTTGGTGTCCCTAGCCATGTACTCACTGATAGGAATAACGGCTAATAGCATGATGATGGCTATTGCATAAAGCGCTCTGTATCGCGTTTTATGGTTTACCTGCGGTAAGGAGGCAAACAAAAAAGCGATAATCAAAACGGCAATTATTGCACTGAGTGGTATGAAAGATGTTCCCATAGGTTTATTGTTCGGTTTATGGTTTAACAATAATGCGCCAATAGCCAGCCTTATCAGAACCCTCATGGATAATAATACCCATATCTCGAAGACTTTTGATGCTCTTTTCAATCGCACGTTTTGATACACCAATTTTATTTGCCATGTTCTCTGCAGTGATTGATGAATCAGAAATGATTAGATCAATGATCTTTTGGGCTGTTCTACTAACCTTTTTAGGTTGCTCGTTGCTGTTTACACCGAACTTTTTCTCCGAACTTTCTTCGTTTACACCGAACCATTCCGTGTTTACACCGAACTTTTTCTCCGAACTTTCTTCGTTTACAGGGTACTTTTCGAGGGTACTATTTACCCTGTTGGCCACTTCCCCAACAGGTATTCTTCCGTTCTCCCCCCAGTTCAGATTATAAAAGGTCGTGAAGAAAGAAGTCGCTTCCGTTTGATATTGTGGTTCTTTACCTTGCAGGAAATTGGGCAGTTTCTCCGTAAGTTCCCGTATTTTCCGTAAGCCCGAGCCACGTTTCTCCATATAGTCCAATTGTGTAAACATATCCGCAATAACAGGATTACGACGCATGGACGGCACTTTGTATATGTCACGGTCTTGAATCTGTGTACCGTCAAGCATCGCACCGGGTGATACTAGTTCTACACGGTCATCATAGATGTCAATATGTACTTCACCACCCATTACTGTGTAATCTCTATGGATAAGATGGTTTACCAATCCTTCAAATATAGCACGGTCGGAATAGTCGGGGAGATTGAGACGATAGTTTGGCATCTTTACCCAGCCACTCATGGTGTAGTTCTTGATGAAGTCCATCCCATATTTTAAGAGCAATACAAGGTTCGCCCGATGTTCTACGGAACTGATGGCATCATCTTTATAGAGTCCAGTCCAACGGGTACAGAAAATACGTGATTGGAATACGGTACAGTTATCCACAAACAGCAATCCGGCATTGGTTAGTTTGCCGTCTGATGTGACCAGTCCGAATGATTCCAAGTATTTGTCATTCCATTCCTGGTGAGTTTGTTCATGAAATGTATTGGCGAGGATAATGAAGGAATGTTTGTTGGCATCCACTTGGGTAGGAAGTGAATCCCAAGTCATATGCGTGCCTTTTAATACCAACGAAAGTAATTGTTGGGAGTTACATTCCACACTTTCATTACCCACTCTTGTATAGGCAGTGCGTGTTCCGTCTTGGTAATAATAATAAGGTGTTAGCATTCCTGCCTTTACTTTCACTTCAAGTAGAGTATGTCCTTCATGTTCTATCGGAATAAGTTGCACTTCCGGAACAGGATCAAGTCTTGCCTTTATCATTTCGCTGATAAAGTCTGCATCGGCTTGCGGATTTTCCAAACCAACAATCATTCCGTCATCGTTCACTCCATAGAACAAACTGCCACCGTCCGTATTGGCAAAAGCTGATACGGATTTAAGCCATGACTTTACTTTCTTACGTTCCAGCATTTCCTTGAAATCGTAAGCTGAGCATTCAGTTATCAATGTATTGTTATGTATCTGCATCGCTTTCTTATTGGTTCTTAGGTATAATTCCACACAATCATACACAAAGGTAAGGATTAAACCGTAGAACCAATGTTAAAATCATCCCTTTGTTTGTTTTTTATGCGTTTATGTCACGTTGCTTATGAAGGAAATAACTACTTTTGTTATTAAGAGCCTAGCGGCTTATGGATGTATATTGGGGATTATATGTTAATTTGCTTTTGATATGTCGAGCTTTGTTTGTCGAATCTTTAATGAATCAGGTGTTGAACTAGGGATTAATCTTCCACAGTCGCATCCTGCATGGATGGATATGCTTAATCTGTTCTGTGGTGTAACTCCGGTTGAATGGATAGATGATAGTTCTCACAATAAACTTTTCCATTGTACCCGAAAACTAAAAAACAGAATACATGAGATCTGTAGTAGTTATAAATCACAAGAATTTGATTTATATAAAGTTGAGAATTATTTTAATTGCCAAATAGATAATACGCACTTAGCATTTCTTAGAGAGGGAGCTTTGTTGAAGGTAGATAATAATTTGATAAAGAAAGCTATATTTATGGTTGGAAACGCTAATTTTTCCGCATCATATGATATAATATCGTATGGAGACAAGGAAGAATATACAGGACCAGATGATTTAAAGACTTGCATCTGTCGTTTCTGTGGTAAGAAATATCCTGAGGTACGTTTTAAGAAGAAAAATGCTCATGCAATTCCTGATGCTCTTGGGAATAAATTTATTTTCTGTAATGATGAATGCCAGAGTTGTAATTCTGTTTTGAGTTATATTGACAAGGAATTGACGGAATATCTTAAATTTCGTCGGTCGGAGAATAAAATTGCTAACAAGAAAAATAAAATTATTCAAGTGTATGGGCATAATTTTTACTATGATGGCCCTACTGGGGAACTTAAAATATCACGTTTGGCGATTCTTTACGAGACAGAAAGTCAATATTTTGTCAAACTTGAAGGTGCTGATCCAATAACACATTTAGGAATTTATAAGACGCTAGCCAAGATTGCTATAGATTTAATGCCGCGTGATCTTGTGAACGAGTTCGGTACAACAATTGACTGGATTAAGGGTTACTTTGTTCCCAAAGTACTTCCAAATGTATTTTATGTCTATCGTGATTCATGCATAAGTCAGCCTTTAGTAAAGGTCTTTGTACGACATAAACAGACTGTAAATTCACAGTATCCAAAGTGTATTGTTGCATTGACTTTGATTGATTTGACTTTCTTTTATATCGTGCCATTTGGAAAGGATGAACAAATCTATGAGAGTGATTATTTAATACCTTATTTGAGCTATATTATCCAAAGCATTCAATTTACAGGAACAAGACTGAATATAGATAAGATTGATATGGCAGATAGAGTTGATAAGATTGCTCATGTAAAGGAATGGGTTGATAAAAATGAGTGTGAGATTGTTGATCAAAGTTATTTTAATCACACTCAAGAAAAGAATCCGAATACAGTTGACTTTCCTCCGTTTAATCCATCTCTGATAAATATCGTTAATGCTCAAGCTAAGATAGAAAATCAAACATTGAATATAGAATTAGCAAAGGATTTAAGAATTGAAGATTCTATTGTCAGCATTATTGATCAAAATTTTAATATTGATGCTTCACAGTCCAATTGTAGTTGGTCTGGAAAAATTGCAATTCTGGCAATTTGTAATCGGGAAACTGTATTAAAAACAGTTTGTAAAGTAGATGTCAGCCATAAGTGTATGTCTCAGGTTTGTTCGTATGAGGCTGGAGAGATGTCTCCGTTTTTTGTTGAGTATATACTTGATGTAGCATGTAAACAGATAAAGAAAAGAGTTGCAGATAAATTTCATAAGTATGATTTCTCACGGCTTGCAGACTATCTGATGGAGTCTATGGGGCATATTCAACATCCTAAGGAAGATGTGGAACAGTCAATGATGAAACATTACAGTGAATGATATCTTAATCGCTTTCTTATTGGTTCTTGGGTACAATCCCACACTATCTACAAAGGTAGGGATAAAACTGAAGAATCTATTAAAAATACAGCTTCCTTTTGATTTTTATGCGTTTACATCCCGTTGTTTATGAATAAAAATCGTACTTTTGCAGTCAAGAGCTGTGGTTGCTTATGGATGCTTATTTTCGGATTTGCGATATAATTGCAACACGTGTACGCAAGTTGCTCATACTGAGATAATGTTGATTTTGAGGAAGTGAAGTAAATAGACTGTCATATTAAAAAAAGAGTCGTAAATCAATGATTTACGACTTTTTTTTGCTTTAGGTTTCTTCTAGTCATTGCTATAGCGTAAGCAATGATATTCAGTCGCTGCATCGAAGCAAGGACATTCTTCCAGCCATGATTCCGGTTCTATTAATGAATGGTTATCCATAATTTGAGGTAAATCACGATGCCCGCAAATATGACAGTCCGGATAATCAATAAGGAGCGTTTTGAGTAAAACAATCATGGAGTGCTTTTGCCATTGAGTGCGTGTATCTTTGGGAAGTCCGTGCCGGTTAAGACCACCTTCGTAACATATAGCGATGCTGTCAAGATTGTGCCCTTGGGCATGAGCTCCGGGTTTTCGAACAGAACGTGTACTCTTAATATTTCCGTCTCTCCGAATGTAATAATGATAACCGATACCATTTAGTCCACGCTGGCGGTGCGACTTTTCGAATTCAATTTCCGTTAATGTTTCATTCTCCTTTGTTGCGGAGCAATGAATAACTATCAGATGAACAGTTCTCATAGCTGTTAAATGTTTTGAAGGTGAATAGTTTGTTTATTAATCGCATGAGAACAATAGAAAGAGATCAAGGTTCACATTAACAGTTACTTATTTCCCCTTTTTGTATTCTTTTATAATAAATCAGACGACAAAATAACTGTTCGAAATATTTAAAGCCGGAAACATTTTCCTTACTTTTTCTTCCAAAACCGATAGGGTTTTTCATTTCTGAGCGATCTTAGTAGTAGAAAACGAGAATTGTTCACCTTTAAAATCATACGAAGATGAAAAAGTTAGCTAGTATTGCAGTTGGGTGGTTGATGGCATTTTTGCTGTTGGGTATTTCACCTTTATGGGCACAGGAAGAAGCCGGGAACTATTTCACTATTACAGGAATAGTGAAAAATAAGGATAATAAGAGAAAACTGGAGAATGTGAATGTGTCTGTTCCCGGTACGAACATCGGAACCGTTACGAATGCAGATGGTGTGTTTTCTCTGAAGATAAAGGACACGGAGACTATTCTGGGATTGGAGGTTTCACATATTGGGTATTTGAATTCTCAAGTTTCTCTGAAGGATAAGGAAGATGTATCTGATCTCACTATCTGGATGCTGCCGGCTCCTAATCTACTGAGTGAGATTGTTATCTTTGGCAATAACGCCCGGGGGCTTGTGGAAGAGGCGATTAAAAAAATTCCGGTGAACTATTCGGTTGATAAGAATTTGCTGACTGCATTTTATCGGGAGACAGTACAGAAAAGGCGACGCTATATCAGTGTATCGGAGGCTGTGATAGATGTGTCTAAAACTACGTACAGCGACCGGGAACCATCGAATGATAGAGTGCAACTACAAAAAGGACGTCGCCTGCTGAGCCCGAAAACCAGTGATACACTGGCAGTAAAAGTGGTGGGCGGGCCTAATCTTTCTATTTATCTGGATATTGTGAAGAACGGAGATGCATTGTTGAGCATGGAAAATCTGAATTATTATGATTTTCATATTGAGGAACCTGTGAATCTGGATAATCGTATGCAATATGTAGTCAGTTTTCGCCCCAGAGTCAGCCTGATGTATGCATTGTTTTACGGAAAACTCTATATTGATTTTGAGAAACTGGCATTCACCCGTGCGGAATTCTCTCTGGATATGCAAAACAGAGTGAAGGCGGTGGAAGCTATTCTTCATAAGAAGCCTCTCGGACTACGTTTCAGACCACAGGAAGTTTCCTATCTGGTGACGTATAAGGAACAGAATGGAAAAACTTATCTGAATTACATACGGAATGAAATTCGTTTCAAATGCGACTGGAAAAAGCGTTTATTCTCTTCCAGCTATACCGTATTTTCCGAAATGGTGGTAACAGATAGAAAGAGCGACTTTGCAGCCATTCCTAGCAAGAAAGCTTTCAAAGAAAAACAAGTGTTCTATGATTTGGTAGACGAATATTGGAATGAGGATTTCTGGAAGACATACAATATTATTGAGCCTACAGAGACTCTGGAACATGCTGTGAATAAATTGAAAAAGCAATCCCGTTAGATTTCAGATAGTTTTCTTATATTTGGAGACCAACAATAATTCCGGAGTATGCTGAATGAGCTGTTCATACTGACTAAAATAAAAGAGGGCGATATAAAGGCGTTTGAGGAAATCTTCCGTCGTTACTATTCCCCTCTTTGCTGGTATGCCGCAGGTATTACGGGAGAGATGGAAGCTGCCGAGGAAATTGTGGAAGAGTTGTTCTACGTGTTTTGGAAGGACCGGGAACATTTGCAGATATTCCAGTCCGTAAAAAGCTATTTATATAAAGCTGTACGAAATGCAGCACTCCAGTTTTGCGAGCATAAGGAAGTCAAGGAACGGTATCGCGAATATGTATTGGCGGGTAATGCTACGGAACAGGATTCTGATCCTCACCGGCAGTTGGAGTATGAAGAGTTACAGGGACTGATCCGCCATACTCTTGATAAATTACCCGTGCGCCGGCTCCGGATATTTGAAATGCATCGCATGGAAGGAAAGAAATATGCGGAGATAGCTTCTTCATTATCTCTGTCCGTCAAGACGGTAGAGGCTGAGATGACGAAAGCGCTGCGAACCTTACGAAATGAAATTGATAATTATATCCTTACGAAATGATTGAAGTGAATAAAAATAGGACGAAGACGGATGAGGCATGGGAACGCTTGTATGCCCGTTTGGATGAAGATAACCTGCTCGTCGGAGTAGGGCGGGAAGGGATAGTGCGTCGCAAACTTCTCTTGAAATGGGGAACATTGGCGGCTGCCGTAATTGCCGGTTTCGTCTATCTGGCATCTGCGTTGTGGTTTGTTCCGGGAGGAGAGATCGAAAGCCTCAATTTGGTGACGCAAGAAAATCGTGAAACATCCATGTTGGTTACCACGCTCGAAGACGGTTCTGTAGTATATCTGGCACAGGAGAGCACGCTGAAGTATCCCGAACATTTTGCTACGGACAAGCGGGAAGTGAACTTACAGGGAGAAGCTTTCTTTGATGTAGCAAAGAAACATGAACAAACTTTCCTGATTGAAACGGAAAAGGTACAGATAGAAGTGTTGGGTACAGCTTTCAATGTCCGTAGTCATGGAGATGACTCCTTCCGGCTCTCCGTGCAGCGGGGCAGAGTGAAGGTCTCACTGAAGCAAGGCGGACAAAGTGTACTGGTAAATGCTGGGGAAACCGTTACCTTGCAGGCGCGGCAGTTACAACTGAGTGAGACAGGAGATTCCGATGAGTTCAGACAATATACAAAGAATATACGTTTCAAGGACGAATGCCTGGAAGATATTCTGCGAGTGGTGAATGCCGAGGCTTCCGCTTTGCAGATACAGACGGCATCGCCGGTTCTGAGTAAACGGAAGCTGACCATTGAATTTGAGAATAATTCCCCCGAAACAGTAGCGGAACTTATTTGCTGGGCGCTGAGTTTGAAATGTTCGCGTGAAGGTGATAAACTGATTTTATCCGAATGATAACTTAACTATATAAATCATGAAACTTCATCGTTTCTTCATAATTTTTCTGAGCCTGCTTCTCATTACCTGTGGCATGAGGGCGGACGGAGGAGATGTGTTGGAACGTATCATCCGGTTGCCCGGGACGAAAGGAACGGTATATTCCCTGTTGAGCAAAGTGTCTGAACAATCCGGTTATCTTTTTGTATACGACAGTAAAGTGGTGAACAATGACGTCGAAATCAAGACAAAAAAGAAAAACTGTACGGTCCGGCAGGCCATCTATGAAATTGTAGGCGACCGGACATTAGAACTGAAAGTGATAGGAAATCACATCTTGATTCTGCCTCCTGCGGAGAAGGTCGTACGGAAGCGGAAAGTCTCGGAAGAGACACCCTTGCCAACCTATTTCACCATTACCGGCCTTTTGCGGGATAAAGAAACGAGTGATCCCGTTGTGAGTGCGTCGGTCATTCTTCAAGGAACTTCAATAGGTAATATTACAAATAAGAACGGGGAGTTCAGGCTCAACCTGCCTGACTCCCTGAAAAATGGCAAGCTTTCTTTTTCCCATTTAGGATATGTTGCACAAAGCATTGAAGCATCTACGCTGATTGGCCGGGACAATGTGTTGAGCCTGGAACCTAAAATAGTTCCTTTGCAGGAAGTGCTGATACGGTTGGTGGAACCCAAGAAACTATTGCGTGAAATGGTAAATCAGCGTGGGGAAAACTATTCATTGAATCCCGCTTATCTGACTACGTTCTACCGGGAGGGGGTGCAGTTGAAAAATAAATTCCAGAGCTTGACGGAAGCTGTTTTCAAAGTTTATAAATCTTCTTTGCCGGAGATTAACGTATCCGATCAGGTGAAGCTGCTAAAGATGAGTAAGATTGATAACCGGGAGAGTACAGACAGTCTGGTTGCTAAGATCAGGGCCGGTATCCAGGCTTGTTTGCAGTTGGATATAATGAAAGACCTGCCGGATTTTCTGTCGGTTGATGCGGAAGATAATCCGTATATGTATACCTCCGGTGACATTGCATTCATAGATGACCGCTGTGTCAATGTGGTTTATTTTGAGCAGAAGCGGAGTGTCAGGACGCCTCTTTATTGTGGGGCGTTGTATATTGATTCTGAGAATAGCGCTTTGGTGCAGGCCCGCATTGAGATAAATCCCAAGTACATCAAGGAGGCTACACGTATCTTTGTCGTCAGACAGGCACCAAAGATAAATCTGACGACACAGAAGGTGGTATATACTATTTCGTATAAACCGTGGAAAGGTACTTATTATATCCATCATATCCGTGGTGACCTGTACTTCAAGATGAAGCGGAAACGTTTTTTCTTTAGCAACCCTATTTTGCATACTTGGTTCGAAATGGTGACTTGTCTGGTGGATACGGAGAATGTAACCCGCTTCTCCCGAGCTGAAAGATTGCCTCCCCGCACCGTACTTGCAGATGAAGAGTTTAAGTATGATGAACATTTCTGGGAGGACTTCAACGTTATTCCACTGGAGGAAGAACTCAGCAGAATTATAGAGAAAGTAGCGTTAAAGATAGAAAAAATAGATCATCAGGAGGAATAAGATAATCCGGATAATTGTAATTTTGCAGCCGGAATCAATAAGTATTAGTAGAAAGATGGAATTGCCTAAAGACCCGATGATGCTTTTCAGCTTCATCAATACGAAATTGCGTGACTGTTATTCTTCATTGGATGAACTCTGTGATGATATGAATGTCAATAAAGAGACGATTGTAGGACTGTTGCAGTCAGCCGGATTTGAATATAGCGCAGAACATAATAAGTTCTGGTAATCTGCAGATAGATTATTTTTTCTTCCGGTGCTCTTTCTTCAGATAGAAGTTGAATCCGGCATATATTTGCAACGTCCCGAATCCATTGTTCAGGGAGAAGTTATCCCGGTAATAATCATACGTCCTGCCCAGAAAGGAAGTACCTACAAAATATTTGCTGTTATTGTATACAACGCCCGCCCGTAATATAAAATCAATATTGAAGTTCTTGTACCAGTCGCTGGGCTCTTCTGTGTCTTTCTCTATGCGCGACGTCTTGTAAGCAACAGCCGGACTGAGCGACAGGCATGCCAGACAGTTACGGGCAAATACCCAGTTATAGGCATATCCGAAATTGAGGCTGATATTGGTATATTTTATGTGTCTGACCTTCATTCCGGGACTCATCGTTTCCTGAATGATTTCGGGCAGCTTGGCATAATCAAACTTCAAATTATGCGTAGATACCGAAAGACCGGCTATGAGTGTACCTGCATTCCGACGTTGGTTGGTGGACTGGCTGAAAGCTGCCGGATAGGAGAAATGCCGGTTGTTGAAGATATAATATAAGTTGAATCCTTTCATATTTACTTTCAGACCGTTGAAGTCTTCCGAATAATTAGAAGGAACACGGTCGGAAAAGCCTGTTACTTCATGGATCTTGTAATCGTTACCTGTGCGACGATAGAAAATATCCACCCCTAACTTGGAACTGTAAAGGCTGAGGTCAAATTCTGTCCCTCTGTTTTTCCCGCTTTTCTTTCCAAGGAGTCCGTCCGTATCTACTGACCATCCTAAAAATATCCAGCGCCAACCAAAGTAAGCCCCTATCTTGTTGCGAGGGTTGGGGGTGAAGCGGAGCCGTTGGGGTTCGGGGGCGGCGGTACCTACGGAGTAATATTCGTAGTTTGTGAAATGATCGAACATCAAGGCATAGTTGTATCGGTTGGGGCTTATATAAGTTGTGTCGAAGTCATTGAAGTTGAGGAATTTCTTTATAGCTTTCATGAAGGCCCCCTGATGCTTTTCGGTACTAAGGCTATCGAGTGCGGTAGAACTTTCCTCTTCGTTTTGCGCAAACAAAGAGAAGGGTAACAATATCCACAGGCAGAAGATAAGTCTTTTCAGCATCAATCTTATTTCTTAATTAATAGTTCGAGTCTCTATGCTATAAACAACGCAAAAAGAAAAAGTGCAATTGTTCTATTTGCGAATTTAACAGTTCTTTTGCATATATCCAATAATATGGAGGGATTGTTTCATTATACCTCTTCTTTTTCGTCGTTCCTCCTCGTCTGTAGTTTCACCGCTTGAAACTGTTGGTTTCAAAGCATGAAACTCTTGGTTTCTCGGCATGAAACTATGAGTTTCAAGCAATGAAACAAATCAGAAAATGCAGAGGTTAATATAATCGGACAGATAATGCAGAGAAAGGAGATACAGTGTTAGCAATAGGTTATTACTACACTTACCAATATTGCATCAGTCAAAGATTCGTTGTGTTAATTATTAACACAACGAATCTTTAATAGTTAACAAAAATATAGTGTCTATTAAAACATGTTGTAATATGTTGTAGATCACCTTGAAAATTTGGAGATATCCTCAAAGTCCGTATCTTTGCAATGTGTTTTTCATAGTATTAGATTTAAGGTTAACAAAAGATTGGCTGTCTGGGATAGATAGCCTTTTTTTATAGATATAAGTGAACTACATATCGGGTACCTTTATCTTTTCCGGATTTTCTTCCCGATATCTTTTGAAATCATTCTCTATCAAGTCTCTCAAATCTTTAAGAAACTCTTCGCTACACTCTTCTTTTGCCAGGGAATAGTAGTATTCCAAAGTTTGCAATGCAAACTTATCTTTCCCAATCAGGGCAAATGCAGGAATTTCATTCTTTACTGCATTGCGTACTAATACTGCTTGATCTCTCATAATGAATTTTGTTTATGCAGAATATATGATTCGTTATCAGTCTTGAGGAGTGAATACATCTTCATATCCAGAATCTGCCCGTTCTTGACTGCATTACTTCTGAGTGTTCCTTCATTTTTGAATCCGCTTTTTTCAAGAATCCGGCAGGAGGCGATATTATAGCTAAACGGCTCTGCAAAAATACGGAGGATATCAGTGTTACTAAAAACATACTGGCAGGTCTGTTTGATGGCGCAGGTTCCCAAGCCTTTGCCCCAAAAAGGTTCTGCTATATAATAGCCTATTTCGGCAGTCAGCGAGTGGATGTTATCTTTGCGAAACACACCAATGCTTCCCACTACTTTGTCATCAGCGGTGATGGCGAAGGCGAAAATACTGTTCTTATCGGCCTTCAGCATTTCATTGATATAATATTTTGCATCGTCTTCAGTGTAGGGATAAGGCAGACCGTCCCGAAGGTTGTCCTGAATGTTTTTGTTATTTAAGGTTGCTGCAAGTTCGGCGGCATCATCTATTTTCCATATTCTGATTTTACATTCCATATCGATATCCTTCTTTTTTAATTAATCTGAAACGGGAGAGTTGCCGGCAAAGATAAGAAACTTTATTTTTAACCACTTATTTAATAAATGCAAAATGTGAACTTCCCGATTTAACTTCATCCTTCTTTCTGTTTCTAACCTAATAAAGCTAAGAAACTGAATTGATGATAAACGAGGATAAGATCCGGCAGGTATATGCTTCCGACCCGAAGAAAGGGTTTAAGATGCTGATGGATAACTTCCAGGTACCTATATATAATTATATACGGCGTTTGGTTGTGTCGCACGAGGATGCAGAAGATGTTCTTCAGGAAGTCTTTATCCGGGTGTACCGTAATTTGGACCAGTTTCGTGGTGAAAGCTCGCTGAGTACCTGGATATACAGGATTGCAACCAATGAAAGTTTGCGCTTGCTGAATACACGAAAGGATGAAGAAGCAATTCCTGCCGAAGAAGTACAAGAGGAACTGATAGGTAAACTGAGGGCTTCCGATTATATTGATTACGAAAATGAACTGGCAGTCAAGTTTCAGGAAGCCATACTGAGTTTGCCCGAAAAACAACGGCTAATATTCAACCTACGCTATTACGATGAGCTCGATTATGAAGAAATCAGCCGTATACTGGATAGTAAGGTCGATACTCTCAAAGTGAATTATCACTATGCGAAAGAAAAAATAAAAGAATACATCTTAAACAGATAGGACGATGAATAAAGAATTTGATTTTGACGATATCGGTAAAAAGACACCTTACCGCACTCCTGATAATTTTTTTGAGGATATGCAGCAGAAGGTGATGGAACGTACTTGCGGCGGGCAACGCCGGAAACATCGTTTACAGATAATGTTCTCTACTGCCATAGCGGCAGCTGCAATACTGGCAGGGGTATTGTTTGTTCCGTCTTATCTCCGGACGGAAGATGCACCTGCAGGAACTTCGGATATGCTGGCTATAGAAAGAAGTAGCAGCGATCCGGTTGATAAATGGATTCACGAACTGTCGGATGAGGAGTTGGAAGAGCTCGTCAACTTCTCTGAGAATGACATATTTTTAAATTAGGTATTAATTAAAAACAAGAAGATTATGAAGACTAAGTTTATTTATGTAATTTTGGCTGCCCTCCTGATTGGTAGCCAGACAATTTCTGCTCAGAACAAGGATAACAAAACCAATAAGCAACGTCCTACACCTGAACAAATGATTCAAAGACAAGCCAATCAGATGGTGACGAAACTGATGCTAGATGATGCAACAGCTGCCAAGTTCACTCCGGTTTACGAAAAATATCTGAAAGATTTGCGCGAATGCCGGATGATGAACCGCAGGGAAAGGCCCAGGAACAATAATGCGGAAGCAACCCCGGCTACCAAACCTGTACTGACAGATGCGGAAATAGAAAAGCAGATCAAGGATCAGTTTGCGCAAAGCCGTAAGATACTGGATATTCGCGAGAAATATTATAATGAATTCCGCAAGATTCTGTCTCCCAAGCAGATTGCAAAAATCTATCAGACAG
This sequence comes from Bacteroides cellulosilyticus, assembly GCF_020091405.1. Taxonomy (NCBI): domain Bacteria; kingdom Pseudomonadati; phylum Bacteroidota; class Bacteroidia; order Bacteroidales; family Bacteroidaceae; genus Bacteroides; species Bacteroides cellulosilyticus. The sequence goes on from NZ_CP081903.1 coordinate 3,991,999, forward strand.
AAAGAAGCAATGCGAATAAATTCAGAAAAGAATTTGACAGAAGAAAAGGTCAGAAACATGGTCAAGGAAAACGGCCGGCTCATGCAAGACCAGCTTCAAATAATAAATAACATTTTTCATTAAACTACTTGGTAAACACGAATGGACCATGGCAGGCATACATATTTGACTTTCCGGAACATCTTAATCTATGTTGTTTTGTTGTGGTCAGGTATGACCGTTCATGCACAGTCCGGCAAAGGAAGCTTTGCCGGACGTGTTGTTGATAAGGATACGAAGCAGCCGGTGGGGCATGCGGCGGTACGTTTGTTAACCTTGCCAGACAGTACTTTTCTTGCAGGTGTAGCCACTACGGACGACGGTAAATTCAGGATGCCGGTTGTCTGGCCCAAAGACAAGAAATTGCTTTTAGAGATTTCTTTCATTGGCTATACCACTTTTTCTAAATCTATTCCCTCTTCATTCAGAGGTACTTCGCAGAACTTGGGTGATATTGCACTATTTTCCGATGGCATTTTGTTGGGTGAAACGGTAGTGGTGGGTAAAGCTCCTCTGGCAGTTACCGAACAGGATACCACGGTCTTCAATGCCTCTGCCTATCGTACCCCCGAAGGTTCCATGCTCGAAGATCTTGTAAAACAATTGCCCGGTGGAGAGATAGATGGCGATGGAAAGCTGTTGATTCATGGCAAGGAAGTTAAGAAGATATTGGTAGACGGCAAAGAGTTCTTTGCGGATGATCCGAAAGCTGCCCTGAAAAATCTGCCGGTAGAAATGGTGGAGAAGCTGAGAACTTATGAACGTAAATCCGATTTGGCACGTCTGACCGGAATTGATGACGGGGATGAGGAAATGATACTTGACCTGGGGGTGAAAAAGGACATGAAGAAAGGATGGATGGATAATTTCATGGCAGGCACGGGCAACAAAGGGCGGTATGAACTTGCCAATACCCTGAACCGCTTCCGGGATAATTCCCAACTTACTATTATCGGCAATCTGAATAACACCAACAATCAAGGCTTCTCGGAGTTGCAACGGGAGTCATCGGCTGCCAGTGGAAATATCCTGAATAGGGTGGGACTGGTTACCTCACATTCTTTAGGTATGAATTTCACTCATGACTGGGACAGAGTGAAGCTTCGCTCCAATGTGCAATATACGGGTACCGACCGTTCGGAGGATAATAGTACTACGGTGGATAATTTCCTGAAACAGGATAAATCGATAAGCCACAGCACTAACAGCAATCACATGAAGAACCACAACCTGACGGCGAATGCTTATCTGGAATGGAAAATAGATTCAGTCACCAATCTGGTGTTTCGTCCGCAATATCGCTATGTGGCAAGTGACAGGAGGAATAGTGGATATCAACAGAGTTGGTCGGACGAAACACTTCTGAATGAGAGAACGGCTTCTAATCTTTACGATAATTCCCAGTATAATCTGACCTTCATGTTGCAAGTCAACCGTAAGTTCAGCCGTAAAGGACGGAATCTGGCTTTGAAAGTGGATTATGGAACGAATACTTCTTCTGCCGACAGGAAAAACTTTTCTACTACACATTATTTTAAGAATGATACAGAGAAAGTAGTCAACCAGCGTGTGGATGATGAAGGTGACGGATATAATTATCGTCTGCAACTGGTGTATGTGGAGCCGTTGCCTAACCGTTACTTTCTTCAGTTTCGTTACAGTTATCAATACCGGGTAACTAATTCGGACCGCTTTGTCTATAACTGGGATGAGGCAATGGAAGATTTTGTTGCCGATTACGATTCTCTGGCCAGTAATAGTTTTGAGAGCCAATACAGCACCCATCTTTTCAATATGGCTGTCCGTACTTCCCGGAAAAAGTACAACTACAATATAGGTGTCGATCTGGAACCCCAGAAACTGGATAGCCGTTCTTTTCTGGATGATGTTTCCAAGCATCAAATGAGTAAAACTGTTCTCAACTTTTCACCGACACTGAATTTCCGTTATAAGTTTTCCAAGCGTACACAGTTGCAGGCAATTTATAGAGGAAAAGGACGACAACCGAGTGTTCGTGACCTACAACCGGTTGCCGACATGACGAATCCATTGAATATCCGTATCGGTAATCCTTCTTTGAAACCTTCATACACCAATACGTTTACACTGAATTATAATTCGTATAATGTGAAACATCAGCGCAACATGGTGGTATCTTTTTTTGTGGAGAATGTGCTCAATAGTGTAACGAACCAGGTGACTTACGACAGCGAAACGGGAGGCAGAACCACCATGCCTGTTAATTTGAATGGTAACTGGCGGGCATCAGGTGCACTTTCATTGAGCGGGCCTTTCAAGAACCGCAACTGGCTGTTTCGTACCTATTCCTATTTGCAATATAGGAATCAGAACGGGTATACCACTCAGAACAAAGAAGAGCCGATGAAGAGTTCCGTGCAGCATCTTACGGCGCGTGAACGCCTGCAATTTACTTTTCGTACCCGGCAACTCGAACTGAGTGCGCGTGGAGAAGTGCTGTATAATAATTCGTATAATAACGTGAAAGATATGCGCACAGAAACGTTCGACTATCAACTTGGAGGAGACTTGCAGTATTATCTCCCCTGGGGATTCGAGTACAGCAGTGATCTCACATATTTTCTTCGTACCGGATATGGATACGACAGCAGTGGACGGAAGAACCTGATATGGAACTGCCAACTGTCGAAAGCTTTCTTGAAAAAGAAACAACTATTACTTCGTTTTAAGTTTTATGATATTCTTCGCCAGGAGATTTCCATGGTACGCACCATTTCGGCTACTGCCATACGTGATGCGGACTACAATGTATTGGGACGTTATTTTATGGTGCACACTATCCTGCGATTGAATATGATGGGGAAAAAGTAAAAAACGCAAAGTGTGGAAACTTCAACAGGGTTAATTTGTTGTAGATACTCAAATTAATAAAAGAAAACTCTGAGGAATGTTTCAAAGGTTCAAAAACTTTAGAAAACTGAGGAAGTGGTATGTTGTGAAACTGAAACTGGTTGATGCCCGCCTGTATTTCGTCAGCATCTTCGTAGGATTGCTGACGGGGTTGGTGGCTGTTCCCTATCATTATTGCCTATATTATTTCTTTAACTTGCGAAGTGAGTTTTTTGCTTCCCGTCCAGAGTGGTACTGGCATATTCCTCTTTTTCTTTTCTTTTGGGCGGTACTGATATTCGTATCCTGGCTGGTAATGAAAATGCCGCTTATCACCGGAGGAGGTATTCCTCAAACGCGTGCTGCCATCAACGGGCGCATCACTTATAAGCATCCTTTCATAGAGTTGGTTTCTAAGTTCTTCGGCGGTATTCTTTCGGTCTCGGCCGGATTATCGCTGGGACGTGAAGGGCCTTCCGTACAAATAGGTTCGTATGTGGGATGCCTTGTGGCACGCTGGACACATATTCTACGTGGTGAACGAAAGCAATTGCTTGCTGCCGGTGCCGGTGCCGGCCTTGCGGCTGCGTTTGCGGCGCCGCTGGCTTCTTCATTGCTTGTCATCGAATCCATCGAACGTTTTGATGCTCCCAAAACCGCTATTACTACCCTGCTGGCCGGTGTAGTGGCCGGTGCGGTGGCAAGCATGGTTTTTCCGGTAAATTCTTATCATTTGATACAAGTGGCCGAGCCCGGTTTTTCTTTTGGAGTCCAGGTGAAGTACTTTCTGTTACTTGCAGTGATTATTTCTGTTTGCGGAAAATTGTATTCCATGATGATGGTCTCTTTCAAACGGGTGTATGCAACGGTGAAATCTTCGGTATATATGAAGATGTTCTATCTGTTGCTGGTCGCTTATATTATTTCCTTTATGCAGGTCAACCTGACGGGTGGGGGAGAACAGTTTCTTTTGGAGCAGGCGCAATCCGGAAGCCATGCACAAATTATGTGGGTAACGGCAATGATGCTGTTGCATTTCGGTTTTTCTGTTATCTGCGTTTCATCCGGTTTGCCGGGTGGAAGTTTTATTCCTACACTGGTCACCGGTGGATTACTGGGGCAGATTGTTGGTTTGTTGGGAGTGGAATATGGGGTTATTGAGCCGGAGAATGTCAGTTATGTAATGTTGATTTCAATGTCTGCTTTCCTGGTGGCTGTGATACGTACACCTTTGACGGCTATCGTATTGATTACCGAGATAACAGGACATTTTGAGGTGTTCTACCCATCGGTGGTAGTGGGTGGATTGACTTATTATTTTACGGAACTTCTTCAGATAAGGCCTTTCAATGTGACGCTTTATGAGGATATGATCAATACTCCTGCTTTTCAGGAACAGACAAGGTATAAACTGTCCATAGAAGTGATGACGGGTTCATATATGGATGGTAAACTTGTAGACGAACTTTCTTTGCCTGAAAACTGTGCCATTATCAATGTACACCGGGATGGTAAAGACGCAAAGCCCCCCGGAATACGGTTGATTCCGGGGGACCAGATTGATATTGAATTGGATGCGCAGGATATTGAAAAACTCTATGAGCCGCTCGTCAGCCTGGCAAACATTTATTGATATGGATGAGGTATCCTTATGCCAGACTGCCTATTTCATCCAGATTCTTCTGAATATCCTGATCAGTCAGCTCGTAGTTTACGAGGTCACCGGAGAGATATTTATCGTATGAAGCCATGTCAATCAATCCGTGACCGGAGAGGTTGAACAGGATTACTTTCTCTTCACCTGTTTCCTTGCATTTGTTTGCTTCGCGGATGGCGGCGGCAATAGCGTGGCAAGATTCCGGTGCGGGAATGATACCTTCAGCTTGGGCAAACAAACAGCCGGCCTCAAATGATTCCAGTTGCTTGATGTCTACAGCTTCCATCAGACCGTCTTTCAATAGTTGAGAAACGATGACGCCTGCACCGTGGTAACGCAATCCACCTGCATGAATATTAGCGGGAGCAAAGTTATGTCCCAGCGTGTACATAGGCAGTAGCGGAGTGTATCCTGCTTCGTCACCGAAATCATATTGGAATTTACCGCGTGTCAGTTTCGGGCAAGAAGCCGGTTCGGCAGCAATGAAACGTGTTTGCTTACCTTCCAGAATCTTGTGGCGCATAAATGGGAATGCGATACCACCGAAGTTAGAGCCACCACCAAAACAAGCAATTACCATATCAGGATACTCTCCCGCCATTTCCATCTGTTTTTCGGCTTCCAGACCGATTACAGTCTGGTGCAGAGCTACATGGCTCAATACAGATCCTAATGTATATTTACAATTCGGTGTAGTCTGGGCCAGTTCGATGGCTTCTGAAATAGCGGTTCCCAATGACCCCTGGTAGTTGGGGTGAGCCGTCAGGATATCTTTTCCTGCACGGGTGGACATAGACGGAGACGGCGTGACCTGTGCGCCGAACGTCTGCATGATGCTGCGGCGGTAAGGTTTCTGCTCATAACTGATTTTCACTTGGTAAACGGCAGCTTCCAATCCAAATAGGCGGGCAGCGTAAGCCAGCGAAGCACCCCATTGTCCGGCACCGGTTTCAGTGGTAACGTTGGTTACTCCTTCTTTCTTGCAATAATAAGCCTGGGGAATGGCAGAATTCAGCTTGTGCGATCCCATCGGACTTACACTCTCATTCTTGAAATAGATATGTGCCGGAGTACCCAATGCTTGTTCCAGTCCATAAGCACGAACCAGTGGAGTACTACGATAATATTTGTACATTTCGCGTACTTCTTCGGGAATTTCGATCCACTTATCGGTCTGATTCAGTTCCTGTTTGCACAGTTCCTGTGCAAAGATGGGATATAAATCTTCAGCTTTCAGTGGTTGTTTGGTACCGGGATGAAGCGGAGGCATCGGTTTGTTCACCATATCTGCCTGTATATTGTACCAATAATGTGGTATTTCCTCTTCCGGGAGGAAATATCTTTTTGTCTTGTTGCTCATAGTGGTTACTTCTATTAAAATTTTTACGAGGCCAAATGTAACTATTATTTTTAAAACAATTTCTTTTTTCTTTTGTTTTTTGTCTATACGCATTGTTTTGTTTATGTTTGCCCGATATTTAATTTGATGTATACATGAAGATTTATCATAAATTCTTGTTGTATCAGAATAAATGGATTCATCCGTACACTCGGATCATTCTTGGAGGGGTGACTTATATAGCCTACCTGGCTTCTATTCTGTTAATTATGGGAGTGGTATATGAACACGGCTTTACTATTTCCGAACACGAGGCTTCTCAACTGCAAACACTCTATCGGTTTGTGTGGGGTGTTTTCCTGTCCGAAGTCACTTTGCGCCTGTTATTGGAATACAGGGACACAAAGCGTACTTTTAAGAGATTGACGTGGATATTGATTGCCTTGCTTTACCTCACCCTTATCCCTGTCATTTTTCATCGACCGGAAGAGGAGGGAGCTATTCTGCATTTTTGGGAAATATTGAATGGAAAGCCCTATCATATAGTGCTTCTGCTGATTTTCTCTTTCCTCAATTTATCCAATGGCTTGGTCAGGGTGCTGGGACGGCGAACGAATCCTTCTTTGATTCTGGCTGGTAGTTTCCTGATAATCATTCTTATCGGAACAGGTTTGCTAATGCTTCCCCGATGTACGGTGAGCGGTATTTCGTGGGTGGACTCACTGTTTATTTCTACCAGTGCGGTTTGTGTCACGGGGCTGACTTCGGTGGATGTAGCGTCTACTTTTACTACACCTGGTTTTGTAGTGATCATTCTGCTGATACAGATTGGCGGATTGGGTGTGATGACACTGACCAGTTTTTTTGCGATGTTCTTTATGGGAAATACATCCTTTTATAATCAGTTGGTGGTTCGTGATATGGTCAGTTCCAATTCGTTGAATTCGTTACTTTCCACTTTGTTGTACATATTGGGATTCACGTTGGCTATTGAAGGTGTCGGTATGCTTGCCATCTGGAGTGATATTCACGCTACGATGGGGATGACGTTTGAGGAAGAAGTGGCGTTCTCGGCTTTTCATGCTATTTCCGCATTCTGTAATGCTGGTTTCTCCACGTTGCCGGGAAATCTTGGCAATCCGCTGGTGATGACAGGGCATAATCCGTTCCTTATCTATATATCCCTGTTGATTATTCTGGGGGGTATCGGTTTCCCGATATTGGTGAATTTCAAAGATATAGTACTCCATCATTTGCGCCGCATCTGGAAATTCCTGCATACGTGGGAGTGGGACAGACATCGTTTTTATCATCTGTATAATCTGAATACACGGATTGTGCTGATTATGACTTTCCTGTTATTGGTGTTTGGTACGGTGCTTATCGCTGTTTTTGAGTGGAATCATGCTTTTGCCGGTATGTCAGTCGCTGATAAATGGACACAGGCGTTCTTTAATGCGACTTGTCCGCGTACTGCCGGATTTACAAGTGTGGATCTGGCCTCTCTGGGAGTACAGAGTGTATTGGTTTATATCTTCCTGATGTGGGTAGGTGGTGCTGCGCAGTCCACGGCGGGTGGTATCAAGGTGAATGCGTTTGCAGTAGTTGTTCTGAATCTGGTTGCCGTGTTGCGTGGTACGGAGCGGGTGGAAGTATTTGGTCGTGAACTGTCTTACGATTCCATTCGCCGTTCCAATGCGACGGTGGTGATGTCTATCGGTGTTTTGTTTGTATTTGTGTTTATTCTGACAATCTGGGAACCTCAGGCATCTGTCATGGCACTTCTGTTTGAGTGTGTGTCGGCGTTGAGTACGGTAGGTTCCAGTCTGAATCTTACTCCGACTTTGGGGGATAATAGTAAGTTGCTTGTTGCTCTTCTGATGTTTATCGGACGTGTGGGACTGATTACGCTGATGTTGGGTATCATTAAGCAAAAGAAGCATACGAAATATCAGTATCCGAGTGGGCAGATCATTATAAATTAGTAGTAAGTAGTAAAAACAGAATTTATGAAGTATATTATTATCGGTTTAGGAAATTACGGACACATGCTTGCCGAAGAACTGTCTGTATTGGGACATGAAGTAATTGGGGCGGATGTGAGTGCAAGCCGCGTAGACAGTATCAAAGAAAAGATTGCTACGGCTTTTGTGTTGGATGCAACAGATGAACAGGCACTTGCCGCTCTTCCCTTGAGCGGTGTGGATGTGGTAATTGTGGCTATTGGCGAGAATTTTGGTGCTTCTATTCGTGTGGTGGCTTTGCTGAAACAACAAAAAGTGGCTCATATTTATGCGCGGGCTATTGATAATGTCCATCGTTCCGTGCTTGAGGCTTTTGATTTGGAACGGATTCTTACTCCGGAGGAAGATGCAGCCCGTGGTTTGGTACATCTGTTGGAGTTTGGTTCCAATATGGAAACCTTCCGGGTAGATACGGATTACTATGTGGTGAAGTTCGCTGTGCCGGAAAAGATGATAGGATATTATGCCAATGAATTGAATCTGGACAAGGAATTTGGCTTGAAACTGTTGGCGCTGAAGCGTGCCAAGACGTTGAAAAACTGTCTGGGTATTTCATTTACCGAACATGATGTGATGAATGAATTACCTGAAAATGACCAGGTACAGGCGGGTGATGAATTGGTTTGTTACGGACGCTATAAGGACTTTCAGAAATTCTGGAAAGCGATGTAAAAGGAATCTTTGCTATAACAGGTATATGTAGGGGATTATTATTGTCCCCTTCGCCTTTTCCTGTCATTGATAATGTCGTTCATATTCTCTTGTGCCCATGAAATCAGGGAGTTGATATGTGGCAACAGAGACATGGCCCTTTCCGTCAGCGAATATTCCACTTTAGGCGGCACTTGAGCGTAAATCTGTCTTCTCACAAGTCCGTCTTCTTCTAATGTGCGGAGTGTAACGGTCAGCATCTTTTGTGAAATGTCCGGTATCGTCTTCTGTAACTCATTAAACCGCATTACGGGGGCTTGTGTCAAGGTAAATAGTGTCAGAATAGACCATTTATCACTGATGCGGGCCAGTATCATCCGGATAGGGCAATCAGCATAAGAGCCATTTTGTATATCTGTTCTATTCATATTGCTTTGATTTCTAAAACACTCTACAAAAGTAACTAATATGCCGATTGTATGCAAATTATCTTATAATTTGTTGGAGGCTTAACTTATTAAACTTATTTGGGTCTTCTGACTTCATTCATCGCTAATCGTCGTAATCACCGTTTGGGTCAGAATTGTATCTTTTTTTACAGATGAACTATAAGCAGCTATAGTAGCACTATTTGCTCCATCCTTTTTTTCGCCTCTCATCAGAGTCATTTTCAGATTCTCTGTTTCTACTTCTACAATGGATACGGTAGGCTTTGTTAGTGATGTACCGTCCGGTAGAGCAAACTTTATGGTGATTTTATAATCTGTGTTGACTTTTTGCCCTTCTTTTTCCACAAACTCTGATGCGGGTATTCTTTTTACGGTCTCAAGTACTTCTATGTCTAAGGCAGGACAAAGTTTTTTGGTTATTCTGCTATTTGTTATTGCACCTTCTTTAGTTACAGTGAAATCTATTGTAACATCTCCTTGTATTTTCGCTTCAATCGCTTTTGAGGGATATTCAATATTTTCCCTGAGAAAAGTAAACATAGCCCGCATACTGTTGTGAGCATCGGTAGCGCTGCAAGTATGAGAAGTGGAAACTTCCATTTTTTTATCAGAACTTTGTGCCTTAACAGAAGTTGTGGTTTCGCAAATTAAGGTAAGAACAGAGAACAGTAATAATGCTAATCTGTTCATTTTTAAACTCTTTTTGTCAATCATGATAATGTTTTTTAGAATGTGATACATTAAAAATATTTATAATCTATGCTATAGCCGGTCGCGTCAACCTATATTTGTATATGCAGTTTGCTCATTAATATAGGCAGATAAGAATCACTGATCGGAATGGTGGCTCCTTCAATGCGGATTCTTTTATGTTCGATGTAGTTGATATGAGACAGTGAAACAATATAGGAACGGTGTACGCGACAAAAAATTCCTTCAAGGCATTCTTCAAAGTGTTTTAGAGTCAGTTGCGAAAGTATAGGTTTACCTTCTGCCCGATGTACTTTGACATAATCTCCGTATCCTTCCAAATATAGAATATCTTCTTGATTAATGCGTACAATCCGATTTCCGTCACGGAGGAAGATAGACTGATTGCTCAACTTATTTGTAGCAAACAGGGAGTTTACTTCCGTTAGAGAACGGTTAACTTGCTCCAGATACTCCATCAGTTCATTGAGAGTAGCAATATCCCCATCCAGAATAATACATTTCAGCATAATGTTTCGTTTAATTTATTCTTATCATTTGCTGCAAATTAAAGGAAAATATCAGCTAACAAAAGTTAAGTACCGGCAAACGGGGATTCTTTGCAGGTGAAGCGAACAACAGACCGGGGTGAATGTCTTTAATCCTCTTCTTGCATAATCCATTTTTTGAATATCGGAGTTTTCACTTTACTTATGATAATGCGTTCGGGAACAGGTATAAGCAAGTTGACGGAAAGCCGGTTGCCTGACCAGAGCTCTATGTCTTTAACAGACTTACGTGAAATAATGAATTGACGGTTGGCGCGAAAGAAGTGCTGTTGGTTCAATTGCTCATAAAGTGTATCGAGTGTGTAGTCTACCGGATGTTTTTTACCGTCAAAAGTATGAGCCGTAACTTTTTCCCGGGCAGTATAGAAATAGTAAATATCATCTACTGGGAGCGGATAAAACTTATCAGCAAACATAACCAACAATTTTTTCACTTCTTTCCGGTTCTCAATCATGGCATTAGTCCGCAGGATATGTTCTTTTCGTTCCATCGGATTGAAAAGGAGAAATTTGTTCAATGCATGTTCTAATGAATTCAGCGTAACGGGCTTTAGGAGATAATCAATGCTGCTCACCTGAAAAGCTTGTAAAGCATACTCATCATAAGCGGTAGTAAACACTACGGGAGCGGCAACTTCTACCTGTTCGAAAATAGTAAAAGCCAAACCGTCTGCCAGATGAATATCCATGAAAATGATATCCGGTGGTGATGAACTTTGAAACCATTCAATACTGTCTTCGATGCTTTCTAATTCGGCAACCACTTCAATGTCGGCCACTGAGTTTTGCTGTAAAATAGCTTTCAAGCTGTTTACTGCTGCTGTTTCATCTTCAATGATTATTACTTTCATACATTTATTCCAATATATCAGACAGTGGAAGAGATACTACAAAATATCCGTTGGAATTGTTTATCCGTATGCTTTTTCCGGTCAGCATTTGATAGCGCCCCTGAAGGTTCTTTAATCCTATCTTGTTGCAGATGCACTCTTCTTTTTTGGGGCGGATAGGATTGGATACGGCTAATAAATCTTCAGATGTTGTATAAACCTCAACCTGCAGGGGGTGTTGCATGCTGATGATGTTGTGTTTCACGGCATTCTCAATAAGCGGGAGCAGACTAAGAATAGGCAGCCTCTTCTGTCGGCAGCCTTCTGCAATCCGGATTGAGAAAAACAGCTTGTTTTCATAACGTACGCTGAGCAGATAAGTATAAGCTTTTGCAAACTGTAGTTCTTCATCAAGGGTGACTAATGTTTTGTGATTACTTTGTAAGATATAACGGAAAACATTGGATAGTCCTTCCAGGTATTCAAGTGTCTTATCTTGTTCGTTCATGCGGATTAACGAATTAAGTCCGTTTAATGAGTTGAAGAAGAAATGCGGGTTAATCTGTCCCATCAGTGCATTGTATGAGTTTTGTAGTTTTTCGACTTTTATTTTTTCATATTCCAGTGTCATTTCTTGCTTTTTATCAAGCAGATGGAGCAAAAGCATGCTTAGCATGATAGTCAGTAGGACAAAAATATGTTCTACCAGCAGAGGGTATGAATTGGTGCTTGAAAAAACGGCACTTACTCCCATCTGTGCCTTATTGGGGGAGCTTATAGAATCTGGAGCCATGTCTAATGTCTTTTTTGAGACTTCCGTTATAAAAACTGCGTGTTCCGTGAAATTATAGGAGGTAATGGCGTCATGCTTTTTTTCCATGATGATTATTTTCTTTAATGCAGGATATGCCTGGTATAGCCCGAAAGCAACGAATACAATAATTCCTATTGCAAACCCTATTGTTTTCACTTCCTTGCGCCGGAATATTATGTTTCCCCATTTATACATCCACCTGTAGAGGATAAATAAAATGAAAGAAAAGAGCCAAAACCATACTATAGAAAACCAGAAATCATATTTTTCTATTTCCCAAGTAATGCCGGATGCTTTTGAGTCCATTATCAAATCATAGCGTCGCATTAACAATGCAAAATTGGCAAAAAGGGTCAGAATCACTGATATGGTGAGCCCAATCAACAATTCATTCTTTGTTAAATGCCATATAATAAAATCATTTTTAGTTTTATTACTCTGTTTTTCGGGGAATGTAATATTCATGAGACTCTGTGTTTTTTGCAGGACAAAAATAATCAATCTGTTCGCTTTATTTCAAATGAGACGGTGAAACGGACAAAACAGACTGTGAATCGTCTCTAAAATACTACGTTTTCAGTATTGAGATATCGTGCATTTATATAGAGCAATCGGCATAAAAGTTATTTTGTATTCCTGTTCAATTTTAAACACTTTACAAAAGTAACTAATATGCCGATTGTATGATTCGTTGAAGTCGTTGGTTTATTAAACCTGTGTTCTGATATTTATTTTAGTGCAGTCCGCCCAACCATTCCACCATCTTCGGATCACGGTGGGAGAAGAAACAACTTGTCTTAGTGTCCAATGCCGCTATTTTCTCCATATCTTCTTTAGTCAGTTCAAAATCGAATACATTGAAATTCTCAACAATGCGTTCTTTACGGATAGACTTCGGAATAACCACTACATTTCTCTGTATCAGCCAGCGCAACACAACTTGTGCGATAGATTTGTGATATTTGTCTGCAATTGCCGCCAGTGTTTCATTTCGGAATAAATCGTTCTTTCCTTCGGCAAACGGTGCCCACGACTCAATTTGAACTCCTTTCCCTTTCATGAATGTTTCAGCTTCAATCTGTTGATGGAATGGATTGGTCTCCACCTGATTGACGGCAGGAACGATTTCATTGAAGAGAATCAGATCTGCAAGACGGTCCGGCATGAAGTTACTGACACCGATGGCACGAATGCGACCTTCTTTATATAATTCCTCCATTGCACGCCATGAACCGTAATAGTCATTGAATGGCTGGTGAATGAGGTATAAATCCAGATAATCGAGTTGCAGGCGCTTCATGGATGCTTCAAAGGCTTTCTTGGCTTTGTCATAACCGGCATCTGATATCCAGAGCTTGGTAGTGATAAACAAGTCTTCGCGGGGAACTCCGCTACGTTTGATAGCCTTTCCCACTGCCTCTTCGTTGTAATAGGCGGCAGCTGTATCTATGGAGCGGTAACCGGCCTCGATGGCATCATACACACATTGTTCGCAGAGGGCTTGGTCTTCAATTTGATAGACGCCAAAGCCCAGAATAGGCATTTCTATGCCATTATTTAATTTTACTTTTTGCATGATATATTTCTTTTTATGGATTTATTATAAAACAATTGATAATACTATTAATCCTCTGACATTGCAGATTATTGTATTAATTTAAGCCCTTTCAACCAGCTTTCCACCTGCGGACGGGAGGATGAGGCTTGCCCACCGCTGACGAGGAACCCTTTCTTGCTGTCTGCCTTACCGATGTGTTTTGCGAAATCCTTGAAACAGTTTTGTTCGCCGCCTCCGCCGTGCGTGCAGAAGGGGATTACTATTTTACCGTTAAGGTCATGGCTTTCCAGGAAAGTCAGAATGGGCATTGGCGTTGTTCCCCACCAGTTGGGATAACCCACGAAGATGACGTCATAGGATGCGATGTTTTCAACCTTGTTCTTGAGTGCCGGTCTTGCATTATCCTCTTTCTCTTTCTTGGCTACTTCGGTGCAGGCATGATATTCTTCCGGATACGGCTTGGCTACCTGAATTTCGAACATATCTCCTCCGGTGAGGCTTTTGATGTGGTCAGCTACTGCGCGCGTGTTTCCCGAACGGGAAAAATAGGCTACCAATACTTTCTTGTCCGTGGAGGAGCTCTGTGCTTGTACATTCATACCTAATGTTGTCATTACAATTACGATTAGTGAAATAATTCTTGTTCTCATGTTATTTCTATTTTAATGATTATTTTCCGACTCTTTTAGCCAATTCTTCCGGATAGCGGTCACCTGAGATTGGGATGGAGTTAAGCATATCATTGATCTTTCTTAGTTCTTCCGGTGTAATCTCCACATTTATGCTCTGTAGATTCTCTTCTAAACGGCTTAGTTTTGTGGTTCCCGGAATAGGGGCAATCCAAGGTTTAACAGCAAGTACCCACGCCAGTGCGATTTGTGCGGGAGTTGCATTCTTTTCATTTGCCAGTATTTTAATGAAGTCAATGATTACCTGATTTGCATTCAGATTCTCTGTAGTGAACCGGGGAACAATATTGCGGAAATCACTCTTATCGAACCGGGTATCTTTACTAATACTACCCGTCAGAAAACCTTTACCCAGCGGGCTGAAAGGAACGAAACCTATTCCCAATTCTTCAAGAGTCGGCAATAACTCTTTTTCCGGTTCGCGCCACCACATGGAGTACTCACTTTGCACGGCAGTCAGCGGAAAAACAGCATGTGCCCGGCGAATGGTCTGTACTCCCGCTTCCGATACTCCCCAATGCCGTATTTTACCTTCTTGTTGCAGTTGTTTCATTGTTTCCGCTACTTCTTCAATAGGAGTTTTAGGGTCTACCCGGTGCAGGTAGTATAAATCTATATACTCTGTTCTCAACCGTTTAAGAGAACCTTCAATGGAGCGACGCATGGTCTCCGGTTTTCCAATGACTATTTGTTTTCCATCTACAATCTGAATTCCGCATTTGGTAGCGATGACTACTTCTTTGCGATAAGGTTCTAAAGCCTCACCTACCAGTTCTTCATTGGTATAGGGGCCATACACTTCGGCTGTATCAAAGAAAGTGACACCTTTTTCTACGGCTTGATGAATCAGTTTGATCATTTCCTTTTTATCACCGGCGGCACCGTAGCCATGACTCATTCCCATGCAGCCTAAACCCATTGCGGAAACTTTAAGTCCGCTTTTTCCTAATTCCCGATATTTCATAACTATTGTTTTTTATAAATTTTGATGTTGCAAAGGTAAGCTGCGAAATAGCGTTTGTAAATAGACAGATTACTGCTTTGCAAACCATAATTACAGTTTCAGAATCTTCCTTGAATACTTGAAAATGAGGTGCATGCACAGATTACAGTTTCTCATACCAATATTACAGATTTAATGATACGGATGTTTGAAAGCTAAGAGAAAACCTTTATTTTTGTCATCGGATAAAATGAAGAAGAATATGGGAGCAATCGTAAAGTTGAATACAATTCATGAGTATAATATGGCGGTGGGAGTGGAGACATTACATCCGCTCGTCAGTGTGGTTGACTTTTCAACGCTGAAGTCATTAAAGCACGGGCGCAAGAATTTCGGCTTTTATTGTATCTTCCTGAAACAGCTTAAATGTGGTGAGTTGTCTTATGGACGCAGCACCTACGATTATCAGGAAGGTACGCTGGTTTTTGTCGCTCCGGGACAGGTGGCAGGCGTGGATGATGACAAAGAAACATTGAACCCGCAAGGGTGGGCATTACTATTCCATCCTGATTTATTGCGTGGCACATCATTGGGACGCAAGATGAAGGACTACAGTTTCTTCTCTTATGAAGCGAATGAAGCTTTGCACATGTCCGAGCGTGAGCGTCAGATTATCCTTAACTGTTATCTGGAGATACAGGAAGAACTGGAACGAGCCATAGATAAGCATAGTAAAAGTATTATCGCTTCTACCATTGAACTTTTGCTGAACCATTGCCAGCGTTTTTATGACCGCCAATTCATTACGCGTGAAAGCCTGAATAAAGATATCTTGGTTCGTTTTGAGAATTTGCTCAGTGATTACTTTGAATCAGACCAGCCGCAAACTGTCGGTTTGCCGTCTGTGCAATATGCTGCGGACAAACTACATCTTTCTGCCAATTACTTTGGTGACTTGATTAAGAAAGAAACTGGAAAGTCGGCTCAGGAGTCCATTCAACTCTTTGTGATAGAAAAAGCAAAGGAACGGCTCTATGATGAGAATAAAACCGTCAGCGAAGTTGCCTATGAACTGGGCTTCAAGTATCCGCATCATTTAAGCCGTTTGTTTAAGAAGGTAGTAGGGGTAAGCCCGAATGAGTATCGGGCATAATTCCTTATTTTATCTGATACCCTAACAGTGAACTGAACCTCTTGCAGATACCGGGGAATTTTCCCATCAGCATTCCGCCGAATCCCCACCTTTTGGGAAAGAACTTCTGATAGAGTGCCTGCTCAATAAGTTGCAGGCGTGGTTCCCAGACTTCCACTTCATGCCCGTCTTTCAGTCCGGAACGGATTTGGGCATTGTGCCCTCGCAGGGAGTCGGGCTTGATATGCTTGGATTTGGCAAGCATAGGGCCACATACGTCGAACCACACTTCGCCACCACTGAACCGGTCGGCCAGACGGGTGAGCAGTTGCCGTACCTGCTTTTCGTAGAAGTACATCAGTACGCCTTCAATGACGATGATGAATTCTCCTTCCGGATGTGTCTCACGAAGATCGTCCATCCATTGGGTTTCCAGTAGAGAACCGGCTATGTAGCGGTCGCCTTTCGGTTCGGGCAGCAGTTCACGGCGCAGGTCGATGACTTCCGGCAGATCCATTTCATAGAACGTGGCTTTGTCATGTTCTTCGATACGCTGATAACGGGTGTCGAGCCCGCACCCTACATTCACGACTACCGGGTTCCGGTGGGTGGCAATGAACCGCCGGATTGCATTATCAAAGTAGAGTCCGCGCACAACGCACCCCACAGCACTTAGGCTGGCACCGTCGAATTTGGAATAATCATAATCAATGCTTTCCACAAGCTGTTCGGCTTGCTGGTCGCGCAAGATGGCATCTTTGCGGCGGCTTTCTTTGGCTCTCATGTAGAGAGGAATCAGCAGTGTTTCGGCCACTATGCTCTTAAATTCATACTTCTTTTTCATTCTTGTGTTATTTGAGTTATTTGTACTGTCAGGCAAAAACGAACAATATTCAAATTCATTCAAAAAAAAGAGAGAACTTATACTTCGATAAGCTCTCTCTTCTTGCAATTCTCCATATTTCTTTTCCGGATCCATACGCTACTTTTCTTTTTTTGCCAAAGTTACGGTTCTTCCGTCAAGAGGGCAATACCTAAAAGTAGGGAAAATGCGTATCAGCGTCTCCTTGCCACATATCTCAGATACCAGATACATATCAGCAGCGAAACTACTGTCGAGATGGGTGGAGCAAAGCCCATGATGAACAGTGATGAACTGTCTATCTGGCTGAACCAGTATGACAATGGAATACGGAACAGGAAAGTCGCTATCAGACTGTGAATCATCGGGAACAGTGAATTTCCCTGTCCGCTGAAGTAGGAATTTATACAGAATACGAAACTGACAACGATGCAGTCGATGCTGTATCCCCGCAGATATTCCGCCGCCATAGCCACCACAGCCGGATCTTTGGTGAAAAAAGCCGTAAGCGTTTCCGGTAGGAATTGCGAATAGAGGCAAACCGACAATCCGAAAACGAGAGCAAACCCTATTCCGGAAAGGAGGCACTTGTTCATTCGCTGTATCAATCCTGCACCATAGTTCTGTGCTGTCATGGTTGCCACGGCCGATGATATGGCCATCGGAGGCAACATGGCGAATACGATGATTTTCTCCACTACACCCAGTGAAGCCGATGCAATGACCCCCATCTGGTTTACGATAACGGTGATTATCAGAAACGAGACATTAATCAGTGCATCCTGCAAGGCTATGGGAGCACCCAGTGTCAGCACTCTTTTGGACAGAACTCCGTTCAGCCGGATGTCCCGCTTCGTGAACTCAAAGTGGAATCCGCGCCGGTGCAGAAACCAAAGCGCTATCGCAAAACTGACACCCTGTGCTGTAACCGTGGCAATGGCAGCCCCGGTAGGCCCGAGATGAATATATCCCACCAATACGAAATCGAGAACGATATTGATCACGCAGGCCAGTCCCACAAAATAAAGCGGCGTTTTTGAGTCACCCAGTCCGCGCAAGATACCGCACACGACGTTGTAACCCACGATGAACAGGATGCCGACCGAGCATACCAAGATATAACTTTGGGTATCGGCCATGGCCTCCGTTGGAGTATGCATCAGACTGGCAATCTGGCGATGGAAGAATACCATAACCAGAGTAAGCACCACGCCAATAATTGAAAACAACCACACGGACGAGCCGATTGTGGAAGCCACTTGCCGGTCGTCTTTCGCTCCGGTTGCAATGGCAATCAGTACGGTGGTTCCTGTGGTAATGCCGAGGATGATACCCGTAATGGTTTGCATCACCTGGCTACCGATGGCAACGGCCGCTACACTCGCAGAATCATCATATTGTCCCACAACAAAGAGGTCGGCACCCCCGTAGAGTGCCTGAAGTGCATTCGCTATCAGGAAGGGTACTGCAAACTCTAACAGTACTTTGGGAACGCTGCCTTGTGTCAAATCTAACTCTTTCATCAAACTCATTCTTTCATCAATCGGGCTAAAGCTGTAATTCTGGTATAAAAAAGGTGCCGGACAGGGTGAATGATTTGCACCATTCATCTTATCCGGCATCCTAATTATTGATTATCATGCCCTCCGATGAGGATTTAATTTCCTGTCTTTGTTTTCGGGGTGCAAATGTGGTCAATGTTTCTATAACCACCAAATTATATCCGGAATTTATATAAAAAGAAAATTCAAAGACCTATCTTTGCTGAAAATTTGTATACTATGCTCGTCTCCACTATGACACCCGAAGAGGTGTGCAGAGAAATAAAAAACGATTATACTCTTTTTCAAGAGAGAATATTAGAAGAAGGTGCTAATGCCCATCGAAAGTTTATTAAGGCCATATTGTTTCCTGTTATGCACCAATTTTCCTGGATGTCACCATTAGGGAATAAATGGTGTTCAATATTGATAGTGCGTTATCGAAATGAAAGGAAGCGTCCTGGCATTATTCCTTATCTTAAGTATGAGAATTTAGGGATGGGAATTATTTATCCTAAGAAAATATATAGTAATATCTCAATCATTGATTTCAGACCGCATTTTTGGAAAAGATATAGAGAACGTCTATTAATACCTAATGGGCTGGATGGCCTCTCTTTTGATGAACAAATAAAGCATTTTTTTATGAATAGTGGTCTTTTCACAATAGATTTTAGGAAAGGTTCTAATAAAAATCATGAAGGCTTTGTTGGATATACTAAGACTGGAGTATTCTTCGGTGTCGTATTAGAAGAACTTGATTATCTTTGTGTAAAGACTTTTGTTCCTGTAAATATGCTTTTTGATGGGCAGGTAGAACAACTGAATAGTGCTGATGAACTTAGAAAGAAAATTATGTCCCATCCTGATTATTTTAACGGGAGGGGAAAGCTGTTTCATATAATGAATAATGGTTTTATTTATTTAGATGAAACGAATAAGTAAGTATTTGTTCATAATGGATAAGGAATGAGCATTTTAGTTTAAAACCATACATGACTTGAGTTTCTTTGCTGTGTTGCTTGAGCAAAAGGATAGAAGATTTTCTGTATATGTGTAAAAAAAGTAAGTTAATCGCTCGTTTTCCCTACAATACCGTTTTGCAAGAAGAAAGAAATAGAAATGGCAATCCATTTATTGTGCATATATATACTATTTCTTTATGCATCAAGCCCAGTTTATACAGATTCTATACGTTGGATATCTATATCGGACACGTTGCATCTATACTTCTGACGCATCACATCTATAGTTCTGACGGCTAACATCTATAGTTCCGGCATCCAACGCTTATATAACCGTCACCTCACACTGTTGTATCCGTCATTTCAGCTTCTATTTTCCGCTATTTTAAATGTATATATTTGTGTATCCTTCTGTCTGTCTTGTTATTACATGTTTTTACTGCTGTGTTTTCATTCACACAGGCGTCCGGACGAAAACAACGCATTCTCAGCCGTTCAAATATGCAAAGTGTCAATTAGTCAGTAGTATCGGTACACGATAAATCAGATGAAAGTGCTATTCCCGCTTATTTATTCTGAGATGTAGGGGGAATGGAAGAATAAGTTGATGTTAAATATACAGGAATAGATTGCGGAAGTTAATTATATAGTTAACTTTACGGTAAAATAAAACAGTAATGGAATATATCCGAAAAATAAAGGTGTTCAAAACATACTATAAAGAGTTCTATTTGGCACAAACACCTGAAGTAAGAACAAAAATTGATTATGTTATTGAGCTTATTAAGCAATTAGATAGAGTACCTAAAAGCTATTTTAAACAGATAGAAGGGCAGAAAGGCACACCGGAACGCAATGATTTTGAGCGGGGCGCAGAGGCTTTTATTCTTGCAGAACGTCTGAAAGAAGAACGTCTGAAAGCCGGTCTTACCCAGGAACAACTTGCAGCGAAAATAGGTACAAAGAAAACCTATATCTCACGTATTGAGAATGGAAAAGCAGATGTACAACTCTCCACTCTCTTCCGCATTTTCGAAGGGTTGGGGAAAAGGGTCAGTCTGACTATTCTTTAAAGAAAGTCTTTTTAACCACAGATTTTCCAGATTTGCACAGATTATCTATCTTGATAATCAATTATTTAATTTTAATCTGTGTCAATCCGTGTAATCTGTGGTGAGTTTTGACTCCTTCATCTTTAATGCACTCTCTTTCCTTTTAAGTTAAATTCGTTTTTATCGCCTGTTTTTTCGTTTTGCTTCTTTTGCCGCTGCTGCGTCTCGATAATTTTGTTTTTCTTTGCAGAAAAGAAGAAAAAATATATGTCCTCATTTGATACCTACATAAGCCGTAAACTGCCGCTGGTCAGCCTGATTAGTGCGGTTTTCATTATATATCCCAACATAGCCTGCCTCCCTTGGGATATAAAATTCTGGGGAGTTTGTGCGGGCTTTTATTGGTATTTTGCCTACCGTTTCTTTTTCTTCTGGGGACTGATTAGTCTGTTGATACGCTATAATCTGCGTCGGTTACCGGATGCACAGTTTAAGGAACGCTTTGCCCGCAACTTCGGCTATTCGTTGCTTGCCTACGCGGGGTTTGCATTCGTTTCCTACTGGATTGCCTCGTATGGCATCCGCACCGACTTTCTGGGCAGCACCTTGCTTTCCCAATTCTTCATCCTGTGCTCCCTCTGCACGCTTATCGGCCACATCTCCATGCTCTATTCCAAACAACGGGAGAAGGAACACGAGATTGAGCGCCTGCGCATAGAGAACCTGCAAAGCCGTTGTGATGCATTGGCCAACCAGATAAACCCGCATTTCTTTTTTAACTCACTGAACGGAGTGCAATCGCTCATCCGCAAGAAAGATGACGAGAAAACACTGATGTACGTGCATGAGTTGTCTGACATCTTCCGCTACATTCTTCAGAGTGATAAGAAAGGGCTCGTCACGCTGAGGGAGGAATTGGAATTCATCCAGTCTTTCCGCTACGTGATGGAAGTGCGCTTTGCCAATAAGCTGGTGTTCTCCATCCGGGTAGATGAGGCTGTGCAGGATGAACTGACATTGCCGGTACTTTCATTGCTCCCACTGGTGGAGAACGTGACCGTTCATAATATGATAGACAGTGAACATAAGATGGAAATATCTATCCGGCTGAATGAACAGAATGAGTTGGTGGTGTCCAATCCTGTTTAC
The DNA here is from genome assembly GCF_020091405.1 of Bacteroides cellulosilyticus. Lineage (NCBI taxonomy): Bacteria > Pseudomonadati > Bacteroidota > Bacteroidia > Bacteroidales > Bacteroidaceae > Bacteroides > Bacteroides cellulosilyticus. Next base: position 4,013,820 of record NZ_CP081903.1, read on the forward strand.
CCCAAACTCTCTCCGCCCGATACCAACGGAACCGGATTGAAGAATCTGGAAAGCCGTTTCGCTTTGCTGATGAACAAGCAAATTCGGGTGGAGTGCGATGAAGAAACATTCCGGGTTTATCTCCCTTTAAAATAAAAATAGAATCAATATCAAAACAAAAGAGTAGCGATATGAGAGTGCTTATTGTAGAAGACGAGACTGCCGCTTATGAGAATCTGGTAGATATTCTCAAGGAAGTCTCCTATGATATTCAGATTTCCGGTAATACGGAAAGTGTGACCCAGACTATCCATTGGCTGCAATCCAATCCGGCTCCGGATTTGATATTCATGGATATACATTTGTCGGACGGCTCGGCATTTACCATCTTCGATAAAATGGAACTGGAAACCCCCATTGTTTTTACGACGGCATACGACCGTTATGCGATAGAAGCTTTTAAGGTGAATAGTGTGGACTACCTGCTGAAACCGGTGAAGGTGGAGGATGTGAAGCATGCACTGGATAAATATAGCAAGCTGACTCATCAGGATATTCTGCAATACTTGTCTCAGTTGAACCTGTTGGCACCGGCGCCCAGATATAAAGACAAGCTATTGATTCCCTATAAAGATAAATTGCTGCCTGTCAGTCTGAGGGATGTTTCGTGTTTTTATACGGCGGATAAGAATACGTGTGTGTATCTGAAAAATGGGACCCTGTATCCGTACTCCAAGACGTTGGAACAGATAATGTCCTCTCTGAATCCCGCCGACTTTATCCGGGCGAATAAGCAATTCATCATAGCCAAGAACAGCGTGACGGATATAACAATCTGGTTCGATAGCCGCCTGTTGGTGACGCTCGACGTGGAGGTTCCCGAGCGTGTCTATATCAGTAAGAATAAGGCGTCGGAGTTCAAGTCGTGGTTGGTGAGTAATAACGGTTAGGTTACAGGACGTTAATCAGTAATTTAGGTATATACTACTGTAATTTGTCTACGGTTTCTGTAGGCGACAGTCCCTATATTTGCAATCGAAAACTATTATAGAATAAAAAGAGTGTTTTTAAAGATGAAAAAAGAGAGAACGATACTTGCATTATGTACAGGCTGCCTGATAAGTGCGGCAAGCCTGCAAGCACAAACCGGCAAGGACAGCACACAGGTAGCGAGAAGCTACGCTATTAATGAAGTGGTGGTGACGGGCACACGCAGCGAAACGGATGTACGCCATCTGCCCATGACCGTATCAGTGGTGGGACGTCCGCAACTTGAAGCGAGCCAACAGGCTTCCGTGCTTCCGGTACTGAACTCCCAGGTGCCCGGTTTCTTCTCCACTTCACGCGGTGTGATGGGGTATGGTGTAGCTACAGGTGCATCAGGACAGATGTCGCTGCGTGGAATCGGAGGTCCTGCACAGGCGGGGTTGCCCACTACCGGACTGTTGGTTTTGATTGACGGACATCCTCAATATATGGGTTTGATGGGACATCCCATTGCCGATGCTTACCAAACGATGATGGCGGAGCGAGTAGAAGTGCTTCGTGGCCCGGCATCAGTGCTTTACGGTTCCAATGCCATGGGGGGCGTCATCAACATCGTCACCCGCAAGATGCAGGAAGACGGTGTGAATACAAGCATTAACATCGGTGCCGGCTCTTATGGAACCTTGCAGACCGAAGCAACCAACCGCATCAGGAAAGGACGTTTCAGCAGTACGGTGACGGCTTCTTATAATCGCACGGACGGGCATCGGGCCGATATGGGCTTTGAACAATATGGCGGTTATGCCAAGTTGGGTTATGACTTTACGGACAACTGGAAGCTGTGGGGAGATGTGAATATCACTCATTTCAATGCCATCAATCCGGGGGCGGTAAGTCGCCCTTATATCGACAACGACCAGCGCATCACTCGCGGTATGACCTCTTTTGCTCTGGAGAATCATTACGAAAAGACCTCGGGAGCATTGAGTTTCTTCTATAACTGGGGAGACCACTGGATAAACGACGGCTACCAGCCCGGCGGAAAACCGCTTGACTACCGCTTCAACTCCAACGACCAGATGCTCGGTGTATCATGGTATCAGAGCTTGCAACTTTTCAAAGGGAACCGGGTGACTGTAGGAGCCGATTATTTTCATTTCGGCGGTGAAGCATGGAACAAATTCTCTGACGGACATCGTGAAACTTCGGCGGATAAATCCCTGAATGAAGTAGCCGGATATGTAGACTTCCGGCAGGACATCGTCACCTGGCTCACACTGAATGCCGGTGCACGCGTAGACCATCATTCGCAGACAGGGACGGAGTTTATTCCACAAGTCGGTCTGGCCTTCCACCTCCCGAAAGATGCGGAAATCAAGGCAATGGCAAGTAAGGGATTTCGCAATCCCACCATTCGCGAAATGTATATGTTCCCTCCGCAAAATCCGGATTTGAAGCCCGAGAAACTATGGAATTATGAACTTTCCTTCTCGCAGCGCCTTATGGAAAACCGTTTGTCATACGGCGTAAATGTGTTCTATATCAATGGTGAAAACCTGATTCTGCGTCTTCCCAATCCGGCCGGAAGCGGTATGCTGAACCAGAATTCCGGTGAGATTGAGAACTGGGGAGCGGAAGCGAATATAGGATACCGGTTCAATTCAACATGGGGTGTCACGGCAAATTATAGCTGGCTTCATATGGAGAATCCTGTGCTGGCATCTCCCGAACATAAACTTTACGGAGGCGTGAACTTCAGGAAAGGACGTTGGAGCGCATCTACGGGCATCCAATATGTGAAAGGACTTTATACCGACCTGGATGCGGAAACCAAGGAAAACTTTGTGCTGTGGGATATGCAGGGGAGCTTCAAAGCGACCCATTACCTGTCGTTCTATGTGCGTGGCGAGAACCTGCTGGCACAACGTTACGAAATAATAGTCGGCTATCCTATGCCGAAAGCTACTTTTATGGGTGGAGTAAACATCAAATTTTAATAAGTATATAGATTATGAAAACAACAACTATCAGACTTTATTCTCTGGATTACGGCAATGTGAAAACGTATTTTGCCGCTGCTCTTTTCATTCTGGGCAACTTGGCTCTGCCACAACTTTGCCATCTTATCCCGCAAGGCGGCCTCACGCTGCTTCCCATTTATTTCTTTACGCTTATCGCAGCTTATAAATATGGTTGGAAAGTAGGGTTACTGACTGCTGTCTTTTCTCCGGTTTTGAATCATCTGCTTTTCGGTATGCCTGCTGCGGGCATGCTTCCGGCTATACTACTGAAATCGGCCTTGCTGGCGGTGGCTGCCGGATATATTGCCAATCGTTCTAAACATGTCTCTGTCCCGATGCTGGCATTGGTGGTTCTAGCTTATCAGCTTGCGGGCACACTGGGCGAGTGGGCCATGCTGGGTAACTTCACTCTTGCCTTTCAGGATTTCCGTATTGGTATTCCGGGAATGCTATTGCAAGTTTTCGGCGGTTATCTGTTCATTAAGTATTTGGTTTATAAATGATGTTCCATAAAATAGAAGTATGTTACGAAAAATCAGACTAACGGTTGCCATTTTCTTCTTTGTGCTGATTACGCTGCTGTTCCTCGACTTCACGGGGAAACTGCATGGTTGGTTCGACTGGATGGCTAAAATTCAATTCTTGCCTGCGTTGTTAGCCTTGAATGTAGGGGTTGTGATAGCCCTGATTGTGCTGACGCTGCTTTTGGGCCGTGTGTATTGTTCGGTAATATGTCCGCTGGGTGTCTTTCAGGACGTGGTTTCATGGCTGGGCAAAAAGCGGAAGAAGAACCGCTACTCTTATTCGCCTGCGCTCAATTGGTTGCGCTATGGAGTATTGGGCGTGTTTATATTGGCTTTGATAGGGGGCGTCGGCTCTCTGGTGGCGCTGCTTGCACCTTACAGTTCGTATGGTCGGATTGCCTCCAATCTCTTTGCCCCGGTTTATCAGTGGGGAAATAACCTGCTTGCCTATCTGGCGGAACGTGCGGACAGCTATATGTTTTATTCCGTGGATGTGTGGATGAAGGCTGCGGGGACTTTTGCGATAGCTGCCCTGACGTTTGTCATTCTGGCTGTGTTGGCTTGGCGCAACGGACGTACATATTGTAATACGATTTGTCCGGTGGGCACGGTGCTGGGATTCCTGTCACGTTTCTCTCTACTGAAACCGGTGATTGATACCAGTAAATGCAATGGCTGTGGACTGTGTGCACGCAACTGTAAAGCAGCCTGCATCGACTCGAAGGCTCATAAAATAGACTATAGCCGTTGTGTGGCTTGCATGGATTGCATTGGAAAATGCAAGAAGGGAGCCATCCGCTATGAGCGTCCGCGTAAAGAAGCACTGCAACCGGTAGTTGCCGGAAAGGTGAATAGCGTGTCACCGGAACAGGTGGATAATGCACGCCGTGCCTTCTTCTCTGCCGGAGCCATATTTGCCACAAGCACCTTGCTGAAAGCGCAAGAGAAAAAGGTGGATGGCGGACTGGCGGTTATCGAGGATAAAAAGATTCCCAAGCGTACGACGCCTATTTTCCCGGCAGGTTCGTTGGGAGCGCGCAACTTTACGGAGCATTGTACGGCTTGCCAGCTTTGTGTGTCGGTGTGTCCTAATCAGGTATTGCGTCCTTCCGGCAATCTGATGACATTGATGCAACCGGAGATGTCTTATGAACGTGGCTATTGCCGTCCGGAATGTGCCAAGTGTGCCGAGGTATGTCCCACGGATGCTATTCATCTCACCAGTTTGGCCGATAAATCATCTATCCAGATAGGTCATGCCGTATGGATTAAGAAGAACTGCGTGCCCCTGACGGACGGGGTGAATTGTGGAAACTGTGCCCGTCATTGTCCGGCTGCTGCCATTACGATGGTGCCTTCTGATGCGAATGATGACAAGTCCCCGAAAATCCCGGCCGTCAACGTGGAGCGTTGCATCGGTTGCGGAGCCTGTGAGAATCTTTGTCCGGCACGTCCGTTCAGTGCTATTTATGTAGAAGGGCATGAGAGACATAGGGTGATATAAAGGTGGTAATGTGATAGGGTGATAAAGTGATAAATGTTAGAAGAACATATATGGAAGAAAATAATAAAAATATAAACCGCAGGGATTTCCTGAAAATAGTGGGTATCAGCGCTGCCACTACTACGGCTGCCGCCACTCTTTATAGTTGCAAGCAAAAAGACGGGGTGACGCCCGGAGGTACTGCATCTACGCCGGTGCCTACGGATAAAATGACTTACCGCACCTCTGTGGCTCAGAAAGATCGTGTTTCACTTCTCGGCTATGGCTGTATGCGCTGGCCTACTGTTCCTTCACCGGACGGGAAAGGGGATATGATTGACCAGGATGCCGTAAACGAATTGGTGGATTATGCCATCGCACACGGGGTGAATTATTTCGATACATCCCCGGTTTATGTGCAGGGATGGTCGGAGAAGTCAACAGGCATTGCGCTGAAACGTCATCCGCGTGAGAAACTGTTCATTGCTACCAAGCTCTCTAATTTCAGTAATTATAGCCGTGAGAATTCCATTGCCATGTATCGCAAGTCGTTCGAGGATTTGCAGACGGATTATATCGATTACTATCTGCTCCACTCCATCGGTGGTGGCGGAACGGAGGCTTTCAAGGCACGGTATATTGATAACGGAATGATGGAATTTCTGTTGAAAGAGCGGGAGGCGGGGCGTATCCGCAATCTGGGATTCTCTTTTCACGGTTCGGTAGATACATATGATTATGCGCTCTCCCTGCACGATGAAGTGAAATGGGATTTTGTACAGATACAGCTTAATTATGTGGATTGGAAACATGCTTCGGGACGCAATGTGAATGCGGATTATCTGTATGATGAATTGGTGAAGCGCAATATTCCGGCGGTCATTATGGAACCGCTGTTGGGAGGACGCCTCTCTAATGTGCCCACTCATATCATGACGCGTCTTAAACAACGTCGCCCGGAAGATAGTGTGGCATCGTGGGCATTCCGCTTTGCCGGTTCCCCGGAACTGGTGTTGACGGTGTTGAGTGGTATGACGTATATGGAGCATCTGCAAGATAATATCCGTACATACTCCCCGCTGATTCCTCTGACCGAGGATGATAAGGAATTTCTGGAAGAAACGGCACAGTTGATGCTGAAATATCCTACGGTGCCTTGCAATGACTGCAAATATTGCATGCCTTGTCCGTATGGTATTGACATTCCTGCCGTGCTTATCCATTATAATAAATGTGTGAATGAAGGCAATGTGCCGAAGAGCCAGCAAGATGAGAATTACAGGCAGGCGCGTCGTGCTTTCCTTGTAGGATACGACCGCAGTGTGCCACGCCTGCGCCAGGCAAGCCATTGCATCGGTTGCGACCAATGCTCGCCCCACTGTCCGCAGAGTATCAATATTCCTAAGGAACTGAGACGCATTGATGCGTTTGTGGAACAGTTGAAACAGGAAACGTTGTAAAAGTTACAAGCTACGAGCTACAAGCTACGAGTGGCTGCGCTATGTTTGTGGGCAAAAAAATCGCTCGGCTATCACGCCGAAAGGTACTCGTAGCTCGTAGCTTGTAGCTCATAAACTAATTTAGAATGAGAAAAACAAAAGTACGTATGTGGTTTGGAATAATAATAGCAGTCATTGCTGTAATATGTATTTCCGTGTTCGCCTTTATCAATCAGCCGAGCTTCGGCCGACTGCCCCAAGGTGAGCGCTTGGAGAGAATCAAACGTTCGCCCCATTATCGTGACGGTCAGTTCAGCAATCTGCACCAGACACCGGTGATGGCGTCGGATAAAGGGTTCTTTGAGGCTATGTTTTCTTTCCTGTTCCGCAAGCCGGAAGGATTGAGACCGGAGAATGCAGTTCCGACCATGAAAACGGACTTGCATAAATTGGAGCGTGATAAAGATGTACTCATCTGGTTCGGGCATTCCTCTTACTTTATCCAGATAGACGGAAAACGTATTCTGGTTGACCCTGTATTCTGCATGGCTTCCCCTGTATCCTTTGTCAACAAACCATTCAAGGGAACCGATATTTATAAACCGGAGGATATGCCGGATATTGATTATCTGGTAATCAGTCACGACCATTGGGACCACTTGGACTATCGTACTGTGAAAAGTCTGAAAGACCGGGTGGGCAAGGTGATTTGCGGATTGGGTGTCGGCGAACATCTGGAACATTGGGGATACAGAAAAGAACAGCTTGTGGAATTGGATTGGCAGGAAAATGCCGCACTGGATAACGGTTTTACCGTTCATTGTCTCCCGACACGGCATTTCTCCGGGCGTGGTCTGAAAGCCAACCAGACCTTGTGGGCGTCCTTTTTGCTGGAAACTCCGTCTCAGAAGCTATATATGGCAGGAGACGGTGGATATGATTCTCATTTTGAAGAAATCGGAAAACGCTTTCCCGATATAGACCTTGCCATTCTGGAGAACGGCCAATATAATGAAGACTGGAAGTACATCCATCTGATGCCTTCGGATATGGGAAAGGCTGCCAGAGAACTGAAAGCGAAAAGAATATTGACGGTACATCATTCCAAATATGCCCTGGCAAGGCATCCTTGGGATGAACCTCTGATGAACGAAAAGAATATGCAGAAACAAGATTCGCTGAATATGCTGGTTCCCGTGATTGGGGAGGTCGTACCTTTATAGAAGACTTTCATCTCTGTAATAAATAGTGGGTCGCTGATATTGTTGTCGTATAACGGCAATGATATCAGCGTTTTTTTTGTGACATCACCTTGTCTTTTATTCTGTTGCAAGGCCTCTGTTCACATACAGTAAAATTGGTGTTTGAAACCGTAATGCGTCTATGGATGCACTTTTATTTATCATGTAACTTTGCATCATTGAAAGTGAGTTCTGTCAATAACGAAAGTATAAACCTCAAATTAGAATCTGATATGGGAACAGATAAAGGAATCAGCCGTAGAGAAGCTTTGGCGAGAATCGGTATGATTGTCGCAGGAGTAGCCACCTCGTCAATAGGATTATCCTCTTTGTCCTCCTGCGCTGAAAAGCCGCAGAAGAAACGCATCATTTTTTATTTTACCGCTACAGGAAACTGTCTGCACGTTGCTCGCCAATTAGCGGAACCGGAAGGACAGTTATTGAGTATTCCGCAAATGGTGAGACAAAACCGGTACGAGTTCGAGGCGGATGAAATAGGTATTGTCTATCCGATATATGGCCATATGCCGCCCAATATGGTGCGGAACTTCATTAGGAAAGCTAAGCTGAAAGCAGGATATAAGTTCGCAGTCCTCACTTATGGAGCGAGAAAATGCGACGCGGTAGAGATATGGGATGGTATATCGCGCGAGGCGGGTAACCCATTTGATTATATTGCCACGCTCATTATGGTGGATAATTGGTTGCCGAACTTCGACATGAACGAACAGATTAAAATAGAGAAGCATATTCCGGAGAACTTGCAGCGAATCACCGGGGACATCTCCCGCAGGCGAGAGTGGCACGAACCGGTAAGTGAAGAGGAGCGGCAGATGCATGCAGGATTCATGACGCTTTCGGGACTTGATCCTGAAGTGGGTTTTCTCAAGAAAAGTGAACGGTATTTTGTCGTTACGGAGAATTGCATCGGTTGCGGAGCCTGTACGGATGTCTGCCCGCGTGGAAACTATGAGTTTACTTCGAATGGGATTGCCATGCAGGGAGACTGCGATTTCTGCTTCGCCTGCATTCAAAACTGTCCGCAGAAAGCTATTCAGTTCAAAAAAAATGACGAAGACCCACTGCTGGCAAAAGGCGAGCGCAATCCGAATGCCCGATACCGGAATGAGAACATTTCACTGATGGATATCAAGAGGGCCAATAGGCAATAAGTTAAGTAGACTGCGCTGTATTTTTGTTTTCAGCATATTAGTGTATCTTTGCAGATAGATTATGAAACTCTAAAAACAGAAAACAATGAAACAGGAAGTATTATTTCTCCTATTGAATGATTATGCCGATTGGGAAGGCGCGTTCCTCGCTATTTCTTTAAATACCGGGGTGATACCGGGGAGCGAAGTGAAATATACACCAAAGACAGTTGCTCCGACGCTGGATGAAGTCCGTTCCATAGGCGGATTCCGCACAGTGCCGGATTATAGTTTTCAGACTATGCCTGCCGATTATGCAGCATTGATTCTGATAGGTGGCATGCAGTGGCAATCACCCGAATCGGAATTGGTGGTGCCTATCGTGCAAGATGCTCTGCAACGTGGCAAAATAGTAGGAGCCATCTGCAATGCTTCCGCATTCATGGGTGCGCATGGCTTTCTGAACGATGTGAAGCATACCAGCAACACGCTTCCATATCTGAAAGAGTTTGCCGGTGAACGATATACCAATGAAGACGGATACCTGGAAAAACAAGCCGTCAGCGACAAGAATATTGTAACTGCCAATGGCACGGGGCATTTGGAATTTACTCGCGAACTGCTGTTGCTTTTAAAGGCTGATACTCCGGAAAAGATTGAAGCTGCTTATGATTATTATAAAAATGGCTTTGTGAAGTAGCTTTTGTCTTGTTATTATTTATATTCCTCAATCACATTGCGGAATATGTCTACTCCGACGATCTCTCTCGTTGAGATATCCGTGACCCATAGCCGATTGTTATGAACCAATAACTTCTGTCCGCCTTTGAATGTATAGCCAGGCACTGATTTGAAGGTCAGGAAGAATTTCTTCTTATCCCTGTCATAACACCGGATACTGCCATCGGCTGCTGAGATGTACATCAGATTTTTGTATAGGGCTATTCCTCGGGGATTAAATTCCAGAGGAAGCGTCTGGCTGGTAGTCATTGTGATATTGCTCCCCTTTTGGATAAGGGAAGTATCGATCACATGTATTTTCCGGTTTCCATATTGTCCGTAGTCGGCGAGAAACACCAATCCGGTCGTATCTACTGCCATCTGGTGCGGATAAAATCCGTTGTTTACATCGAAACCATCTAGGCTTCCACGTGAGTAGTAATTTATATTCTGGTATTTTTCCGCACTCACATCACTTTGCAAGGTTACTTGCAGGCCATCTTTCATGCGTACTATTATATAATCGTCTACAATAGCCATTGCATGGGTGTGAAACAACTGTGCATTTCCATGCCCCCAGTTACGGTTTCCGATTCGGGTTATAAATTTCAGTGTATGTACATCGAAAACATCAATGCATGAACCTATATTGGCGAGATAGAGTCTTCCATTGGCTACGGAAATGGCTTCTACATAGTTGTTGAATGTTTGCGTTGCATCATTGTAGGTCCATGTATTTAATGAACCTATTTTCTGACGAGCGGACAGGCTGTATAATTCCACACTGAAATGTCTGCTTTGAGTATTGGCAATGAAGAGAGTGTCACCGTATATATATGTGCAGCCGGGCATGAATTCACCGGAAACATATCCAAGCTTTTCTGCATTAATCACTTCTCCGGCTTTGTAAGAGTAGTAATAATGTATGGATGAAGGTTGTTCCGGTTCCACTTCCCGGATTATGTCTTCTATCTTTGTCTTTTCACATGAAAGCAGGCATAAACCTGCGAATAGTATATATATTATCTTCATTTCTTTCTTCTTATTTCAATTCATTTAATGGGATGCTTGTCACTGTACCTGTTTCGCGGTTTATCACAAAGAGAGTCTGGCGGGCTAGGGCTATTTTCTCCGGATTGCTAAAAGACTTTCCGTTTATGGTAGAATAGTCTTTTAAAATGCTTCCATCCTGGGGATTGATCTCTACAAGACATTCTGTCTTTTGATTTAAAGTCACAAACATACGACCGTCCCAGGAAACCACATCATAAGCTTGCGTTGGCAGCTTCAGGGTGCGGACCGGATTTAATACCTTCTGTTCACGCATGGTAGTAAGATCATAAGCATAGATTTCCTTTTTACCAATGTGGGTGGTATAAAGTATATTGTCTTTATCTATCGTCATTCCGTATGTTCCCATTACTTCACCTACATTGTTGAAACGGCAATAGTTCGGTATACGCATACAATTATCCGCTGTGACATCTTTTTCCATAAAGACGCAAACACGTCTTTTATCACGGATGAATACACAACCGTTTTTTACTAAAGTTTCGAAAGCATGTACGGTTTGATAGCTGCCTTCACCCCATTGTCCGTTTCCGATACATGTTATAAACTCCAGTGTCGTGGCATCAAAAACATCTGTCCGGCTACTCGTATTGGTTACATATATTTTGCCATGGGCGGCTGTAATTCCATTGGGTTCACCGGCAAAAGTTTCGGATGTGCCGTTGCGTGTCCAGTTCTTGATACGTCCACAATGGATTACTTGCCCGTTCTTCTCTTGGAAGACTTCTACGCTATAGTTTCCGGTAGCATTATTAACTATGTAAATGCGATCCTGATAGGCTGTAACATCTTTAGGTTTGAAGGTCGTTTCTGTAGCTTCGGGTACGTCCGACCATTTTAATGACACCGATAACGGGGTACCGTCTGCAATGTTTTCGTTGTCTTCTACCGGCTGAAAACCGAGGCCGCCGTCTATTGCATCCAGTTCCGGATCTTCTATGACGAATGAGGAACCTACATATTTAGAACTGCCGTATAGGGTGGTCGCATTTTTGCGGGTATGCATAAAACGCCGTGAATAAACAGGGAGACGTTTCTCCTGACCTAACTTCAGATAGACAGCACGTCCCAGGGTAATCCATCCGGGCCCTGTCTGTTCATAGGTCATGTTACCGTCGTGTCCGTATCCGAGGCAATGCCCTATTTCGTGGAAGACGGTATGTATGTTGTATTCATCATCGGGATAATGCTGTAGAAAGCACCATTCTGCCAAACCTAAAGTGCTACCTCCACCCAAACCGTTTACACCACTGACGTGCCCGAGAAGGTATGCGCTGTGGTTTAGTACTTTCTGTTTCAATTGATCGACATTGATGACTGTTTTATTGTTGTCGCTATGTAGCTTTCCTCTGTATTTCTCCAGCTCGTCTGCGAATTCCTGTGAAGAGAATGCGTATGCCAGATTTAACATTAGAGCCACGCCCTCCCGACAATGGGCGGGACGTATCGGATAAGCCCAGCTTCCTTGACGGCTATAGGCAGAGAAAGAAATTTTGTATTGAGGTATTACACCGGTCATTTTCTTATAAAGCGAATCTTCACAGTCGATACGTAAAGTTAGATCTGCCGCACTGATATGGGGATTAGCTTTGATCACGATTGTTTTTCCGGAAGCAGTCGTATATTCCTTGTCTCCGGAAATCATGGGGAGTGCTTTATGAAATTCAATGAAGCCGGGTACCGTTTCAAAATCAGCCAACAGAAATTCTTCATCGTAACCGACAATGCTTGCCCAAACTTTCACATCCTTAATCGGGCGGGGGCAGAAAAAGCGAACGAACAGTTCCTGCTTTTCATTGATAGACACTTGTAGCGGAGCATTGACACGGAAACTTCTTTGGTTGGCATCGAACAGAATATCTTCTGATTCCCCATCCTGTAACATTAACATGGAAACTTCCGGAGTGTAATCTTCCGCCTTGACTTTTATGACTCCTTGTGCACGTTCTTCGGGAACAGGAGGATCAATATAATTAATGATTGTCTCTTCAGAACAACTGGACAAGAGACTGAGAATGATTAATAAAACAGCTAGTTTAATATTTGTCATCATGTATGTGTTTTTTATGAGGCGGCAAAGATAGTTATTTATCCGTAATCTAAGAATAAGACTTGCTCAGTTTAATACTTAGTTGGCTTTTTGAATCTATAATTTGCCGGGATTTGATGCAAACGATAGGGTATATTGGGTCGTATTCCTTTTTTATGTTAAAACAAAAGATTCCATTAAACTTTTTGCTTTTCCTGTTGTCTTATAAACATCAAGATTCAATAGGTATAAATAAAATATAGTATGGTATTAGTTTTATGAAGCGGGCGGAACATCATTCGCCCGTTTTTTATTTCTTTTGCTTTTCCCTTGCATTTTTGCCTCCCTTTTTGTTCCTTTGTTCCCGTTAATTGTAAACAAATGGTAGAATGAGAAACGTATTTTACTTCTGGATATGTATAGCGATGTGGCTGTTGTCAGCTTGTTCTTCTCAGAAAAAAGAGGATAGGGGAGATATACAGGTACTGATGAAAGACAGTGTGGATGCCAATGGTTTGCAACGTATGCAGATATCTGATAGTAAGACCAGTTTTACTTATAAAGGTAAGGAGTATCAATCGAGCGTGGTTCGCAGACCGGATGACAGTTTACCTGTTGTGATTAATGAACAAGGAGATAAATTTGTTGATAACAGCATCACCCTGCGTATAACTTCCGGCGGCAAGTCTATTGTTGACAAGGTGTTTACAAAAGAGAGTTTTGCTTCGTTGGTGGATGCAAAGTTCATGAAGCATTCTATTCTTGAGGGACTGGTGTATGATAAGACCACACCTCAGGGGATCGTTTATGCGGCAAGTCTGTGCTATCCGCAGTCCGACCTTTACATTCCGCTATCGATCACTGTGTCTGCCGATGGCAGAATATCCTTGGCGAAAGAAGAATTGCTGGAAGATTTGCACGAAACAGACAGCATCTGATCAAAGATTCCAGATTGTTTCCTAATTTATGAGTTTCCTTTGCCGGTATGAAAATCCTGATTGTAGAAGATGAACCGGATTTGCGGGAAACGATCCGCATTTCCCTTGTAAAAGAGCATTTCGTAGTGGAAACTGCTGCCGATTATTTTTCGGCACTGGATAAAGTGAATGACTACGATTATGACTGTATCCTGCTGGACATTATGTTGCCCGGTGGAAGCGGTCTGGATTTGTTGCGTGAACTCAAACACCTGCATCGTAGTGACAGTGTGTTGATTATTTCTGCCAAGGATTCTTTGGATGATAAGGTCGAAGGGCTGGAACTGGGCGCCGATGACTATCTTACGAAGCCTTTTCATTTGGCCGAACTCAATGCGCGGGTGAAGTCTGTTATTCGCCGCCGGCAAGCAAAGGGTGATGTTTCCATTACAATGGGAAATCTGTTGCTGTATCCTGACAAGCGTCAGGTAGAAGTAGGAGGAGTGCCTTTGCAACTGAACCGGAAAGAATTCGATCTGCTTTATTATTTTATAGTCAATCCTGATCGCGTTATTAATAAAATGAGTCTTGCGGAGTCTGTGTGGGGAGATAATATCGACCAGGTAGATTCATTGGATTTCATTTACTCACAAGTGAAAAATCTTCGTCGTAAACTGAAACAGGCTGGAGCTACCGTGGAACTGAAGGCGGTATATGGTTTTGGCTATAAACTCTCTGAAGTATGAAATTGCTTCATTATACCTACCGGAAACTCTCGTTGCTACTATTGCTGTTGATGGCGGTATGGGGTGTATTGTTTTATTATGCCATTATTGACGAAGTGATGGATGAAACGGATGATACGCTTGAGAATTATAGTGAGATATTAATCAATAATGCCTTGATGGACCCGTCTATTCTTGATACGGAGGGGACATTGATGTCTTTCTACAAATTCCGGCCTATATCCGAAGAAGAAGCTGAGGACTATGATGAAGAGTTTTATGACTCTACTGTCTATATAGAAAGCGAAGATGAAGATGAACCGGTGAGGGTACTAAAGACTGCTTTCCGTATGCCGGACGGGCAGTTTTATGAGCTGGAACTGATGATTTCCATCTTGGAGCGCGATGATATGGTGGAGGCTATCCTATGGTATTTGGGCGCGCTGTTTCTGCTGTTTTTAATTTGCACATCCATTGGGACACGACTGATACTGCAAAGTGTATTCCGCCCGTTGCATCGCCTGCTGAACTGGCTGCAACAAATTCAGCCGGGCAAGGAGCTTCCGGTGTTGGACAACCCGACGAAGATACGGGAATTTCAGCAGTTGGGTGATGCGGCTGTGGATATGGGAAACCGTAGTTATAAGGCGTATGAGGAACAGAAGCAGTTTATAGAAAATGCTTCGCATGAGTTGCAGACGCCGCTTGCCATTGTTCGTGGCAAGATAGAGTTGCTTGCGGAGAATGAGTCGATGACGGAAGAACAGTTGAAAGAACTGGATGAAATATATACTACATTGGGCAGAGCTGTCAGACTGAATAAATCTTTGTTGCTGCTTTCCCGTATTGAAAACGGACAATATACCGAAACGGAAGATGTTTCTGTAGATGAAGTCTTGGATGAACTATTGCCTGATTTGATGGATATATATGAGGGCAAGAAAATACATCTGGTACGTACGAAAGAGGCGGAACCTTTCGTGATTCGCTGCAACCTTTCACTGGCACAGATCTTGGTTTCTAATTTGGTGAAAAACTCTTTGGTGCATAATCGTGAAGGCGGTGAACTGTATATAGCGACTACGCCTTCTTCTCTTACTATCATGAACAGTGGTGAACATCCGTTGGATGGAGAAAAGTTGTTCCGGCGTTTCTATCGCAGTATTGACGGGAAGAAGGATTCTACCGGTTTGGGGCTTGCCATTGCCCGTTCCATTGCTTTGTCCGCCTCTCTCAGTCTGACTTATAAGTGGCAGGAAGGAATGCATCTGTTCTTGCTTGTTAAAGAATCTCAAAAGAAAAGCTAAAGGCGAATATTCCCAAATCTTTCCCGATTCAGTATCGTTATTTGCAGTGTGAATAAAAACAGGAAATAAATTAGTAACACTTAAAAACAATAACGATTATGAAGAAGATTTTATCTATTCTCGTATTGGCTATCGTAGCCGTTCAGTTCGCTTTTGCCGGTGATGTGATTACCAAAGACGTAAAGGAACTTCCATTGACTGCGCGTAACTTTATCAATCAGTATTTCAGTAAACCGCAGATTTCATACATCAAGATAGACAGTGAGTTCCTGTCCAAGAAGTATGAAGTGACACTGACTGATCGCACGGAGATTGACTTCGACAAGAAAGGTAATTGGACGGAAGTAGACTGTAAAAAGAATGCTGTGCCTGCCGCCCTTATCCCAGCTTCTGTAAAAGATTACGTAAAGGCTAATTTCCCTAATGAAATTATCACTAAGATAGAGCGTAAAAGTACGGGGATTGAGGTGGAACTTGCCAATGATTTCTCTTTGAAATTCAATAAGAAAGGACAGTTTGTCAGTTTGGATGACTAATGGAGGGAGAAGATGATGAAAACAAGATTCTTGATGTTAGCGATGATGATGTGCATGACCGCATTGACATTCAGTGCATGCAGTGATGATGATGACGATGATAAGAGTATTGATGTGCCGGAGGCTGTAACACAGGCTTTGAAACAGAAATATCCAAGTGCTACGGACGTAGACTGGAAGCAGAAAAGCTCATATTTTGTAGCCGATTGCTGGCTGGACGGGAAAGATTCCGATATATGGTTTGATGCCAATGGAAACTGGTGGATGACAGAATCGGAAATATACTGGAATGATGTTCCCGGAGTTGTCCAGACTGCATTTAATAATAGCGAATATGCAAACTGGGTACAAGATGATTATTATTTCTTGCTGTATCCGTTGCAACCCATGCAATATGTGATTGAAGTGAAGCAGGGGAATCAGAAGTATCAGTTATTCTATTCGGAAGATGGAGGGCTGATGAATACTGTGAATGTAACGGGAAAGGATGATACGATTTATCCACCGGAAGAGTGAGAAAGTTACAAGCTACAAGCTACGAGTTACAAGTTGCTGCGCTATGTCAGTCTTTAAACTACTAAACACTATCAAGCCGCAAGGACTTGTAGCTCGTAGCTTGTAGCTTGTAACTCTCTCACATCGGTCGATAATCTTTTGCCAATCCCCCTTCGCTGGTTTCTTTATAGAGTGAAGGCAGGTCGTTTCCGGTTTCTTTCATTACTTCTACAACCTTATCGAAAGATACACGGTGCATTCCATCGGTGAATGAGGAATAAAGGTTGGCATCCAGTGCACGGGCGGCGGCGTATGCATTTCGTTCGATACAGGGAATCTGTACTAATCCGCATACCGGGTCACAGGTCATTCCCAGATGATGCTCTAATCCCATTTCAGCTGCATATTCTATTTGAGCCGGACTGCCACCGAATAATTGATTGGCAGCGGCTGAGGCCATAGCACAAGCTACACCCACTTCTCCCTGACATCCAACTTCCGCTCCCGAGATGGATGCGTTTGTCTTTACAATGTTTCCTACAAGACCGGCTGTGGCAAGTGCGCGGAGGATGCGGATATCGCTGAAATCGCGGCTCTTTGCCAAATGATATAACACTGCCGGCATCACACCGCAGGAACCGCAGGTAGGTGCAGTAACTATGGTTCCGCCTGAAGCGTTCTCTTCACTTACGGCAAGGGCATAGGCAAATACCAGTCCGCGGGATTGCAGGGATTGTTTGTATCCGCTGGCGCGTATATAATAAGTAGAGGCTTTGCGACGCAGGTTCAATGGACCGGGCAATACACCTTCCTGTTCCAGTCCGCGGCGAACGGCTGCTTGCATGGTTTTCCAAACTTCTTGCAAGTAATCCCAGATATCTTCTTCCTCACATTCCTTGACGTATTCCCAATAACTTTTTCCGGTTTTTTCGCACCATTGCAGAATCTCAGTCATGTGGTTCATAGAGTAGATATCAGGAGTGTTGACGGAAGATGCACCATCGTTTTCTTCGGCTAAAGCACCACCGCCCACGCTGAATACTGTCCATGAATCTGTTTCATTGCCTGTTGCATCTACAGAAACGAACTTCATCCCGTTGGGATGAAAAGGGAGGAATATTTTCGGTTCCCAGATGATTTCTACCGGAGCGGCGGGTTGCAGAGTGTCGGTAATGGCTATATTGGTCATATGCCCTTTACCGGTGGCGGCAAGACTACCGTATAAAGTAACTTTAAATGAGGAGGCTTCCGGATGTTTTTCCAGAAATAGCTCGGCAGCTTTGCGAGGGCCCATTGTATGGCTGCTTGATGGCCCTGTACCGATACGGTAGAGTTCTTTGATTGATTTCATACTATTTTATTTATAGGTCAACAACTGTAATTCCTGCACCGCCGAATTGCACATGCTCATCGGCAAAGTGTCTGATACCGGGAACTGTTTGCAGGTACTGGCGGATAAGTGTACGCAAAATGCCCGTGCCTGTTCCGTGAAGAATGCGTACGCGGGACATCCCAACGAGGATGGCATCGTCAATAAAGTAGGTCACTGCCTGCAAAGCTTCATCACCCCGCATACCGCGTACGTCGATGTCTTGTTTGAAGTTCAGTTTCTTTTCGTACATACTGTCCTGCGTCTGGTTGCTGACGAATGTGCTTTTGGTAGAACTGTCTACCTTTTGCGGAACAGTGTTTGTACGCTCCAGACGTTCCACTTTAATGGTAGACTTTATACTGCCGAATGCTATAACGGCATTTTTGCCATTTACTTCCAGAACTTCGCCTACTGAATTCTGTCCTTTTATCTTCACCATCGCTCCCGGTACAATGCTTGCCAGGCGCTCTGCTTCCTGTTTGGCTTTTTGCGCAGCCTGCTCCTGCGCTGATAATCCGTTATCAGTATCTTTTGTTTTCTTTTCTTTCTTACGATTCTGCTTTTCCTGCAATTTCTGCATTTTACGGGCTATTTTCTCCTCCTGTTCTTTAGAGGCAAGAGCTTCCATCGATTGACGGAATTCCGTCAACTCCTGGCGTGCCTGGCGAGTCTTTTCTTTTTCAGCCTGTGCTTCCTTAATGGTACGGATGGTATTCTCAATTCGGGCATTGGCCTCTTGTACCAGTTGTTCTGCTTCTTCCTTGGCTTTTTTAATAATCTCCTTGCGAGATTTTTGTAAGTCCTCCATTTCTGCCTGATAACGGGCGATGGTGTCTTCCATATGTTTCTCGCGTTGGCGGATGGTCTGGCGTTTGCCTTCCCAATATCGCTTGTCGCGTACAATGTCTTGCAGGTATTTATCAGCATTGATATATTCACTGCCGACAATTTCGGATGCGTCGGCAATAACATCTTCCGGAAGACCGATCTTCCTGGCTATTTCTACGGCAAACGAACTTCCGGGATTACCGATCTGAAGTTGGAATAATGCCTGCATCAGGTGGCGGTCATATAGCATGGCTCCATTTACTACCCCTTCATGGTCTTCGGCAAAGTGCTTCAGATTCTGGTAGTGTGTAGTAATAACACCGAAAGTTAACTTTTGGTTGAAACGTTTCAGTACGGCTTCGGCTATGGCACCACCGATTTGCGGTTCTGTTCCGCCGCCGAATTCATCGATCAGGATGAGGCTGCGTTCATTGCAGTTCTTCATCATTATCTTCATATTGGTAAGATGAGAAGAATAGGTACTCAAATCATCTTCAATGGATTGCTCGTCACCGATGTCAATGAATATGCTGCTGAAAATACCCGCATGGCTGCGTTCATGCATGGGAATGAGCATACCACATTGTAGCATATACTGCAATAATCCTACTGTTTTAAGACAAACGGACTTACCACCGGCGTTTGGACCGGATATAATCAATATGCGCTGTTTCTCGGTTAGTTCTATATCGAGGGGAACTACCTTCTTTCCATGTTTGGAGAGGGAGAGTTGCAGTAACGGATGGACTGCCATGGTCCAATCCAGTAAGCGCGTATTCTCAAGTGCGGGTTTTATACCGGATATTTGCAGGGCAAACAAGCTCTTGGCACGGATAAAGTCTATCTCGGCAAGGAATTCGTAAGACTGCAATACCTCGGGAATAGAAGGACGCAGCAGATTGGAGAATTCCACCAGAATACGGATAATCTCTCTACGCTCATCTCCTTCCAGTTCACGGATACGGTTGTTGGCTTCCACTACCTCGGCAGGTTCTATGAACACGGTTTTTCCACTTGCCGATTCATCATGCACGATACCTTTTATCTTCCGTTTCAATCCCGGAGCAACCGGAATTACCAGACGTCCGTCACGCATAGTAGGAGTAACATCTTTGTCTACCACACCTTCGGATTGGGCGTTGCGCAGAATACCATTCAATGAACGGGAAATACTGTTCATGGTGTTTGTCAATTCCCGGCGGATACGTGCCAGTTCGGATGAAGCATTGTCTTTTATCTTTCCGTAAGGTGAAAGTATATTATTTATCTTCTGGATCAATTGCGGGAATGCCAGGATATCTTTGGCGAGATTCCGAAGGCAAGGGTAGGGGGAATCTTCCTCCTCCATATCTTCTTTTTCCAGAAAGCGTACGATGTCCCGTATCGTTTCCAGCGAACGGCGTAAGTCGAAAAGTTCCTGTTCGTCCAGATACATTCCTTCCACGCGTATCCGTTTGAGGGATGGACGAACGTCGAAAAAATACTGTGCGGGGAAGTTGTCCTCTTCCTGTATGATGCGTACGAATTCAGTCACGAGGTTCAGGCGCTCCTCCACTTCCTCAAAGTGATCGGAGAATGCCATATCGGTAACTCGTTCGGCGCCTAACGTACTAAGGCATTTTTCACTTAGTAACTGGCGTATTTGGTCGAAACCTATTTTATATTCAAAGTTCTGCGGGTATATCATGTTGCAAAAGTACAATTTATTCGTGAAAAAAATAGCAGGAAGTTTGTAGATTTAAAAATGATTTGTACCTTTGCACCGCTTTAAGAGAAAAGCACTTCTTGAAAGAGGAGTTTGGAGAGGTGGCAGAGTGGTCGATTGCGGCGGTCTTGAAAACCGTTGTACTGCGAGGTACCCGGGGTTCGAATCCCTGTCTCTCCGCAGAACCTACTGGACAAAAGAGGACAGTAAGAGGACAAAAACCTACAAATCAGCGATTTGTAGGTTTTTTTATTGCCTATAAGTCTTGTTTCCAAGACAACAAAAGGACTATAAAAGACATAGTTTCGTTACTAAATCGTTACCTATTCCCTACCGGACAAAAACGGTAACGATTTGTCCCGAAATGACCGCAGAAAGTCTGAATTTGTCCACCGTCTATCTATCTCACATTTAACAAGTTATTAGTAGTTTTGCAACTTAAAAATGTGAGGTTATGAAGAGTACATTTAAAGTCCTTTTCTATTTAAAGAAAGGCTCTGAAAAAAAGAACGGTGAAGTTATGATTATGGCAAGAATTACCATTGACGGTAAATTATGCCAGTTCAGTACAAAGCAAAGTATTCATCCCGATAGCTGGAATATAACAGCGGGAAAAGCCAAAGGCAAAGATGCAGGCAGGATTAACGCCTTATTAGAAGATATAAAGGCATCTTTGAATAATATCTACCACGAACAACAACGGCGTGATAATTACGTTACTGCCGAAAAGGTGAAGAATGAATTTTTGGGGCATAGTGAGAAACATGAAACTATCCTTAACCTTTTCAAAAAGCACAATGACGATGTTAAGCAGTTGGTCGGCATATCTAAAACGATTGCCACCTACCGCAAATATGAAGTAACCCGCCGCCATCTTGCCGAGTTCATCCAAAGCAAATATAACCTATCGGATATTTCCATAAAGGAAATAAGCCCTATGCTTATAACAGATTTCGAGTTGTATTTACGCACTGCCTGTAAATGCGGCTACAACACGACTGCCAAATTCATGCAGTTTTTCAAACGTATCATTATTATAGCCCGAAATAACGGCATATTGGTAGGCGACCCATTCGCCAGCTATAAAATACGTTTGGAAAAAGTCGATAGAGGTTATTTGTCAGAGGACGAAATAAAAATCATTCTGAAAAAGAAGATGGTTTCCGAGCGATTGGAGCAGGTGCGTGATGTTTTTATCTTTTCCTGTTTCACAGGTTTGGCATACATTGATGTTTCCAACTTGAAACAAGACAATATCCGCAAATCCTTTGACGGTAAACTATGGATAATTACCAAACGGCAAAAGACCAACACAGACGTAAATGTTCCTTTGCTGGACATTCCCAAAATGATATTGAAGAAGTATAAAGACAAGCTGCCTGATGGTAAGATACTTCCTATAATCAGCAACCAAAAACTTAACGCCTATTTGAAAGAAATAGCGGACGTTTGCGGGATAAAAAAGAACTTGACTTTTCACCTTGCAAGGCATACTTTCGCAACGACAACTACGCTTGCAAAGGGTGTACCCATCGAAACCGTTTCTAAAATGCTGGGACATACCAACATAGAAACAACACAGATATACGCCCGCATTACCAATAGCAAAATAGGTAACGATATGCAGGGACTTGACAAGAAATTTGTCGGTATTGAGAAGATTTATAAAGAAGCCTTGTAAACATCCTAATAAGAACTTGCTGCAAAAGCGGCAGGTTCTCTATCCTTATATAACTCCATCCGGACAGTTTGAAAATACAGAAACCATGTTTAATTTAAAATTATAGAATTATGGACTTACAAATCATCCAAAACAAGATTTTTGAAATCAGGGGTTGCCGTGTAATGCTTGATTTTCATTTGGCAGAACTCTATGGTGTGCAGACTAAAGTTTTGAAACAAGCCGTGAAACGTAATGAAAAACGCTTCCCATCGGATTTCCGTTTTACCATGACGAAAGAGGAATGGCACGAACTGGTCACAAATTGTGACCAGTTGCCGGAGAGCCTGAAACACAGTTATGTACTTCCCGATTGTTTTACCGAGCAGGGGGTTGCCATGCTTAGTAGTGTATTACGCAGTCAGACCGCCATAGATGTGAATATCTCTATCATGCGTGCGTTTGTCCTCATGCGCCAAATGTCAATCGGTTACGAGGAACTTCTTAAACGCATCGAAGAACTGGAACAGAGTACGGATGCACAATTCAGCGAGGTGTACCAAGCATTGACCCAGTTATTAAGCAAACCCGAACCGAAGCCACGCAAACCGATAGGATATAGAACCTATGATGAATAACTGTTTAAGGTATTCGGTTGTCTAAGGGGTGTCACCAGTGATACCCCTTTTTCAGTTCCCTAAAGTAATGTATCTCAATCACAAATTTTAGCAAAGTTACAGCCCGGTGGGGACAAGTACCAAATCCGAGCCGTTCCGGTTTTCTAAAAAATCTCCACACCTGCGGGTCGTATTTTTTGAAAAGATATGGTTGAAGTCCCCGCCAAACTGTGGGTGTCCGGCAAAATTTCTTATTGTTTAATTTAAAATTCAAGCGTTATGAAAACAACAGAATTTACCATGCCGGAAATCACTATCTCTTATAAAGACAATGTAAAAGCATCCGAAAGAATAAAAATACTCTCTTCTGAAACTTCTTATTCTTACTTAAAACCTTTCTATTCTGAATGTATGGAACACCACGAAGAAAGTTATGTAATGTTCCTCAATCGGGCAAATAAGGCTTTAGGTGTTTCCTTTATCTCTAAAGGTGGTATGGCTGAAACAGTAATGGATGTGAAAATTATCCTGCAAACTGCCTTAAAAGTCCATGCTTCGGGCATAATCCTCTCACATAACCACCCATCGGGCAATCTACGTCCGAGCGAACCGGACAAGCAAATCACCTCAAAAATTAAAGAAGCCTGCAAGGTCTTGGATTTACACCTGTTAGACCATATCATCCTGACAGAAGAAAGCTATTACAGTTTTGCAGACGAGGGGCTTTTATAAGCCCTTTTTTTACTCTCTCATTACCCAATACAAAAAGCCTGATGGCTTTTGTTTCTATCCTTTTAAACAAGAGAAAAATTTTCCCTAAAACTGATTGGAACATTGTCAAAGGTATATCCGTGCCTGTTACTGTTCAAATTATTTTTTAGAAATCTCCACACCTACGGGTAGTATTTCATAAATAATAATTTGCCCTGTACCAGTCCCGAACCTTTGAAAAGACAATGTTCCCATTCAGTTAAAGGAAAAATTTATGTGGTGGGCGACAAGCGATGTAAACGATTAAAATTCAAAAGTCATGGAAGCAGTAACATTATCAGAAGCAAGAGTTTATGTAGGTACTTACAACAAGTATAACAGTGGTTCACTTTTCGGCAAGTGGTTAGACCTTTCCGATTATTCGGACAAGGACGAATTTATGGAAGCGTGCCGGGAACTGCACAAGGACGACCAAGACCCGGAATTTATGTTTCAGGATTACGAGAATATCCCGGAAGCCCTGATTTCCGAAAGTTGGCTATCAGACAAGTTTTTTGAGCTTCGGGATGCCATCGAAAAACTAAGCGAAACCGAGCAGGAAGCGTTTTTCGTGTGGTGCGACCACCACAACAGCGATATAAGCGAAGAAGATGCGGACGACCTTATTTCTTCTTTTGAGGACGAATATCAGGGAGAATATGAAGATGAAGAAGATTATGCCTATGAATATGTGGAACAATGTTACGACCTACCGGAGTTCGCAAAAACCTACTTTGATTATTCGGCTTTTGCCCGTGACCTGTTTATGACTGATTACTGGATGGATAACGGTTTTGTTTTCCGTTGCGCCTGATTACTAACCGGGTGGAGTAATCCACCCACAACACACCAAGACAATGAAAGTATATAATAAGATAACGACTTTTTTACGATGGTTTATACTTGCTTTTATCATCTATCAGGCAGCCACCAGCACCGCCGGAATGTGGATAGTCCTAATCATAGGCTTTTTTATTATCCGGTTCGTTCTCCGGTTGTTTATCTCTGCCGTTTACCTGTTCTGTATGGCTTTTATTTTCATTGTCCTGCTTTCACTTTTGATTATCTGATAACTCATTTTAAATTATAACAATATGGAAACTTTAAACAAAAACGGGGTAAGCATTACCCAAACGCCGGGAGAGGAAAAATATGTAAAATGCTGTTTAGGCGCATTTAGGGGTCAAATCTATTATCAATATGATTACCGCCATACAGACGGCGAACTGTTCAGCACCCTTGCCAAAACACTTGACAAGTGCCGCAAACGGCGGGATGAATGGTTGAAAATTTAAAAGTAAAAAAAATAATCCAGCTGGAAATATCCAGCCAGATTACCTACTACTTCTTAAACCTAAACGGGAAAGAGAGCGGTAAAAAAACGACACCTTTAATTCTAATTAGATAAACGTCTTTTCTCTATTCTTAGTTCTTTAAATTTTTCTTTTAATTCATTGTAATTAGGATGTTTTTTAATCCAATAATTGATTTGTTCTGCTTTGACATCTTCATATTTTATTTTAGGTGATAATGTATATAATTGCTGAACAGTTCTAACACTAAATCCTATGGCTGATACACAAAAACTTATTATTATCCATAGATTTTCAGATACATATGTTCCAAAGCTAATTGTGCTTTTCGTATTACAATAAGAAATAACAAGTAAAATAATACATAAGATAAATCCCATAAAGAAAATGCATTCTAAAAGTAGTATTAAATAAAATTTTATTAGACAAATAGATTTGTCCTTTTCTATTTCCATTTGTGATATTTTTTGAGAAATAAAATCTATTTCCTCGCTAATTTTATTGATTCTTTTTTGTTTCTCTAATTCTACTTGAAGACCTTGAATTGTTTTTTCATCTTCAGCTGACTTCATATTAGATACATTTACTGTTTTACTTGCTTCTTTGACAGCTTCTTCAAGTTTTGTTAACTTTTCCGATAGCTCAATATTTTTCTGCTGCTTACTTAATTCCTCGTCAACTGCTATTTTAATCAAAGCTTGAATATGATTTTTATTTACTTCTTCCTTGTTATCTATATCCTCTTGCTCGTTTTTAATTACATAGTTAACTTCATGAATAGCTTTTGTAGACCTTTTTATAAGAGCGGTATATACCGCTTGATAGTTATCTTGCGAATAAGTTTCATCTGACTCTTTGTAGTATTTAGAAACAAGCCTAAGTTTTCTGCGTATATCAGTATTATTAAGTGCAAAACATCTTGACATTACTTCGGTAAGTCCACTTTTTTTAATCAGAGAGCTGTGAGAATTATGTATCCATAAGTCAATAACTATTTTTGCAGGATGTAATAATAGCGGTAATGTGTCTTGTTTACTAAAATATGATATTAAATCCGAATTTAGCGAAACAA
Organism: Bacteroides cellulosilyticus; assembly: GCF_020091405.1. Classification (NCBI taxonomy): domain Bacteria; kingdom Pseudomonadati; phylum Bacteroidota; class Bacteroidia; order Bacteroidales; family Bacteroidaceae; genus Bacteroides; species Bacteroides cellulosilyticus. The sequence continues at coordinate 4,039,762 of NZ_CP081903.1, forward strand.
AATAAGCATTTATTTTTTCAATAGAGACGATGTCTTTTCTTTTCTTTGAGATGAAATCTCTTAGATATACATCATGTATATCTCTAATGCCATTGTTATAATTCTTTTTCCTGAATTTTTCTAATTCTTTAACACTACGTTTGTTTTTATATTCTACTTCAATTTTATCTAATTCATTTTCTGATACTGGAAATAGAACTATCCCTTTATCGGAAATGAGTTTGTTTAAGTTATTTCTTATCTGAAGAATTTTTGATGGGCTTAAATTACGTCTATGATACGCATCTTCAATAGCTGTGTTAGGACGAGGACCTTGCTCTTTTTCAACGGAGCTTAGAATGTAATTTATTTCTCGTATTGTAAGAGCGTGTATTTTGGGAGTATTACCTGAATTTATTATAATTTCTAATAGCTCTTGGGCATATTTAACATTATCAATATTATCAAGATCTAAGGCTGCTAACACTAATGAAGAATCTAAGAAGTATTCAACACAATCACTTGATTTTATGTTAATATCAGCTTTATTTCTTTTAAGAAATCCAGCAATAATAGAACCCCAAAAAATATCATTAGCAATGTTATATAACTCTATATTACTTTCTTTTAACCAAAATAGGAAACGGGTGAGATTCACATATCCCTCGTTTATAAGCGTTTTTTCATCTACACCATCAATATGTGTAAGTATTTCCTCTGTATGGTCGGAATAGAAATCAATAAAAGATTTTTCATATGATAAACCTTCTGCATCAAGATATTGCTTATATAGAATATCTAATTTATCAAATTTGGAGGATATTTCTTGGGATTTATTGTCTATTGATAAAGTAATTGAAATGTCCCATGCTTTCTTAATTTTAAATTGCTTCCCATTTTCATATACAGAAAGTGATATACCATTATCTTGTAACCCAATAGCCTTTATTGATTGTTTTAAGATAACGCAAGGAATGGTAATTCCAAAATCAGCATCGATTAAACTTTGAAGTTCTTCTAAATCGTAATATTTTTCTATGTCGGTTTGCGTATAGTATTGATTTACAATTTCATATTTGATTATAGGGAAATATACATCATTGTACAAATCAGCCCCTTTCGTATCATAAAGGGCAGTTATTAAAGCGTAATTAGTCTTATTCATATATTTTAAACTTCAAAATATGTATTAATCGACAAAATTAATTAAAAAGAAGCATCGGAAAGAATTTTCTCCGCTGCTTCTTAACATATTCAATAAAAACGTTTTTTTTATTTCACTTCCTAATTATTATCATTGTTGAACGAAAATGAAAGCTGTTGCAACTGCCCGAAGCTATCCTGAAAATACACATCTACCGTCTGTTGGTCGGTCGATGCGGAAGTATAGTAAAGCCGGAATGTTTCACCCGGAAGCGGGTATAGGTCATTTGGTAGTAAAACCGTCCCATCGGACATTTTCAGCGTTCCCGCCCCGTCCGGTTGGAAATAGCGGATGAAATATTTTGTTTCCTCATACCGTCCGTCCCGGTGAAGCTGGCAGCGTATTTCTGCCGTTTCACCTACCTTTAATTTCTTCGGAACAGGCATCGTTTCGATACTGAACGGGTAAGACTGCTGTATATCCACGTTGTCACTACACGCACCCACTAATAACAAGGCGGCCACCATGTAGCAGCCTGTTAGCATCTTATAAATTACATTTCTCATATACATTATATATAATAGGTTAGTTTATCACATTATTATCTTTAGACCGATACCGAACTGTGTATGGAACTTTCCGACTGAAGAACCGAACAGGCATCTTTCCCTTGCGTTAATCAGGAACACCACCCGGTCGGTAATGTAACTTTCCAGTTCCAGCGTCAGCGCACTACCATAGACAAAACCGTCCTTATCGGTCAGGGTCGAGCCATCGGGCAGCAATTTATCGCCCCAGTTACTTGTTTCATACCCGGCAAGGGCAGACAAGCCCAGCGAAAGGAAAAAGGTTTTCTTTCTGTCTGAAAGGAAATTCAGATAGTAACCGCCCTCGCCTGTAAACTGGCTCACGGGTATCTGTAAATCCTTATAGGGATAATGCTTTTCGAGGTATTCCCCGCCGATAACCCATCTGTTCCCGTTTTTGGTATAGGTACTCATGGCAGCCCCGAAGTAATAAGCGAAATCGCTTTTACTGTTCCAGTGAACACCGTCCGCCATGCCGCCCGTAACCTGCAAGCCTTTCATTCCCGGCAGACATCTTTGTGCGTGTGCCTGGTTGAAAGTCAGGCACAGCACAAAAAGGGATATAATACAACATATCCTTTTCATGTTCATTTGATTTTAAGTTCGTTAATCACTTTGGCAGCCACTATATCCGAATTTTCCACCCGGATAGTTTGGTGTCTGCCCCCGTTCTTTTCCACCAGTTCGATGACTAATATCTTATCGTCAGGGATAGTGAACTGCGGAACGGTGTACACGGTGCGGACGGTACTTTTGCCGCCGATAACCAGTATCTCGTTATAGCTCCGCACCGGGTCAATCACCGTTTCCTGAATAGCCGTTCTTTTGGCTACTTTCTTATCCACAATCTTGAAACGGATAAAGTCGGTATCAAACGGTACGTTTGAACTGTTCTTTGTTTGTGTGTGGAAGTAGAACAGCCCGTTATGCGAATAAATGCCCTTTACCAAGAACTGCACCCCGAACCGTTTGCATCCCAAATGCTTTATTTCCCGGTCATTGTTTTTGTAGATGGACTGCATAATCAGCTTTACCAAAAGCGGGCTTTCGTTACCCAGTTCACGGAAATAGATATTCATCCGGGTATGGCTGAAATCCGTTGTGTCCTCATTCTCCAAGAAGTCTTTCATTTCGATGTTCAGCATTTCCGGTTCATGTGCGTATTTTGCATTGAAACTGTAAAAGCTACCATCCTCACAGATAACGGAAAAATTGGTTTCACCGGGAAAGCCCTCTGTTGTAGCCTTGACCCTGACAACATTTTCCGCCCCGTCCGCTTTTCCGGCAATAATGTAGTTACTGCCTAAGTCCACGTACTTAACGGCAGACGGGAAAATAAGGTGTACTGTTTTTGCAAACGTCACCTGTACGCCGTAAGGTGTCACCATTTGGCGGTAAGGGAGCTTCTTTGTAATGCCCTGATACAAATCGTTACTTTGTGCTTTCATTGAAACCACGCCCAAGAGTAGGGCGAACATGATAATTAACTTTTTCATTTTGGATTGAAATTTTTATGGTTGATAATTGATAAATAGATTATTGCTGTTTGGCGTAAAGCATCACCTGATAGTTCGCTTTCAGGTGTACTTTTACCGTTCTGAATTTCTTAGCGAGGTATTGTGAACCGCCCTGCATCAAGCCCCTTGTAATATCCATTGCGACCTGCTGCCCGGCACTTTGCGCAAAGGAAATGCTCGTTCCCAGTCCCGCACCGATATTCGCCATCGCTTCCTTTGCCGCTTCCTGTTCCAGTGACGAGGGAACGGAAAGCCCCTTTTGCCCGTCACTGTCGTAAACGGCAAGTTCCACCGGAATGATATTACCCGCATATTCGAGCGAGGACACCAGTATGTCGAGCCGTTCCCCCTGTACTTTGGCACTTCCTGAAACAAGGCTGTTTTTCGGGACAATCACGTTCCCCGCCTGTAACGGTTCTAACAGCCGGAGCTTGACGGTCTGCCCGTCCATAAGTGTTTGGTCGTTATGTACACACGCCCGGATAGTGTTCTTTCCCATCGAATAACCACTGCCGACCGCCGTATTAAATCCGTAATTGCGTGGCTTGCCGTATTCGGCGATAAATTCGGCGTTGCTTATAGGTTGCTGCAATCCTGAAACCGTCCTGTCCGATACCGATTTTACAGGTGTGGCATTTCCTTTGCCCTGAACAGGTGCGGACGGTGCGACCTGTGCAATCTGTCCCGGTTGCAGTGGTATGCTTTGCCCGTTCTGTCCGTTCATGTATTTTGCCGCCAGTTCGTAGGATTTTTCCATAAGAGCCACCTGTTCATCCATGCTGCCCGCACCGTTTTCTTTCGCATCGAGCCGGGCAGTGAGTTCTTCCACCTGACGTTTCAGTTCCTCTTTTTCCTTGTCCTCTTTCGGCGTTTCGTAGAAACTGCCTAACTGACGGTTCATGTCCCGGTAAGCCGCCGCCGAAGACTGGATAGAGGAACGGCTATTGTTCGGCGCACCCGCCCCGAAGTCTATTACATTGGTTTTCGGTTTTTCTGCCGGAGCATCATCTATCAGGGTCAAATCTTCCCCGTTCCCGTTTTCCTCTCCCAGCGAAAAGGCAAAATCCTGTAAGGAGCGCATCTTGTCCGCCTGTTTGTTCTCCATTTGCTCCTGTTCGTAGGCTGTCTTTTTATCGCTGATTATCCCGTCCCCTTTGGGTTGCGGAATATCGGCGTTAAATCCGCCCACGTTTTCCACCTTTGCTTCGTCCTTATCGGACGGTGCGAAAATCAGGTACATAGACCCCAAGAAAACCAGTCCCATAAGCGGGTAAATCAGCATCTTCTTTCGCTGCTGTATCTGCTGCGGGGTCAGTTCTTTTTTTTCCTTTACCTGTTTTTCAGGTTCTTTCTTCCTGTCCGTTTCCGGTGCGGGAACTTCATTTTTCACTTCTTTTTCTTCCATTGTCTGACTGATTAAAAATGTTCGTACTGTCTTTACTTTGTAACTGCAACTGCCTGATGTGCTCTATCCGTATGGTTTCGCCATCCTCTTTTCCTATCCGGTAAATGGATGATACCGTGAAGTAGATGGATAGCCCGCCGAAGAACAGGAGCATAAGCAGGATTACCGCCAGCCTTATTTCCGGTGTCATTCGCCCGCACAGGTGGCGGAGTTTTTCATCCGCCCAGTCCTGCACATGGGTAATCGCCTGATTCACCGGAGAGAGAATTTTCCGTATCATGGCTTACCGCTTTATGGTGTTCAAGTCCTTGTTTTCCGTTATCTCGAAACTTTCCATCATAAAGCCGTGCGGGTTATTATCACTTCTTACGGCGTTCAATAACCGGCAACGGGTAACAAGGCTTCTTTCCGTCACGCTGCTTTCACGGATAATCATTTGCCGGGCATAGGTAGCCACCGCATACGGGTACACATCGAAATTGCATGAAACGCTGTCTATCTGTATGGTTTGGCTGATATTGCCCGAAATGATACGGTTGTAATATCCTTTTTCCGAGAGGTCACGGTAATAATTAAATGCGCTCTTGTCGGCGAGGAACAGCGACCGTTTGATATTGCTTTCGATAGCGTTCTTATCCGGTGAGAGCGTGAAAAACAGTTCGTGAAAACGCTTCACGTGTTCCCTTGCTTCAACCGGACGGTTTTGTGTCAAGTCTTGTGATAACGCAAGCATCAACGATTTGCCACCGTCCAGCACATAAATCTTCTGCCGTTGCGCTTCGGCAAACGTATAGGAGTTCCAAACGGCATAACCCGTTATCAGGGTACACATAACGACAAACACGATACCGAAAAGCCGTATCTGTTTGAAACTGGTTTCAATGTTCTTTAAACTTTTAAATTCCATCTTGATTTTTATTTATTGGTTACTTTTGATTAGTTTACCACCGACCCTGCCGCCAGCGTTCCCGGTTGCTGCACCTGCTACCGCACCGACACCGCTACCTGTTTTGTTAGCCGCACTGTTTATATTCCGGCTCATGTTGCCCATTCCGCCCGCCTGAATAATCCAGTTCGATACGGTGGGAATTGTGAAGTAACCGATGATACCGATTATCATAAAAATTATGTACACTGAATTGCTGCTATCGGGTACGAAATTGGGGTCTGATAGCTCCTGAATATCCTTTTGGAGCATAAGTACCTGTATTCGGGCAAGTATGGAACTGAACAGGTCTGAAACGGGCAGCCACAGGTAAACGGAAATATACCTTGTTATCCATTGGGTCAGTGTCGCCTGAAAGCCATCATATACACTGATGGCAAAGGCTATCGGACCCAGTATGGCAAGGACAATCAAGAAAAAGGTTCGGATAGTGTCTATCACAAGGGCTGCCGATTGAAAGAGCAGTTCCAAAAGTTCCCTGAACCAATCCCGGACGGATTGCTTAATATTGTGGGCTGCCCTATCCATGTACATACCACCCATTGTGGCAATATCTTTGGCAGACCATCCCAATTCGTCAATCTGTTTATCAAATGCTTCATCCGAAACAAGGTAAGCCGTTTCCGGATTGCGCACCATCGCTTCATATTCCAGTTTGTCCTTTTGTTCCCGGTAGGCGTTCATATCGAAAGTTTGCGTTTCGAGCATATTGTTACACCCCTTGACTACTGGCGACATAACGCTGTTAATCGTACCCAGTACAAAAGTGGGAAAGAACATAATACAGAAACCAATCACAAAAGGACGGAGCAAAGGGTAAACGTCTATCGGTTCGGCACTGGCGAGCGACTGCCATACTTTGGCAGCCACATAGAACAAAGCCCCCAGTCCCGCTATTCCTTTGGCTACCCCCGCCATGTTCCCGCATAAAGGCATCATGTCCGTGTACAGACTTCGTAAAATCTGATGCAGGTTATCAAATTCGATTGCTAATAACATACTTATCTGTTTTTTAGAAGTTACCAGTAACGTTCATCCGCCGAACCATACAAAGCCATTACCCGGTCGGTGTCCTTTTTCTTTTTCGCCCGCAGGTAGGAAACAGAAATATTCTTACGGGTGTAGTAACTCACCAAATCCCGGTAGTTCTTGATGGAGTTATACGTCCGGTCGATAACGTCCATCCGTTCTTTATCGGACATGGAAAGCCCGTTGATGTTCACCACGCTTTTCATTTCTTCCAGCACATCGGAACTTTCCTGCAACAGTTGGGTATATCCGTAGGCAATCGCCGAAAGCTCGTCCGGCGTATAGTTTTCATCCGAAAGCATCTTCTGAAAACTGTTCACATAGATGTCGGAAATCTCACCGATAAGCAGGATAGACTTCTGTACTTTCCGGGCATCTTTGACAAGGTTATGCACTGATTTTAAGGCATCGTAGTACTCCTTGCCTTGATTGTACAGCTTTACTGTTTCCTGAAAATTCTTTATCATTGTTTGGGCTGTGGAGGACGTTTGAACGATATTCTTTGACGCATTGATAATCCCTTGCGCCAAGTTGCCGGGGTCACTCACCACCCATTGTGCGTTTAACTTTCCGGCAAAAAGGCTGCATATTACAAGCAGCATTATAATCTTTGTTCTCATACGCTTACTTCTTTATTGGTTGTTTACTCCGTTTGTATTCTCCACCGGGTGAAAGCAGAATCCGGTCGTTCTCTTTGTCATAGGTCAGCAGGACGGAAAGCCCCGTTTCGATGAACAGGTTTCCGTCCTGTTCTGAAATCTGATAGGTTTCCGTTTGGATAGTCCCCCGGTAGGTCATTTTGCGGGTCGTTACCCTATAATGCCCGTTTTTTTCAAAGAGAGAGAACGCAGGACGGTTTTTCACGCTTTCCCAGTCACCACGCATCGCCCTAAGACGGTCGGTGTTCGTTTCCTTACAGGAAGAAAGCCCCAGTAACAAAGTGCATAACAGCACCGGAAACAGGAATTTTAAATGTTTCATACTGATTGATTTTTAAATTGTTAGTTGATTATTTTTCGGGATTGCGCTTGCTTTCGGCAAGCCGTTTGATAGCCAGTTCGAGATTACCGCCCAACTTTTCGGACAAGGCGAATAGTTCCATCTTTTCCGTTTCTTCGGTGGTGTATGTAAAATATTCGTCCAAACTCACTTCGGTAGCATATACGGCTGATTGTGTACCGCCTAAGCCTATCCAAACTTCCTTGTATTTCCGGTTCGGATGATTGGCAAGGTTGATGGAAAGCACCTGTGAACGTTCCTTATCGGTCAGTCCCAAAAGGTTCTGTATGCTATCGAATTTATTAAGGTATTTCCTTTGGTCGAGCAGTATCTTACAATCCGAATTGTTTATAATGCTCTCTTTTACAATGGGAGAAGATATAATATCTTCGACCTCTTGGGTAACTACAATCGCTTCGCCGAAATACTTTCTAACGGTTTTGTATAAATATTTTATGTAGTCCGCCATGTTCGCCGATGCAATCGCTTTCCATGCTTCTTCTATCAATATTAATTTCCTGATACCCTTTAATTTACGCATCTTGTTAATGAAAACTTCCATAATGATAATGGTTGTAATCGGAAATAAAATTTTGTGGTCTTTGATATTATCCAACTCAAAGACAATGAAGCGTTTATGCAGCAAATCAAGTTCCTTGTCGGAGTTCAGCAGGTAGTCGTATTCGCCCCCTTTATAGTAAGGTTCTAATACATTCAGGAAATTGTCTATATCGAAATCCTTTTCCCGGACGTTCTTTTCTTGCAGGTGCACCCGGTAATCGGTTTTCACATACTCGTAGAACGTATTGAAGCAGGGAGTAACTGAACTGTCCTTAGTAATCAGTTCGATATAGGAACTTACAGCGTTCGACAAAGCCACTTCTTCCGCCCGTGTGGGTGCTTCATCATCCCTTTTCCACAGGGTCAGGATAAGCGTTTTGATACTTTCCTTTTTCTCGATGTCAAATATCCCATCTTCAACATAGAAAGGATTAAACGCTATCGGGTTTTCAGTGGTATAGGTAAAATATATCCCATCTTCCCCGTGCGTTTTCCGGTTTATCATTTCACACAGCCCCAAATAACTGTTTCCGGTATCAACCAACAGGACGTGCGCATTTTGTTCGTAATACTGGCGCACCATGTGGTTGGTAAAAAATGACTTGCCGCTACCACTCGGCCCAAGTATGAACTTGTTGCGATTGGTAATGATACCTTTTTTCATGGGCAGGTCTGATATGTCGATGTGCAACGGCTTTCCCGTGACCCTATCCACCATCTTGATGCCAAAGGGAGAAAGCGAACTTTTGTAGTTCGTTTCTTCGGTGAACAGGCAAAGAGCCTGTTCAATAAAGGTGTAGAAACTTTCTTCCGCCGGGAAGTCCGCCTGATTACCGGGTATGCCCGCCCAAAACAGGGTCGGCGTGTCGGTGGTGTTGTGGCGTGGCTTGCACTCCATAAGTGCGAGCTGTGCCCCCACATCATTTTTAATGTGCTTCAATTCGTCCCGGTCGTCACTCCAAGCCATGATATTACAATGGCATCGCACGGAGATAAGCCCCTGTGAATGTGCTTCGTTCAAATATTCCTCTATCCAAGACTTGTTAATCTGATTGGCACGACTGTATTTGGAAAGGGAGTGCATATTGCGAGCCATCTTTTCAAACTGTTTCAGGTTCTCCGTATGGTCGTCAATGAAGATGTACTGGTTATATATATGGTTACAGGAGAGCAGCACGCCCACCGGAGAAGCAAAAGATAACCTGCAATCGCTCCGGTCGGTGGATAGCTTTTCATAGCGGGTGTCAGTCCCTACTTTTCCCGGCATATCTTCCGCATCCGAAAGGGTATGCAAACAAAGAATATCATCGCCAATCTTCATTTCGTCAGCACCCAGCGAAATATCTTTCAGTGTGGTGGTATCGGTCTGTGAGAGTGAAAAGTATTTTTCCACGATACCCGCCGTTTCCTTTGTTCCGGTGATTTCGTCCGAGTTCAGGCGGGTAAGGGTAATGAAACCGCTATCGTTCATAATGCTTTCAAACTGCCCCACCGCTTCGAGGAACTTTGTAACGGTTTCCCTGTCCTTTATCTCTTTGGGGACAAGGAAGCCCCGGCAAAGGGTGGAGAAATTACTCTGCATCCGGCTACGTTCCTTTGTCGTTTTCGTCAGAAACAAATAGCAGGTATGGTTTAAGAACGGTCTTTCATTAAAATGCCGTTCAAAGGAACGGGAAAGGAAACTCAAATCATCCTTTTGGATGTCAGGCGCATAGTTCTCTTTGATGAACCAGTCCTGTTTATGTACGATGCTGTAATCGGGCAGCACCTTGACTGCTTTGTTCCAAGCGGAATGTATCGCTTCGTATTCAGCAGCCGTGACGGTGAACAGTTCGGGCAGTTCCACCCTGAACGCCACTGTTATATCGGCATCTTTGGAAACGATGCAGCCGTTTTCCACCGTGAACAGTGGAAACTTGTTTTCCAGCGTGGTAGCTTTTAATATATTTCTCATTTCGATGCTTGTTTCTGATTTTTAGTGAATAATCGGGATATGGCTTTTCGGTTGATGATATGGAAAGGGTGGCTTTTGCGTGCGGACAATTTCATTAACCCGTGTGTCCCGTACTTTTCGTTTAACCGGAATGTGAGCCATACAAGCAGCGTTGCCGAAGTAACGCCGAAGATGATGCACACCCACTGGTTAATGCCTACCATGTACATGATGATGAAAAGCACGAACAGGGCTAACAGTCCGCCCGCAAAAATGAAAAGATATTGACTTCTCAACCCCCGAAACTCAACTGGCTTGCCTATTCCCCTGTTAATCGGATAGTCTGCCATAGTCCATTTATTTAGAGGAAGAATGAACGTAGGATGGTGGCAGCGACTATCAGGAAGATACAAGCACCGAACCACGAAGCCGCCGTTTTGCTCGTATCGGGGTCACCCGAAGAAAATTTGCCATATACTTTCACGCCACCAATCAAGCCTACCACCGCACCGATGGCGTAAATTAATTTTGTCGCCGGGTCAAAATAGGATGTTACCATGTTGGTAGCTTCTGTAATACCCGCCATGCCGTTACCTTGTGCAAACGTAGCGGATGCAGCCAATAGAGCGACTGCTGAAAAGAGAACTTTCTTTTTCATTATAAATACATTGATTTTTTAATTGCCGGACGGGTGGATAGTCCGCCCGGCGGAGTGATTAATAATTGATTTTTGTGGTTGCGGGGAGTGTTCCCCATGTTCGGAAAGGTCTGTCTTAACCGTAATCTCTTTGTTTCATCATCTTATTATTTAAAGTTTACCATTAAAGAAAATCGTTCATGTCAAAGTCTGCCATTTCATTACTTCCGGCAGCCGGGACGGTGGCGGGCATGGGTATCTCATGCTTTTGTAAAAGTTCCGCCACCCGTGACCTGCCCCCGTTAATCTGCTCCACCAGCGAATGAAACAGGTTTGTTTCCGTCCGGCAGATGGTTTGAACCGCTTGCCGTTCTTCCGTTTCGGACGCTTGTTTTATCTGAATGACCTGTACCATTTGCGCCAGCTCACCCAGCGTGATACCCTGTGCCATTTCCGGTTCACCGTTACCCATGTAGCAGGCGATTTCTTCCGCTTCGATTTCATCCGCCGAAACGTCCGTTTCTTCCGTATTTTCCGTTTCAAATTCCATTTCAAATTCGGTTTCAATCGCTTGTAGGGTATCGGTATTTTCATCTTCCACCTGTTTGTTATCAGGCGTTTCTTCCACCGCTTCATCGCTTTGCGGGGCAAATATAGAAGCATTATCCACCCCTTTTGAAAGGTGTCCTAAGATGTCCCCGTTTGTCCTCATTTGTCCCACCCGGTAACGGCTTGCACCTACAAGACAATCACCGTTTCCGGCTTTCACGGTCGGTTTGCTTTTGGGCTGCTCCGGCTGCTTTTTCCCACCCGTGAACCATGTTCCCAAGCTATCCCTGTATCGCCATAAGAGAACGGCGTAATACAGGAGTGTTCCGATAATAAACCATTTCAACATATCAGAACGGCTTTTCAAATTTGCTTTCGTACAGTTCGTTTATCTCGTCCTGAAACTGCTCGAAATGCCGAAGCAGGATATTTTCTACATAGCTGCTCACGGTTGCCTTGCGTCCGCCAATAACAGTTACTATTTTCATTAGCTTTTCGTGGGTGGTACGGCTGACATATAACGGTTGGCGGTCGGTCAAGTCCACCCGCATGAAATAGGTTTCCCGGTAATCGCCCGGAGTGTTCTTTTTCCGGCGGGCAGGTTCTTTCACCGCCTTTTCTTCCTTAGGTTCTGCCTTGATTTCTTCCTTATTCACTGTTTCCGGCTTATCCGGTGTTTCCACCGCCACCGATGGCATTTCCTGTTTTTTCACGGGCAAGCCCTGTGAAATAATCTCTTTCATAAAATCCTCGTCTATTTGCGGTTTCCCGCCGCTTTGCTTTGCCATATCGTTACAGTTTTATAAGGTATGCGATTTCGGTTATCAGTTCTTCCATGTTGCTGCCCTTTACCAGCCGTTTGTCCGCCGGGAACAGCGTAGAACGGAACACGGTTTTACGCTGTGCGTCCAGTTCCTTTTTAAACCTTTTGGTGTCCGGGATAAATACTTTCATAAGGGGTAATTCCAGTTCCCCGATGGTCTGTTCATACAGGGTGTACAGGTCTGTTTTTTCCCGCCCATCTACCATGTTCCAAAACAGGTGCAGCCCTTTCAGTCGGCACGCTTCATTCCTTACCAGCAGTTTGTCGATAGCCACCGCAAAGGAAAGGCTGCTTTCCAATACCACCCGGTCGGCGGCTATGGGAGTGAAAATGTAGTCCACCCCTGAAAGCGAATTGATAACGCCCTCACTGTTCACCGTTCCGGGCAGGTCGAAAAAGACCACATCATAATCCGACCCGGCAGACGCAAGAAATTCATCCGCCGTTTTTATCGCTTCGTCCGGCGAACTGCATAAGACCGGGTACGCTTTCTTTCCCAGCGTCTTGAACTGGTGAAAGGCAAGCTGTTTGTAATAATCGTCACCGTTTACTTGTTCGGCATCCCGTTTGCGCATGGCACTGATACTGTGCTGCGGGTAATCGCAATCCACGACCGCCACGTTATACCCTTTGAGATAATACAGATAACTTGCCACCAAAACGGTGAACGTTGTTTTGCCGACCCCGCCCTTTTGGGTGGAGAAAGCTACATACAAGGTTTCTTTCTTCATTGTAATAATTCTTTTTTGTGATACATCTTTATTTCATTCCATCCGTAGAGATTGACGGATGGTTTTCTTTCGTTCCATGTTGAAAGCACGAAAGAGAGCATGACTTCTTTTTCACTTTCCTTGTTTCTTGCTATCTTTCTGCAAAGACAGCCTGTTCGCTTTCTTGCTTCTTTGTTTTCATTCATTCCACAAAGACAGCTTGTTTTCTTTGCAGACAGTTTGCTTTCCCGATTGAAAGCCTGTTTCCTTTCAATCATTCCATCCGGTTTGCTTTCTTGCTTTCTTGAAAGATTGTAATCTTGAAATCTTGTTTTCAAGTTTTCAAAACCGCTTTCTTTCCGTCTGCTTTCCGTTACATATATCCATCTATCCATATTGCTTTCTTTCTTAAATCCGGGACAAATAAACGTAGAAAAGCAACCCCTTTTGAAAGGTGTCCTCAAATGTCCCCGTTTGTCCTCATTTGTCCTATAACCCGCTATTTCACAGCATTTTTAATACCCGTTACTTTGCAACCGAAAGGTATCGGTCAGGCTAACCAAGCCCCCGCCACCGGGAGCGTTCCAATATCCGCTAACCCCAATCCGTCCGTAGGCGGATTTTTATTTGCACTGGCAAATAGCAAGGTGTGTTCTAAGCAGCTTGAAATTCTTTCAGCAGCTTTGAACGCCTTGCCCGGACGAAGCCGGGATAGGGTCACTCCGAAGTCGTAACCCTTTAAAAAAAATGTAGCATGAAACAGAAAAATGAAAATGCGCCCCATCCGGGTGGCGCAGGACGAAAGCCCAAAGCAGACCCGGCAGTGTTCCGGTACTCTATCAGCTTCAATGCGATAGACCACGCCCGCTTTTTGGCATTGTTCGACCAGTCCGGTATGCGCACGAAAGCGCATTTTATCACCGCCCGTATCTTCGGAGAACCGTTCAAAGTGATTAAAATAGACAAGGCGGCGGTAGAATATTATACCCGGCTGACCGCTTTATATTCCCAGTACAGGGGTATCGCCGTGAATTATAATCAGGTGGTAAAGGCTCTCAATACCAATTTCTCAGAGAAGAAAGCTCTCGCTTTTCTCTATAAACTGGAAAAGGCAACGATAGAACTTGCCGACTTGAACCGCCAAATTATTGAACTGACCCGTGAATTTGAAACAAGATGGTTGCAAAGATAAGCGTAGGCAGTTCCCTGTTCGGTGCGCTATCCTACAACCAAAACAAGGTGGATGAAGAGCAGGGAAAGGTACTTTTAAGCAACCGTATGTTTGAAAGCGAGGACGGAAATTTCAGCATCCGGCGATGTATGGAATGTTTCGATATGCACCTGCCCGCAGACCTGAAAACGGAAAAGCCGATTATCCATATCTCCCTGAACCCGCACCCGGACGATGTACTTTCTGATAGCCAGTTGGCGGATATTGCCAAAGAGTATATGGATAAGTTGGGGTACGGCAACCAGCCGTATATGGTTTACAAGCACGAAGATATTGCAAGGCATCATATACATATCGTTTCCATCCGGGTAGATGATACAGGCAAAAAGATAAATGACAAGTTCGAGCATATCCGTAGCAAACAAATCACCCGTGAACTGGAACAGAAGTACGGTCTGCATCCGGCAGAGAAGAAACAGGCAGCCGACCGCCCCGAACTTAAAAAGGTGGACTACCGGGCAGGGGACGTAAAGCACCAGTTATCCAATACGGTGAAAGCCCTTGCCAGCAGTTACCGTTTCCAGAGTTTCACGGAATACAAAGCGTTGCTATCTATATATAATGTACAGGCGGAAGAAGTGAAAGGGGAAGTGAACGGAAAACCCTATAACGGCATTGTCTATTCGGCGACCAATGACAAGGGAGAAAAGCAGGGAAATCCGTTCAAATCTTCCTCTTTGGGAAAGTCGGTAGGTTACGAAGTCATCCAAAGACACATCAAGAAATCGGCAAAAGACATTCAGGACAAGAACCTGAAAGAGCGTACCCGCCGGACGGTTGGGGCAGTAATGAAATCCGCCCGTAGCCGGGAACAGCTTATTACGGAATTGAAAGCGAAAGGCATAGATGTTCTTTTCCGGCAGAACGATACAGGCAGGATATACGGTGTAACATTCATCGACCACGAAAACCGTACCGTCCTAAACGGTTCACGGTTGGGCAAGGACTTTTCCGCCAATGTGTTCAATGACCTGTTTTCCGGCTCCCGTACTTTGACGGGAAACAGTAAACAGGAAACGCAGGAGCAAAAACCGGAATATAACCTGACCGGACACCTTGAAAATACAGGAAAAACCATTGCGGGACTGTTCAGCCTGTTATCCGGTGGGGACGATACGCCACCCGACAACAGCCAAGTTCCACCACCCAAGAAGAAAAAGAAGAAGAAACAAAGACGTATTTAATAACTATAAAAATTTCAATTATGCAGAATGAAGATGATTTAAGAGGACTTGCAAAAGTCATGGACTTTATGCGGGCAATCAGTATTTTATTTGTAGTGATAAACATCTATTGGTTTTGTTATCAGTCGTTTATGGAATGGGGTGTCAATATCGGGGTAGTCGATAAAATCCTGCTGAACTTCCAGCGTACCGCCGGGCTGTTCTCCAATATCCTATATACCAAACTTTTTTCAGTGGTATTCCTTGCACTTTCCTGTTTGGGAACAAAGGGAGTGAAAGAGGAAAAAATCACATGGAACAAGATTTATGTTTTCCTGACAATCGGTTTTATCCTGTTCTTCCTGAACTGGTGGTTATTGGTTTTACCGTTGCCACTGGCGGCAAACACGGCATTGTATATCTTTACCATGACAGCCGGGTATCTTTCGTTATTGGCAGCCGGAGTATGGATTTCCCGCCTGTTGAAAAATAGCCTGATGGATGATGTGTTTAATTTGGAAAATGAAAGTTTCGCACAGGAAACACGCCTGATAGAAAACGAATATTCCGTAAATCTTCGTTCTCGTTTCTACTATAAAAAGAAGTGGAACGATGGATGGATAAACGTTGTAGCAATTTTTCGTGCGTGCATCGTTGTTGGAAATCCGGGCAGTGGGAAGTCTTTTTGTGTCGTAAACCAATTTATCAAACAGCAAATAGAAAAGGGCTTCGCAATGTATCTGTATGACTATAAATTTCCCGACCTTTCGGAGATAGCCTACAATCATTTGCTTAACCATTCGGACGGGTACAAGGTGAAGCCCAAATTTTACATAATCAATTTTGATGACCCACGTAAGAGCCACCGATGTAACCCGATAAATCCGGCATTTATGACGGACATATCAGACGCATACGAAGCCAGTTATACAATCATGTTAAATTTGAACCGCAGTTGGATAACCAAACAGGGGGATTTCTTTGTAGAAAGTCCTATTATCTTACTGGCTTCTATCATTTGGTTTTTGAAAATCTATCAGGGTGGGAAGTATTGTACATTCCCGCACGCCATTGAATTTCTGAACAAGAAATATGCCGACACGTTTACAATTTTAACCAGTTATCCCGAACTGGAAAACTACCTTTCACCGTTCATGGACGCATGGGAATCCAATGCGCAAGACCAGCTTCAAGGGCAGCTTGCAAGTGCTAAAATCCCACTTTCAAGAATGATTTCACCTGCCCTGTATTGGGTAATGACAGGGGATGATTTTTCACTGGATATAAACAATCCGGAAGAACCTAAAATTTTGGTGGTAGGCAATAATCCCGACCGCCAAAATATCTATTCCTGTGCTTTGGGTTTGTATAATTCCCGTATCGTAAAGCTGATAAACAAGAAGCACCAGCTAAAATGTTCTGTAATCATTGATGAATTACCGACCATCTATTTTCGGGGACTGGATAACCTGATAGCAACGGCACGAAGCAACAAGGTAGCGGTCTGTTTGGGCTTTCAGGATTTCAGCCAGTTACGCCGGGACTATGGGGACAAGGAAAGCAAAGTTATCGAAAATACGGTGGGTAATATTTTTTCCGGTCAGGTGGTTTCTGAAACGGCAAAAACGCTTTCAGACCGTTTCGGAAAGGTACTACAAAAACGGCAAAGTATGACTATCAATAGGAATGATAAATCAACCTCAATCAGTACGCAAATGGATAGTTTGATACCACCCAGTAAAATATCCAACTTGACGCAGGGTATGTTCGTGGGTGCGGTCAGTGACAACTTCGATGAACGCATCGAGCAGAAGATTTTTCATTGTGAAATTGTGGTGGATAACGAGCAAGTGAAGCGGGAAACAGCCAATTACAAGAAGCTACCCAAAATCATAGATTTTAGGGACGAGGACGGGAACGACCGGATGCAGGAAGAAATACAGGCAAATTACAACCGGGTCAAGCAGGAAGTTCAGCAGATTGTCACGGACGAAATGGAACGGATAAAGAATGACCCTGACTTGCAGCATCTTATCAAGGTAGAAGAATAAATAACAATAAGTAGGGAGGGATGAATAGATGCTATTTCATCCCTTTTTAAAAAGGTAAACCATTCAAATCCAATTTTTCTGCAATATAATCAACCAGTTTATTGGACAAATCTAATAATTCATTAATCTCACTTTCGGTAATCTCAACAATTTCTCCATCTAATGTTTTCCCATTTCTATGAACAATATTATTTCGCATACCAGTGAGATGTTTTTTTAAATCTTCAAATGCAGGGAAACTTATATTGAAAGCTGAATTGTAATAAACAGATACTTTCTCTAAATTATGATAGTTCAATTTCATTAAAGCTGATTTTACCATTTTATGTTTCTCACTATTGTTTTTTTCAGCTATATCAGGTTCTTTATATCGAGGATGATTAATTATAATATTATCAACATATTCACTGTTTGATTTTGTTAAATTAATAATTGTTTCATATAAAAACAGTTCTAAGGAAGATACAATACTACTATAAATCTGTTTTCTAAATATTTTATCTAATTCTTCAACTCCTAATCTTATTTTATTTAATCTATCAATATTGATTATACTTTGTTGATATTCTTCATGCGAATTTCTATAAGGAGCTGATATGTAAGTATAGTCGTCATAGTCTTGATTGTCTAACTCCCATGAATCAATCCATACTTGATTTCTATCATTAATTCCATTGATTTTTTTTAAAATGTCTTGAGGAGAATCTTTTTTAAAAGATATAATATAGCTATATAAAGTGTCATCATATCCTGTATATTCCTCAATAACAGGTTTTAATGTATCTAATTCATCCGTAGTTATTCCCAAGATACTTGCTAAACGACTGTTGTATTTTTCTTCCAACATATCAAAATAGTATTCTTTCATTATTCCCATATATACTTTTCTGTCAAAATTAAATAAATATAAATATTAGCACGGACACTTGTCGTTTTTTGCTATTATATCTCCAATTGGAGATATAAGCTCTTCTGAGAATTTATCAAAAAAATAAGAATCTAAATGAAAATTTTTCTTATAGTCATCAAGTATATTGCTTTTTTCCATTTTGAAGAAATTGGAAATACCTTCCTTTGCCATTATTTGATAATCAATCTCAAAAGTATCTATTGAAATGATTTTGTATTTGTTTTTTTGAATAATGGAAATATCAATATCTTTCTTTTTTAGATATGCTTCTGCAATCCGAGTTAAGCAATCATTTATGCTTGGGCATCCAGCATACCATTCTTCAAATGTTACCATTATAGGGAAAAAATTTATATTCTCATTATACGGAAGGTTTGTTATTTTATTGCATCTATAATCATTATAAACTTTATATATTTTACCAATTTCTATTCCTAATATGATAATGTCCTTTGTTAAAGTGTCAGGAATTAACTTTATATAATTTTCATCGTTAATTAAATTGTTATCTATAACACAATCTATACTTGTCATATCAAAGCTCCATTGCTTTCTCGATTTAGCCATCAATCGTTTAGCCTTACATTCTATGAAAAGAATATTTTCTGAATCTGAAACAATCCAATCAGATGTTTTGTTATTATCTTTTCCGTATGGAATTTCGGGAGATATGAAATAAGAAGAAGGACTATAATGTTTTATAACTTCTCCTGTGTATTTTTCAAAACTTTTTCCAAAAGGTCCAGAAACATTATTTTGCGGAATGTTTGCAATGTAATATATACCTGAATTTAATTGATTTAATAAATATCTTGGTGATATACAATAGATATTATTGTTATATTCAAAAAGAGGATAGATTATATGTGGAGAATCATTATAGTTAAAAAGTTCTTCGTCTGTATATTTTGTACTTAATTTTGCCATATCCTTGTGTTCCGATAATGTTTTGCAAAATATAGATATAGTTTTTTGAATATTTTCGGCATTAAATGGAGTGCCTTGATAATTCTTTGGAAAAGAGATTAAATGATTAAGGCTAAATGCGAACTGTTGAGTAAATTTTGAATATAGCCAAAAAGCACAAATAACAAAATCTTTATATTTCATATTGATTTTATTCTCAATGACTTCACGAAGCTTTTCATCTTTAAATATCCAATAGTAACGATATGTTTCATATACGATATTCGTTGAGTTTTGTAATTTTGTTTGATTAAAACAGAATGAATGTAACCATGTCCATATATCAGTATCTATCGCATCTTTATTTATTTTTTCTTCTAATTTTGTAAGTTCTACAACTATTCTTAATCTATCTTTAAAATTGCCAAGATAGTATTTACCTTTATTAAAAGTGCAGTATTTTAGAGAGTTAGCGATTAGAAAGTCACATATATTAGGCATAAGAATAACATTATTACTATTCTCTATGTGAGGAAGTCTATAATATCCTATTCCTTTTTCAAGTGCAAGTAAATATTGACGAATAACAAACAGATTATCAATAATATTGTAATCTGTCAACTTGTTTAATATAGGTTTAATTCTTGAAAAATAATCCATTTCACAAAGTGCTTATATAATTAAACAATTTCAAAATATCCTCTTTTCCAGCAATAATTGTGACTAAAGAACTAATAAAACCAGCTAATGCAATAATTCCAGAAATAATATTCCAAAAATTACTATTTATAATACTCCTAACTCGTGACGATGATATGATACCAAACCAATTAAAAAGAAATGGTATGATATTAATTATACTTTTTACTCCTTCTCGAAACCATATAATTGGATTTTTAATTTGCTTTTTTATACAATTTATTCTCTCATTTTGATAACCTATATATCTTAATAAACATTCATCTGTTGAATATATGTCAAACTCCTCAATATCATGATTTCTAAACTTTGGTATTGTATTTAAAATAACTTCTAATTGCGGATATAGTATTGAGCAAATGCAGGTTTATAATCCATCTTTCCAAATCCACTAATTATATTCTGAATATGTTGAGAATTCATAATAAGCCAGTTATATAAGTCAAGAGAGGTTGATTGGTTATTATTACTATTGAATTGATTACAAAATTCTATGAACTTATCTCTATATTCAATTACACTGTTATTATCTTTGATGTATTTGTTAAGACTACATTTTATAGTATTCCAACCCATCAATAATAAAATAATCAATATTATTACGGTTATTATCATATCTACTTTAATTGATGATTATACAAAACGATATTCGCTTTCAAAGATAATAATTTATTGGCAATTATTGATATGCTTGGACAAATAAGGACAAACGAGGACTAATGAAGCCACCTATTCCCAAATCCTTAAATATACTCTATTTCATCCTTACTTTTACTTCCGAAATTTTTATTTACTCACTAAAATTCAAAACATTATGGATGTAAACACAGCCAACCAGTCCACCACTGACGAACAGATGATGGATATTCTTCTTGTACTGGATAAGGAGAAAAAGACAATCAGCGCAGTAAAAGGTGTGGATGAAAACGGGGAACTCCAAACCGTACCGCCGGAGAACAACAGCGAACTTTTGAAATTCGACCGTCACGGTGATTTCTTTTCCAACTTCTTTTCCAACATGATGAACCAGTTGAAGAACCCTACCCGTTTTAACTTCTTCAAAATCCCTAAGATTGAACTTCCCAAAATCGAGCCGATAATCAGGGATAATTTTAATCATCCGACACCTGAAAACGAAGCGGGCATAGAGCGTTATCGGGTGACACCTGAAACCGTGAAGCAGGAAGCGAAGAAAGAACAGCAGGAAACCCAAACCCAACAACCACAGCAGCCAGCTAAAGAAACGGGAGCAACGGCGCAAGCACCGCAGCAACCCGACAAAAGCAAGTATGTGATTGACCCGGATAAAGTGGACTGGGAAGCCTTGAAGAATTTTGGTCTATCCAAAGAACAGCTTGAAAAGGCAAAGGCTTTAGAACCCATGTTAAGGGGGTACAAGTCGCCCGGAGCGTTCACCATTGCAGGTAACTACAATTCAGCCATTATGAAACTGGACGCACGTTTATCTTTCCGGCACGACAAGGACGGGAATGTAGTTTTGGCTATACACGGCATCCGACAAAAGCCGGAACTTGAACGCCCGTTCTTCGGACATGAATTTTCCAAAGAGGATAAAGCCAATCTTCTTGAAACGGGAAACATGGGACGGATAGTAAACCTGAAAAACTATATCACAGGAGAAATGATACCCTCTTTCGTCAGCGTGGATAAGGTAACAAACGAATTGGTTTCCATGCGTGCAAGCAGCGTCCAAATACCGGATGAAATAAAGGGTGTCAAACTGAACAAGGAACAGCAGCAAGCCTTACGGGAAGGAAAAGGGGTATTCCTTGAAAACATGATTTCCAACCGTAAAAATCCCTTTTCCGCAACCGTTCAGGTCAATGCCGATAAGAAAAGTCTGGAATTTATCTATCCCAATGCCAAACAGTCACAGGAGCAAGGGCAGAAACAGACGCAGCAGAACAGCCTTGTCACCAGTGACGGTGTAACCATTCCCAAAAGCATTTCAGGAATAGAGCTATCCCGCCAGCAACAGCAGGATTTAGTCAATGACAAGACCATCTTTGTTGCCGGGCTGAAAGACAAGCGGGGGGTCGAATACGATGCTTATATTCAGGTGAACCATGATAAGAAGAAGTTAGGCTTTTACAGTGACAATCCCAGCTTTGACCGTTCCGCCGTAAAAGAGATTACTCCGGCAAGCAAGAACCGCACACAGGTAGCGGTCAATTCGGAAGGCAAGACCAACGAAGCCACCAAAAAAGTGAAAGAACCCTTGAAAAAGGGTCAGGACAAGCCCACTGAAAAACAAAAGACCAAGCAGGATAAAAAGGAGAAGCAGGAGCAGACGGACAAACCCAAACAGAGCAGGGGACGCAAAAGATGATAGCGGTGTTAATCCTTATCCCGGTTGTCGGTTTTGCCCTGTTTTTCTTCGCCTGTTACAAAACAGACTGGGAAGCCATAGACGAGCAGAACCGACAATATTATATAGATGGCTACCACATCTATTATGACCGGAAAATCCTAAGACAAAAAGAAGTGGAACAATTAAAATCAAAATTAGAATGATTGCAGTAATCGGAGAAAAACCAAGTGTGGCAAGGGACATTGCCCGTATTTTAGGAGCGAGTGAAAAACAGGATGGCTACCTTTCAGGTAACGGGTATCTCGTTACCTGGGCGTTCGGCCATCTTGTAGGTTTGGCAATGCCGGAAGCATACGGCATACAGAGTTTCCGCCGGGAAAGTCTGCCTATTATCCCGGATAGTTTTCAACTTACACCCCGACAAGTGAAAGCGGAAAAAGGGTACAAGGCAGACCCCGGCGCATTGAAACAACTAAAGGTAATCAAAGAAGTATTCGACCAGTCGGATAAGATAATTGTCGCTACCGATGCAGGGAGAGAGGGAGAACTCATATTTAGATATATTTACAATTACATTGGATGCAACAAGCCCTTTGTCCGTTTATGGATAAGCAGCCTTACCGACAAGTCAATCCGTGAGGGACTGCAAAACCTGAAAGCCGGCAGCCTGTATGATAACTTATTCCTTTCGGCACAGGCACGCAGTGAAGCGGATTATTTAATTGGCATAAATGGTACACAGGCTTTAAGTGTGGCAGCCGGACAAGGCATTTTTTCTTTGGGACGGGTACAGTCGCCTACGTTGGCAATGATATGTACCCGCTTTTTGGAGAACAAGAACTTTGTCCCGCAAAAGTATTGGCAACTGAAATTACAGGCAGCAAAGGAAAATGTAACTTTTGCGGCACTATCCGCAGACAAATACGATGTACAGCAGCCCGCCATCGACACGCTGCAAAGGATAAAGGAAGCGGAAACGGTACAGGTGAAAACCGTAGAACGTAAGGAAGTAAACCAAGAACCGCCGTTGCTCTATGATTTAACTTCACTTCAAAAAGAAGCGAATACCAAACTGAATTTTTCCGCAGACAAAACCCTATCCATCGCCCAAAAGTTATACGAAGGTAAACTAATCAGCTACCCCCGAACCGGAAGCCGTTATATCTCACAGGACGTATTCGAGGAAATCCCGGAACGTCTTGTTAATTTGGAACAGTACGCCCGCTTTGCCGGATATGCTGCCGGGATGAAAGGCAAAGCCTTAAATTTCCGTTCCGTGAACGATGGCAAGATAACAGACCATCACGCCCTGATAGTAACGGAAAACCTGCCCGGTAAACTGGAAACAGACGAACAGGCAGTTTACGAACTGATAGCCGGACGAATGTTGGAAGCCTTTTCTGAAAAATGCGTCAAAGACGTTACCAGTGTAACGCTGGAATGTGCAGGGTCGCTTTTCACGGTCAAAGGGTCTGTAATCAAGTCCGCCGGATGGCGTGCCGTATTCGGCGAGAAAGAGGACGGAGAAGATAACGCCGCTTTGCCCGCCCTGCAGGACGGAGATAGTTTACCGCTTTCCGGCATTGAACTACTGGAGAAACAGACCAAGCCCAAGCCGTTACACACGGAAAGCAGTTTGCTTTCTTCAATGGAAACGGCAGGTAAGGAACTGGAAAACGCCGACCTGAAAGCCAGCATGAAAGATACGGGTATAGGTACGCCCGCAACACGGGCAGCCATCATCGAGACACTGTTTTCCCGCCAGTATATCGTCCGGGAGAAAAAGAACCTTGTCCCAACCGAAAAGGGTCTTGCCGTTTATAATATCATCCGGGATAAGAAGATAGCAGACGTTGAAATGACGGGAATGTGGGAAAATACCCTTGCCAAAATAGAAAGCGGGGAAATGAACCCCGATACGTTCCGTAAAGGCATCGAAGTGTATGCACGGCAAATCACGGCTGAACTTTTGGATGTTCAACTTTCTTTCGCTTCGGGCAGTGGTTGTATCTGCCCGAAATGTAAGACCGGGCGCATCCTTTTCTATCCGAAAGTCGCCAAATGTTCCAATGTGGATTGTTCCGTTACCATCTTCCGCAACAAGAGCGACAAACAGCTAACGGACAAACAGATTACCGAACTGGTGACTGCCGGGAAAACCGGGCTAATCAAAGGCTTTAAAAGCAAGAACGGCAAAGTCTTTGACGCTTCACTTGCCTTTGACGGGCAGTTTAATGTTACTTTCGTGTTCCCTGAAAAGAAAGGCAAACCGAAGAAATAAGACGGAAATAGTTATATTTGCCACAGAAAGTTTCATTATAGATAGATTTATAATTGAAATTTTTGTGGTTGAAGCACCCGGAGGGACACCGGGTGCTTTTTTAAATCATTCTCCTTTATACTGGTAGGTCAGGCGAACGACCTGATTGTCTGTAACCCGGTGTCCGGTCAGTTCCCACTTCGACCCGAAAGTCTTTCCTATAAACTTGATACCGTCCCCAAGCATGACCGGAACGATATACAGCGTTATTTCATCCAGCAGGGACGCTTCAATCAGCGAGGTTATAAACTTACCGCCGCCAATGACCTGAATATCCGTTTCCGAACTTGATTTAAGTTCATTGATTGCCCGTAAAGGCATATCGGTAAGAAAGGTTACATTCTCCTTTTCGGTCACATTGGTGTCGTAGTGGGACACTACAAAAGTCTTTTTACTTTTGTACGGCCATCCGCCCCAATGTTCAAAAATACAGGTATAGGTATTCACTCCGGCAAGCAGTACACCCGATTGTTCATAGGCTGCTGCAATTTCTTTACTCACGTTTTCAGGCATCCAGTCCAATTCATTATCCTTTGTGGCTATGAAGCCATCGAGAGATACGGCAATACAAGTCTTTAAATGTTTCATAATTGATTATTTAACAGTTTCTACTAATAAACTGTTCGGCAGCGCATCCAAAGAAAAAGCGTGAACTCACACTATTCCAACGTAGAGGCACTGGTACGCCTAAGAGAAGAAACAGGCAAGCTCACGCTATACAGAAGTATAGCATGAACATTGCGCATAAATCTCTTCTCTTTGAAAATTACCAGTTTTCTACGTTGAGACGTTCTGCGAACGCTATGTTATATATAAAAGCAATAGGCTAACCTATGCTGCTATTGTCTTATGAAACTGTTGCAAATATACGGAAAGTCCCGGATATACCCGAATAGTAAAAAGAAAATCCTGCCTTATCTCACGACAAAACAGGATTGAAAGCCATTGGAAAAGAAAAAATTAATCAGTTTTCTCACGGATTAACTTGTGTACGTCCGTAGCACGGTAATAACATCTACCGTCCAGCATAAGGAAAGGGAGTATTCCCTTTTTCCGGTAACGGGTCAGTGTTCGGGGTGCTACTTTCAGAAGCAGGCACAAGTCCTGATTATCCAGTAGTTCTTCCCCATCCAAACAATTACGTCCGTTTATCACCCGGTCTATCTTCTTGTCCTGCATATCGAACCTATCCATGATACGTTCCATCCATGCTATGAAATCTTCTCTGTCTATATACATAAGGCTACCTGATTAAATTAAACCAATCATAAAATAACTTTGGTTAGACGGGTCTTTAATGATAATATCCCGTTCACGCATAAAGCGGATATAGCTTTTTGCGGTACGTTCTTTCACGTCCAAAATCTGCTGTATCTGTTCGCACAGGTCTATGTAGGTTATATGTTCCTGTCTGCCGAACACGTCACGAGCAACCCCGACCAATTCCTTTTCCTTGCGCTTCTCTTTTTCCTCACGGGTCTTTTCACCCCTGTAAAGGTGCATCCCGGCTGCCTTGTCCCACGAAAAGAGCATCAAGGGAACATCCAACGGGCTACCGTCCCTTACTTTCAGGGCTTTCACTACTGATTGTGTGGGTTCTTCGTCTTTTTCGATGGAAAGGATAGTTGCCGCCTTTCGTTGTAATTCCGAGCCTAAATGCCCCCGCAGCTTCAAACCATTGGGTACGAAATGCAGCACGCAGAGAATACAAGTATTATAAATTCCTGCCAGTCGGTATAGTTCATCTATAACCGCTACGCTTTCCACTTCATCATTAGCACTTTTTACAAGGTCGGCAATACCATCTATCACGACTAATTGTATGCCCCCGTATTGGTAATAAAACTTATCCATACTTTGAACAATAGCGTGCAGTCGCTCTTTGCGGGACATACCTGTTAGACAAAATGCTTTCAGTTCTTCCGGTTTGTTCGGTTGTTTCGCACGTGCCAGCAGGTTACTTACATTCTTGAACAGTTGTACTTCGGACTGTTCCGTATCATAGAGTAATACCGCTTTATGTTTACTGTTGGCGGCTATCTGTATGCCGAGCGTATCTACTTCCTTATCCGGTTGGCAGATAAAGCCCGCCAACATGGCGGCTATATAATTACTTTTTCCCGTTCCCTCGCCACCAGTAATGCCGAACAGGTTGCCTTGTGTTCCCAGTGGAACGTCCCCGGCAGAGATTATCACCTGTGCTTTTGCCGGGGGATTGTTGAAGTCTATTTCGCACGATTTAAGCATAATCAATGTATCACTATATAGGTTATCTAAAAACTCGATAAACAATTTCAGGAAATCTTCACGGGTATTCCCTGCCTTGAAATAATCGGAAATATCCTTTTCCTCTTTTGTACCGGAAAGCGGTAGAAGCAACCGTTTTACTCCAAATTCTTCCAACTGCTTTTCCTGTTTGCGTGCGCTTTCCTTGCCCGTTTTATCGGTATCATACAATAGGATGATATGTTTAAAACGGAACGTCAGTTTATAAATCAGGGTAGGTGGGATAGTCACCGTTTCACTGTTGAAGCAGATAGCATGAAAACCATGTGCCGCCAATGACATGACATCTTTTTCACCGCCCGTAATAAACAGTGTATCACCCTTTGCGGGCAGTTGTTCCAATCCGAAACAATAGTTTTCCCCGAAGTTACCACCATATAGGAAACGAGTTTTCGAGAACGGACGATATAGCTTTATATACCGTTTACTTTTATACCCGTACATAGGTTCTGTTACGGATGAAGTATAAGTGAACGGTGTTCCATCCGCCGTTACACTCTGAAAGTCCCGTAGGGAACACACCTTATAGAGTTCCAACACTTCCGGTGTGATACCATACTGTTGCCAGTACATCAATTCGGCAAGCGGAAATTTCTGTTCCCTGAACTGGTAAGGTTTGCTTTCCTTTTCAGGTGTTTCTTCCGGTATATCATCTACTATACGGCAAGAAGTACGGGTAACTGGTATCGGATTGCCTGTTGCCAGTCCCAATCCCAAATCCCGGTCTATGGTTTCCAGTATTTCTATAAAATCCATCGAATTATTGCAGTCCAACCCTTTAAGTTGCCCCACGAAAAAGAAACAATCACCGCTATAATTGTCATTGCCAAAATCTTTCATCTTATATATACCACTTCGGCGGTCGAAATAGATATTACAGGACGCTTTATTATCTTCATAAAGCGGGTTCAAGAAATTTCGACCTATCCGCCAATTACCGGGTACATAGTGCTTGAATACAGATAGCCCGTTACTTGTCCTTTCTAATATTTTTTCTTTCCTTAACATATAGCTGGTGGTTGTTTATCAGGTCGTTAATATTCTCCTTATTGCTTTTTATCAGGCGTTCTTCCAGCATCCGTTTTACTTCGCTGATTTTGTAGAAGTAACGTCCTCGAATATTAGAGTAGGCAATAGTTCCAGCCACTCGCAGACGTTGGAGTGTCTTTTCACTGATTTTCAAAAATGTGCAGACCTCGTAACTATCCACCCAAATTTCATCCTCGTTAGTACTTTCCGCTTCTGTGTGATTGAATATATAATCGGCGATAGCGGTAATTTTGTTGTCTAATTCCTTATAGGCTTTTGACTCGAATGTTATTATCTCCATTTTGCTAACTAATTGATTTGCTGCAAAGGTCGGGTGTTCCAAAAGATAAAACTTACAAGATACAACCAAGTTGGTTGATTTATTTTTTTGTGGAAATTGGTATTGAAATAGGGTGAAATAAGAGGAAAAGATGGTAAAAATCCCCTTTAGGATAGGACATAAAAAAACTACCAAGTTGGTAGTAACTTGGTAGTTTTTTAGAGGAAGTTTATTATAGTTTGTCGTCTTCGTCCATTTTGCGCAACAGCTTATTTATAAGGTTAGTAAGGAATGATGTTTTATCTTTTTTTCTCTCTCTGATTGCAAGATAAGTTCGGTAATAGTCCCCTAAGTCTATTTTGAACGATGCTTCTATATAAGTCATAATCTCTTTAATATCAGCGTTGCCATCATTCAAAACTCCGGCAGCATATATGGCATAGCCCAATTCGATAGCAGCAATTTTAGTCCCAGTCCATCGAAAAGGGTTATCCGGTAGTGAAGCCCGGCTAATACTTATTATTTCTTGTTTTTCGACATCTTGTAATCGTTGCTGCAGATAAATTTCCAGCATATCATAAGCCAACATTTTAGCAACCCTATGGTCACAACATGTAGAAAACAGTGGGTCTTTATCGAACATACAACAGTTATGGCATAGTTTATAATTTTCATGTCCTCTAAGGAAATAATATCTATCTAAGTGAGTCGCTTTAGAACGATAATACTGGTAGAAGTCAAGATTGGCATTGCAAAACTCTGTTATTGTTGTTTGTTTCTTTTTATAATACTCTTTAAGAACCTCTTTGCTACCATTGGGTTTTCTTAATTCAAGTGTGTATATATCATTGAAATATATCAGTTTACTTAGAATAAACGGCTTAACGTTTTTAAAGAATGATATTTCTTCATTCTCATCTTGAAAAGTGTATTGATGTATAAACTCTCTTAATTCTTCAAATAATGGTTTAATAAAATCAATCATATATATAGCTTTATCAGGAGATATATCACTATCTATACAGGATGTTTCTATTTCTGTATTGATTTTAGATATTATTTTATCTAAAAAATGTTTCATATTTTAGTGTAAATAAATTTACTTTACGTGATTGATTTATTGACTAATTTTATTTATCCATATTAATTTATATATGTGATAACCCTGAATGATTACAGCAATTGTACATCCTATCAGAAAGGGCATTGAATTTAATAGAAATCCATATATTATATATATCAAGTTACCACATAAGGCTAATAACCGCAAATGAATAATATTTTTCATTGTCATTGACAACAAATTAAATATCAATCCAAAATATCCAATAATATTTATCATATATATTCTTATTACACTAATGCTTATGCCAATTTATCCACCTTTTTTATATATGATGTTTTGTATAGTATTATGTTGATACTTTGGAGTAATAACCCTCAATTAAATATCTATTATCACATTTATAGGTGCATGAATTGTAAAAGTTAAGTTTACATTACTATTTATAAATTATCAATGCTTAATTGAAGCATCATTATTTTTTCAGTTCTATTAAGAACATTCATGGATAAAGGAGCTTTTTCATCTACAAATCCCATTTTATAATATAGTTTATGTGCTCCAACTAATTTGTTAGTCGTTTGTAGCCATAACTTAGAAACTTTATTTTCTTTACATCTTGCAATACATCTTTCAATTAATTTAGTTGCTACTCCTAATCTGCGAGCTTCTTCTGCTACAATTAGCTTTGCAAATTCAAATTGATTTTCATCTAATCTTTTTAATGCTACACATCCTACTATATTATTATGATATTCCGCAAAAAAAACAAAGCCACCATTTAATAAATATGCCTCACCCGGATTATTTATAGTAAATAAATCTTCCTGCTCTAATTTTCCGTTTAGCATATCTGATAACCAATTACCAACTAATGTGGTAAACGAATTTTTTAGTGATGGTCTATAATCTAATATATTAATAAGCGAATTATTTTCTTTTATATCATAAATATGGCAACTATCCATTTTGTTATCTATGCGGGCTAAAATATTTAAAATATCAGGATGTCCTTCTTCTAATATACTTTGAAGAGCGATTGAGAACTTCTTCCACAGTTCTCGTAACTTTGGAAGTTCTGAAATTCCCTTTTCTGATAAATGAATTATTTTAGACCTTTTGTCTTTAATATTTTGCTCTATTTGAACTAAATTCTCATTTTCCATTTCTCTTATTATGTTTTTAACTGTTATGTGAGAAAAGCCAATAATATTAGCTAAATCTAATACAGTCAATGGCTTTTCGGATACGGATAATGCGTAATATACTGAAAACCAACTTGCTTTAAACTGTACATTTTCATCACTGTATAGTTTGTTTCCATCTATGTACAACTTGTCGCTTATTCTTCTAAATCTTGTTGCACCTGCTAAATAGCCTAATTTTATAAATTCGTCCATTTTTTAAAGTTTTATGAAAGTACTTTTATATTTTGATGCAAATATATGAAAGTACTTTTGTATATGCAAATGTTTATTCAATAAAACTTGCATATATAAAAAAGTTTAGTGAAGATTTAGGTGTAAGGTGCAAGTATATATCTATATATAGCTTGCACCTTACACCTAAGCTGAAATATTTATATTCAGACATTTGCGCAATTCGGAAAAGAGTTGTATCTTTGAACCCGTGAGATAGGCAGACAAACAGCGGACAAAGCCAGACAAAAGCGTCAGTGAAAATCGTTACTGTTTCGTTACCTATTTGAAATATTGGAAGCTAAACAAGCTGAAATATAGGTGGTTAGATGGCTGGGTTCAGAACCCTGTCTCTCCGCTAAAAGCAGCTAAATAATGGCTGCTTTTTTATTGAAAATACTTACCGGAATATACAAGGAGAGATGCTCGAGTGGTTGAAGAGGCACGCCTGGAAAGCGTGTATACCCCTAAAGGGTATCCGGGGTTCGAATCCCCGTCTCTCCGCAGGTTGATAACCCGTTTTTATTATTTCTTTCTACTACTTTCCCTGATTTGCAGATTTGTCGGAATGATTACTTGCCTGACTGTTCTATTCCCTTTGATTTGGTCTATTAATAAACGACAAGCCGTTTCTCCCATTTTATAGGTCTGATGTGATACTGCCGATAGTTTTGGTTCTACATAGTTGGCATGTTGTTCGTCTGTATAACCGATGATAGCTATATCTTCCGGAATGCGAAGGTCGTGACTTTTAATAACTTCTATGGCGGCAAAGGCTAATGTGTCATTCATGGCAAGAATGGCATCGGGAGGTTGAGGAAGGGATAACAAGGCTTCCGTTGCTATTTTGCCCTCTTCATAATCTATTTTCCGACAGATTACCAGTTCTTTTTCAATGGGAATATGATTGTCACGAAGAGCTTCCAGGTAACCGTGTTTTCTTTTTGTCACAATATCCAAATGGTTAGCTCCTCCTATGAAAGCCACTCGTTTACTACCTGTATCCAATAAATGTTGGGTAGCCATTTGTGCCGATTGCACTCCATCTGCTACTACCGAAGAAAACTGGTCGGTCAGGCAAACACGGTCGAAGAGGATGAGTGGCATATTAATGTCCTTCAGGGCGGCAAGATGAGCATAATCTGTAGTTTCTTGGGACAGACAGGCAATGATACCCTCCACCCGCATATTGACTAAATTCTCAATGTTCCTTTTCTCATATTCGTAGGATTCATGTGAAGTGGTGATGATAACAAAGTATCCGTTGTCCACTGCCATATTCTCTATCCCGTTCAGGATGGATGCGAAGAAATGGGTAACGATATCCGGTACGACGACTCCAATGATACGCGGGGTGTTTTTTCGCAGACTCATGGCAAAAGGGTTGGGGCGGTAATTCATTTCTTTTGCCAGCTTCTTGGCTTTAGCGCAAAGCTCACTGCTAATTTCAGGACTGTCTTTTAGTGCCCTGGATACAGTGGGGATGGATACGCCTAATGCTTGGGCGAGATCTTTTAATGAAGTATGTTTCCGATATTCCATGTTTTAAGTCTGCTATATTAGATTCGTTTACAAAGAAAACACATTCCCCGATAAAAGACAGTATAGAAGGATGTTTTTTTTACGTAAACCATTACGTATTGTTTTCGCTTCTTATATGCTGTCCTGAATTTATTCTTGTCCTATTTTTGTCGCATCTAAAAACTTTTAAATTTAATTAGTTATGCAATACCATGAAATCGGAAAGACAGGGATGAAAGTATCATCTCTCAGTTTTGGAGCTTCTTCTTTAGGAGGGGTTTTCCATGATGTTAAAGAGAAAGAAGGAATTGAGGCTGTGTTTACTGCTGTCGAATCGGGCATGAATTTTATAGATGTCTCCCCTTATTATGGGCATTATAAAGCAGAGACTGTTTTAGGAAAAGCTTTGAAAGATATTCCACGTGACCGGTATTATCTTTCTACCAAAGTGGGACGTTATGGAAAAGATGGTGTCAATACTTGGGATTACTCTGCAAAGCGTGCGGTAGAAAGTGTATATGAGAGTATGGAACGTCTGAATATCGACTTTATCGATTTGATTAATGTGCACGATATTGAGTTTGCTGATCTGAACCAGATTGTTAATGAGACATTACCGGCATTGGTAGAACTGCGTGAAAAAGGAGTTGTCGGCCATGTCGGAATCACTGATTTGCAACTCGAAAACCTGAAATGGGTAATTGACCACTCTCCGAGCGGTACGGTAGAATCTATACTCAATTTCTGCCATTATTGCCTGTGCGATGACAAGCTAGCGGATTTTCTTGATTATTTTGAATCGAAGGGAATAGGCGTGATAAATGCCTCTCCGCTATCCATGGGATTGTTGAGCGAACGAGGCGTTCCTGCATGGCATCCGGCTCCGGAACCTTTGGTGGATGCTTGTCGCAAAGCAATGGAACATTGTAAAGCGAGAAATTATCCCATTGAGAAATTAGCTATGCAGTTCTCTGTTAGTAATCCTCGGATTGCGACTACATTGTTTAGTACGGCCAATCCGCTGAATGTGAAAAAGAATGTCTCTTTTATTGAAGAGCCGATTGACTGGACGCTGGTGCATGAAGTACAGAAAATTATTGGGGAACAGCAACGAGTAAGTTGGGCTAACTCTTAAAAAAAACAGCTGTCTATATGGACTATACAATAATTGATGCCCATGCCCATTTATGGTTGCGGCAAGATACGGTGGTGGATGATCTGCCCATTCGTACGCTGGATAATGGACGTTCGTTGTTTATGGGAGAAATCCGCCAAATGGTTCCTCCCTTTATGATGGACGGGGTGAATAGTGCAGAAGTTTTCCTGTCGAACATGGACTATGCGCAAGTGGCTGCTGCCGTTATTACACAGGAATTTATTGATGGTATTCAGAATGAATATCTGGCAGAAGTTATTTCCCGTTATCCCGATCGCTTCTTTGTTTGCGGAATGTGTGAGTTTCGTAAGCCCGGGTTTCTGGCACAGGCAAAAGAACTAATAGCAAGAGGTTTCAAAGCTATTAAAATTCCGGCTCAACGCCTGTTGCTTAAAGAAGGACGGGTGATGCTGAATAGTGAAGAGATGATGCGGATGTTCCGCTATATGGAAGAACGGGATGTGATGCTTTCCATAGACTTGGCGGACGGAGCAACGCAAGTTCCCGAGATGCAGGAGGTTATTCAGGAATGTCCCCGGTTGAGAATTGCTATCGGGCATTTCGGAATGGTGACACGTCCGGATTGGGAAGAGCAGATACGGCTGGCTCTTCATCCCAATGTGATGATTGAATCCGGAGGAATAACCTGGCTTTTCAATGATGAGTTCTATCCTTTTAAGGGAGCAGTAAAAGCTATACGGGAAGCTGCCGAACTGGTCGGGATGGAGAAACTGATGTGGGGATCGGATTATCCGCGTACTATTACCGCAATCACTTACAAAATGTCGTATGATTTTATAGTGAAATCACCCGATTTGCAGGAAGATGAAAAAAGGCTGTTCCTTGGAGAAAATGCCCGGAAATTCTATGGATTTACTGATCTTCCCGTATTGCCATATATCAAAAACATGTCTGAATAAGAAGATAATAATACGTATGAAAAAAAATACTTATACGATACCTTTGGCGCTGGTCTTCTGCCTTTTTTTCCTTTGGGCAATTAGCAGCAATCTGCTCCCGACAATGATACGGCAGTTGATGAAAACCTGTGAACTGAACACCTTTGAGGCGTCATTTACCGAAACTGCCTATTGGCTTGCTTACTTCATTTTCCCGATTCCGATAGCTATGTTCATGAAGCGTTATAGCTACAAAGCAGGCATTATTTTCGGTTTATTGTTGGCGGCATTGGGTGGTTTGCTCTTTTTTCCGGCTGCCATGTTGAAAGCCTATTGGGCCTATCTCTGCATATTCTTTATCATAGCTACCGGTATGTGTTTCCTGGAGACTGCTGCCAATCCGTATGTTACCGTTTTGGGTGCGCCCGAAACAGCACCGCGACGGTTGAATCTGGCACAATCTTTCAACGGACTCGGCGCCTTTATTTCCGCTATGTTTCTGAGTAAACTGATTCTGAGTGGCACGCATTATACACGTGATACTTTACCCGTAGATTATCCGGGTGGCTGGCAGGCTTATATACAAGTAGAGACGGATGCTATGAAGTTCCCTTATCTGATGCTGGCTTTGCTGTTGGTGATCATAGCTGTGGTATTTGTATTTTCAAAATTGCCGCAGATAGGAGATGAAAGTAAGACTCCTTCTTCCGGTTCAAAGAAAGAAAAGCTGATTGATTTTGGTGTGCTGAAACATTCACACTTGCGTTGGGGAGTAATTGCGCAGTTCTTTTATAATGGCGGGCAGACAGCGATCAATAGTTTATTCCTTGTCTATTGCTGCTCTTATGCAGGGCTTCCGGAAGAAACCGCAACAACTTTCTTCGGACTTTATATGCTTGCTTTCCTTGTAGGGCGCTGGATTGGTACAGGACTGATGGTGAAATTCCGTCCGCAGGATATGTTGTTGGTTTATTCCTTAATGAATATTCTTTTATGCGGAGTGGTAATGATTTGGGGAGGTATGGTAGGATTATATGCTATGCTGGCTATCTCTTTCTTCATGTCTATTATGTATCCTACCCAGTTCTCTCTGGCTCTGAAGGGATTGGGCGACCAGACAAAAAGTGGTTCGGCTTTTCTCGTGATGGCTATTGTCGGTAATGCCTGTCTCCCTCAGTTGACGGCTTATTTCATGCACGCCAATGAGCACATTTATTATGCAGCTTACTGTGTACCGATGATTTGCTTTATATTCTGTGCCTACTATGGCTGGAAAGGTTATAAGGTTATTGATTAAACAATTAATTTCAAATATATAAAATGAAAGCAGTTCAAATAGTCAATCCCTCTGAAATGAAGGTGGTTGAACTTGAAAAACCGGTGGTTGGTGCCGGTGAGGTGTTAGTGAGAATTAAATATGTAGGTTTCTGTGGTTCCGATTTGAACACCTTCCTGGGGCGTAATCCGATGGTGAAGTTGCCTGTAGTGCCGGGGCACGAAGTAGGCGCGGTCATTGAAGAAATAGGTCCGGATGTTCCGGCAGGATTCGAAAAAGGAATGAATGTGACTCTGAATCCATATACTAATTGTGGTAAATGTGCTTCGTGCCGCAATGGTCGTGTCAATGCCTGCGAACATAATGAAACATTGGGAGTGCAGCGGAATGGCGTGATGTGTGAGTATGCTGTATTGCCTTGGACTAAAATTATTCCGGCAGGTAATATCTCTCCGCGTGATTGTGCCTTGATTGAGCCGATGAGTGTGGGATTTCATGCCGTTTCGCGCGGTCAGGTGATTGACAATGAATATGTGATGGTCATCGGTTGCGGTATGATTGGTATAGGTGCTATTGTTCGTGCCGCTCTCAGAGGTGCCATTGTTATTGCTGTGGACCTGGATGATGAGAAGTTGGAGCTGGCTCGGAGAATGGGAGCGTCTCATACGGTTAATTCTAAAATGGAAGATGTGCATAGCCGGATTCAAGAGATTACGGAAGGCTTTGGAGCTGATGTTGTGATTGAGGCTGTCGGTAGTCCTGTGACTTATGTAATGGCTGTGGATGAAGTTGCTTTTTCAGGGCGTGTCGTTTGCATTGGCTATGCGAAGAGTGAAGTCGCTTTCCAAACGAAGTATTTTGTCCAGAAAGAATTGGATATACGTGGTTCCAGAAATGCATTGCCGGCCGACTTTCGTGCGGTAATCAACTATATGAAGGCAGGAACTTGCCCGGTAGAAGAATTAATAACGAAGGTAGCAGTACCTGAAGATGCATTGGAAGCTATGACGGAGTGGGCGGCTAATCCTGGAAAAGTATTCCGTATCCTTGTACAGTTATAAGAGATTTCAAGGTCTTTTAAATAAGGCTTTTTTGAAGTAAAAGAGGGTGCATTCACTGTAGGAATGCACCCTCTCCGTCTTCAATCGGTCAGTTTAGGTTGGTCTCTTATTGTTTAATCCTATTTTACTCTTTTTTCAGATCTATCCTATAGGTTTGTTTTCCGTCATAAATCGTATTGACGATTATTTTTAATCCTTTCTTTCCTGCCAATTGCTCGGTTATTTCATCCAGTCTGAATGATACGATTCCCCAACCCGGCGTACGTTGTTCATCGTTATAAGCATTGTGCCGGAACTCCAAAGTGAAATATTCGTCTTCCGGATCAGGTGTTTCGGCCGTTTCATTAATAACCAGGTTCAGCATGTGCTTCTTATCTGGATTATTGCTGTGGAAGAACTGGTGCTCTATGTTCAGATAATTCCCCGTAATCCATAATGAGGTAGCATTGATACGGTCATTACCGATGCTGTCAGCTGTTTCCTCGGTAAGTGGAATAATATCTTTTGTCAGTATGTTCTCAAGTTGGATAAGCTTCACATTATAGTCATAGCCCGGGATATCTTCTTCCAATGGAAGGAAATGAATAAATACACGTTGGTTGTTTTTCACTGTGTAGTTATGGATGTAAGTAGTATCACTGGGATACATCTTATCACCGTCATCCAGATTAAAAAAGTATTCCTTTTCTCCTATAACTTCTATAGTACCGATTGTGAAACGGGTACCACGATTTTCGTCATCATCATTCAGACAAGACTGTAACATCGGTATTATTAAAAGTGCAAATGTAAATACTACCGAATAAAATCTCAGCTTCTTCATCAGTTGTTGTTTTTTGGTGTTAATCTTAATTTTCTCCATGTATCCAAAAAATGCAATATGAGGGTGAATACTGCATAAAGGACTGTTAAAGAAACAAAAGAGTTAATTTCTTGCTCGCTACGTGCAGTATTTCTATCTTTGCCGCATTTATAAGGTAAACACGTGTCAAAGGAAAGAATGGAAGAACAGGAACTGGCAGGACGGTGCAGGCAAGGCGACAACCTTGCCAGGAAGGAGCTGTACGAGCGCTATGCAGGGCGGATGCTCAGCGTGTGTCTTCGTTATGCGGGTGACCGTGATACAGCAGAAGACCTCATGCACGATGGTTTCCTGAAGCTCTTCGATTCTTTTGATAAATTCACTTGGCGAGGTGATGGATCCTTGCGGGCGTGGATGGAGCGTGTTATGGTGAATACGGCGCTGCAATACTTGCGCAAGAATGATGTAATAAACCAGTCGGAGGGGCTGGACAACGTACCCGAAACGTACGAGGAACCCGATGCTTCGACAGTGGAAACTATTCCTCAGAAGGTGCTGATGCAGTTTATCAGTGAATTACCTGCCGGTTATCGCACCGTATTCAACTTATATATATTTGAAGAAAAGTCTCATAAGGAAATCGCCCAGATGCTGGGTATTAATGAGAAGTCATCGGCTTCGCAGCTGACACGCGCCAAAGCCACTTTGGCTACAAAAGTGCGGGAGTGGATGAAGAACAATGCTTAATGAAGGAAAGGACGTATGATGAAAGATGATGAATTGTGGTTGAAAAAGATAAAGGAGCGGCTGGATGATTATTCCGAACCGTTGCCTGATACCGGCTGGGAACGGTTGGAGAAGGTATTGCCTGTCTCCGCACCCATGTCTGTAGGGAAGAAGAAACAGATCATGTTCCGTCGTTGGGCGATGACGGCTGCGGCAGTTGTGCTGGTGGCTGTCTCGTCTGTCAGCTTGTGGTTGCTGCAAAGTCCGGTAGTGGACGAGGTGCGTCGTGCAGCTGAACCGGCTCTGGCAACGATACCTGATGTATTGCCGGAACAGACAAAGCCGGATACTCAAGGAGAACAGCCGGAACCTGTTATCCGGCGAGTCATTGAACAAGGGGATTCTCGTCATCAAGCTCTTGTAGCGCAGCATTTGGAGACGGAAAGCAATGTTCAGGAAGTAAACGTGAACCGACAAGAAGAAATAGTGAATTCAGATTTGAATTCAAATGTGACAGAAGCGACGGAAAAAACGGAACAGGCAAAGGAAACGGAAACTTCATCTTCGATTCCTGAAAAGAAGGAACGCGAAGTGTATCGTCCTTCCAGTAGAGATAAACTCCATTTGCCTACTGAAAAGAAATCATCTGCCGGAAATAAAGGTTGGGCGGTTGGCATGTCTGTAGGAAATACGGGAGCACTTGCGTCGCTGGATAATACAAATGGCGGTATGCACTCAGGTCCGAATTCAACTCCGATGTTTAGTGATAAACTGGATTTACCGAATGTTTCCAGTGGTATTCTGGATATTCCTGAAGGACAAGAACTGGTATTTGAAGGTGGAGTACCTTATCTGCGGAAAAATACCCGTCAGGTTAAAAATATCAAGCATAAGCAACCTCTTAGTTTCGGCTTATCGGTACGGAAAGCATTGCCGAAAAACTTTTCTGTGGAAACCGGTGTGACTTATACGATGCTGTCGTCTGAAATAACATATGAAAATAGTTCGGAAAAGACAGATCAAAAACTGCACTATATCGGTATTCCGGTGCGTGCGAACTGGAGTTTCGTTAATGACAAACGTTTCACGGTATATGTATCTGCTGGTGGTGCAATAGAGAAGTGCGTCTATGGTAAGGTAGGAAGCGAAAAGGAAACGGTGAAACCCGTGCAATTATCTGTAATGGGTGCGGTAGGTGCTCAATATAATATTAGTAATAGAGTGGGAATATATGTAGAGCCCGGTGTTTCCTATTTCTTTGACGATGGCTCTCCGATAGAGACTATACGAAAGGAAAACCCGACGAACTTTACGTTGCAGGCAGGTATCCGTCTGACTTACTAATCAGTATGAATAAAGAGTGATAGAGTGGTAGGGTGATAAAGTAGCTGCGCTGTATATCACAGAGCGTTATCTCACTACCACTTTATCACCCTACCACTCCTTTATTTTAGTTTACTATAACCGTTTCGAAGTATTCCTTGAATAACTTTTCCGCACGTTCCAGCAGTTCGGGAGTGTTTTCTTTTACTTCTTTCAATTGGTAATCCCATCCCATAGCTTCGTACTTATGCACGCCCAGGCGATGATAGGGAAGTATTTCTACCCGCTGTATACTTTTATATTGGCCGAGATGTTCGCCCAAACTGCGGATATCTTCCTCAAAATCACTATATCCCGGCACTAATACATAGCGTAGCCAGAAAGGGCGGTTCTGTTCCTCCAACCAGGCGGCCGTATGCAAAGTTTTTGCATTGCTGCATCCGGTCAGCTTCTTATGGCGTTCGGGATTGAATTCTTTGAGATCCAGTAGCACTAAATCCGTCAGGCTCAATAATTCTTCTACTTTTTCATTCCAGATGCCGCCATTGGTATCCAGGCAGATGTGAATGCCGTTTGCTTTCAAATCTTTGAACAGAGGTATAAGCGCTTCGGCCTGTAATGTAGGTTCACCGCCTGAGAATGTGATGCCACCCTTTTTTCCGAAAAATACTTTCTGGCTGATAGCCATTTGCAGAATTTCTTCCGGTGGAGTAGGTGTACCCCCTTTTGCGTCTATTGTATCCGGGTTGGCACAATACAGACAACGGAACGGACAGCCTTGCAGGAAAACGACGAGCCGGAGACCCGGCCCGTCGAATGTTCCCATACTTTCGTAGGAGTGTACGTTTATCATATTACATCCTTTCGTGGAAACTACGGCTGATGACCTCTAACTGGTGTTCTCGGCTCAACTTCACAAAATTCACAGCATAGCCGGAAACACGAATCGTCAGTTGCGGATACTTTTCCGGATGCTCCATGGCATCTTCCAGCATTTCACGGTTCAGTACGTTTACGTTCAGGTGGTGTGCACCTTTAGTAAAGTAACCGTCCATCATTGTTACCAGGTTTTCAACACGGTCTTCCGGTGTCGGGCCGAGAGATTTCGGAACGATTGAGAACGTATTACTGATACCGTCCTGTGAGTCACGATAACGCAACTTAGCTACGGAACTCAACGATGCGATGGCACCGTTCTTATCGCGTCCGTGCATCGGGTTGGCACCCGGGGCGAAAGCTACACCTTTGGCACGTCCGTCAGGGGTGGCACCTGTTTTCTTACCGTACATTACATTGGAAGTAATTGTCAGCAATGAAAGGGTAGGACGGGCATTCTTGTAAACAGGTAACTTTTTCAGCTCTTCGCTGAAATAGTATACCAAGTCCACACCGAGGTGGTCCACACGGTCATCATTATTACCAAAGCAAGGGAATGTTCCTTCAATATCGAAACCTTCCGTTAAGCCGATGTCGTTACGACGTGCTGTAACCTTTGCATTCTTGATGGCTGACAGTGAGTCGATGGCAATGGAAAGACCGGCTACACCATAAGCCAGATTAATGCGTGGATTTGTATCGATAAATGCCATCTGAGCCTTTTCGTAATAATACTTATCGTGCATGAAGTGGATGATGTTCATTGCTTCATTATAAACACGGGCAATTTCGGTCAGCACTTTCTTGTAGTTCGACATTACTTCCTCAAACTTCAATGTTTCACCGGTCAATACGGGAATACCCTTTACCATGACAGTGCCGGTGTTTTCACAACGTCCGCCGTTGATAGCAAGCAACAAGGCTTTTGCCAGGTTGGCACGTGCACCGAAGAACTGTATCTGCTTGCCGATGGCCTGATAGGATACACAACATGCGATACCATAGTCGTCACAGTTACGTACTTCGCGCATCAGATTATCATTTTCGTATTGAATAGAGCTGGTATCTACAGATACTTTGGCACAAAATTCTTTGAAACCTTCGGGCAACTCAGGTCCCCACAATATCGTCAGGTTCGGTTCGGGAGAAGGACCGAGGTTATACAATGTTTGCAGGAAGCGGAAGGAAGTCTTTGTTACCTTTACGCGTCCGTCGTTGAAACGTCCGCCAATGGCTTCCGTTACCCAGGTCGGGTCTCCGGCAAAGATATCGTTGTATGACTGCATACGCAGATGGCGCACCATGCGGAGTTTGATAACGAACTGGTCGATCAGCTCCTGGGCAAATGTTTCATTGATTTTACCGTGTGCCAGATCATATTCAATAAAGATGTCGAGGAACGAAGAGACGTTACCCAAAGACATGGCTGCACCGTCTTGTTCTTTTACAGCGGCCAAATAAGCCATGTACACCCATTGTACGGCTTCCTGTGCCGAAGTAGCCGGACGACTGAGGTCGAGTCCGTAATATTCGCCCATTATCTTAATATCTTTCAAAGCCTTGATCTGCTCTGCCACTTCTTCACGCAAGCGAATACGGGCATCGGTCATCGGACCGGTCAGATTGTGCAAATCTTCCATTTTGGCTTCGATGAGGCGGTCGATACCATAAAGTGCCAGACGGCGGTAGTCGCCGATGATACGCCCGCGGGCATAGTTATCGGGAAGTCCGGTGAGGAAACCCAATGAGCGGAATGAGCGAATCTCTTCAGTATATACATCGAATACGCCGTCATTGTGTGTCTTGCGATAATGGGTAAAGATATCTTTTACCTTATCATCTATTTCTACGCCGTTTTCGCGGCAAGCTTTCATTACTACGTTGATGCCACCGAACGGCTTGATAGCACGTTTCAACAACTCATCTGTCTGCAAGCCAACGATAAGTTCATTCTCCTTATCTATATAACCTGCCTGATGTGAAGTAATGGTAGATACGGTATGAGGATCGAGAGAACGAACGCCGTTGTTGGCTCTTTCTTCTTCGAGTGCTTTCAGACAAAGTTCCCAGATTTTTTTCGTGCGCTCGGTAGGTCCTTGCAGGAAGGATGCGTCTCCAGTGTAAGGCGCGATGTTTTTACTAACGAAATCACTGACATTGATTTCTTTGCTCCAAAGCCCGTCAATAAAGGTTTTGTTCAATTCCATAATATTCATTTTGTTAGTGGGTAAATGTAATGTTATCCTTTTGGGGCTGCAAAATTACGGAAATATTTCCGTAATAGTATGGATATATATGCCTTTTTTATGTTGAACAGCATAAAATAACTATTGTTAGGTATGCCACTTTCATCACTCACTGGAAAGTTTGTTTTTATGTCGGTTGTCGTCACTTTTATATTATCTTGTTGATAGATAGGGTGTTATTAGTGTAGACAAAATGTTTTACCGTCACTCGTGTGGTGTATCTGCTTGATTATTAGCTATGTTTTTAGTGCTGACAAAAGTGACGGCAAATCACTTGCCGTCACTACCACCTTTTGTTCCTCTTAAATCTTTTCAATCTTTTCCTCTTTTTCCTGATTTATTCTGTTTACCTTTGCCGTCAATTATTAATAAACACGATATGGAAACATTCGATTACTCGCAAGTGCCTTATGGTTTTGGCTTATGTGCATCTGCAGATTGCCCCAAGACTTCTACTTGTCTGCGTCACATAGCTTTGGAGCATGCTCCCGTAAAATATCCGTTCCTGCCCACCCTGACTCCTCAAAAACTGCAAGCCATGAAGGGAAAATGCGAATATTATCGTTCGAACAAGCCGGTGCGTTATGCTAAAGGATTCACACAATTATTGAATTCCCTGACAGTGAGTGTCTCTGGTACATTCAGATGGCGGCTCATTTCACACCTCGGACGCAAGAACTACTATCTTGCCCGTAAAGGTGACTGGGTGATAAAGCCTGCCGACCAGCAGTATATCATTCGTCTGGCCAAAGAGTGCGGACTCCAGTTGGATGACTACTTTGATGATTATGTGGATAGGTATAATTGGGGAGACTAAAGAGTTCATTTCTGGCCTCATATAAGTGCTTTATCATATTGATATATAATGTGTTGAAGTTTTCTGCGCTTGGGAACGACCGTTTCCCCTAATGGAAACTGCGGTTTCCCCTAATGGGAACGACAGTTTCCTTTAATGGGAACGCTCGTTTCTCTTCATGGGAACGCTCATTTCTCTTCATGGGAACGTTCATTTCTCTTCGTAGGAATGTTCATCTCCTGACTTATAACACTCATTTAATCGTAGTGATGATTTAGACAATAAAAGCAATTGAAATTTGCAAAACAATGCTTTTTTCTTACTTTTGTAAAAGTCTTATTCTTGTTTGCAGACAGATATTAGAGATTGGGAGGTGCGCAACAATGACATGGAATATATGAAGCGTTTCCACCGAATTGGGAGAATGTGCCATTTGAATTGTTGAATAATAAGACTTTGTTAAACTTAAAAAAAAAAGTAAGAAAAATGAACTCGGAAAAAAGAAAGGAACAGATTAATTTGGACAGTAGGTGTTTTGCTCAGGAAACCCTTATCCGTA
This sequence comes from Bacteroides cellulosilyticus, assembly GCF_020091405.1. Lineage (NCBI taxonomy): Bacteria > Pseudomonadati > Bacteroidota > Bacteroidia > Bacteroidales > Bacteroidaceae > Bacteroides > Bacteroides cellulosilyticus. The sequence continues at coordinate 4,083,510 of NZ_CP081903.1, forward strand.
TGGCGGACGGGCAGGAGAAACAAATTAATGCGATTCGTGTCGGAGAAAAGGTATTTTCCGTATCGGGTAAGGCTGTCCGGGTAATGGATATCATTGTTGGAATAGAAGAAAAAGTAGTTGTGCTGGTCACTCAAAGCGGCAAACGGATACGTCTGACATCTGACCATCCGGTTCTAACGGAACAACGTGGCATACAGCGTGTCAATGCACTGCTCGCTACCGACAAAGTGCAAACTGCAGACAGGGATTTTGAGGAAATAGACAACCTCTACACGGAAGTGTACAATGACAGAGTGTATAACCTGTGCCTGGAAGAAGAAAGTTTCCTCTTTGGTAACGGCATTGCGGTGGGAGATTTTGATTCTCTGCAAAATATTTGGCGTTCTGCCCCTGCTCCCCCGGTTTCAGAAGAGGGGCAACACGTGTCTGATCTTATAGAGGAATTTAGAAAATTACAAGAGAGAGGAAATATATGAACTGTTTCCGATTCACTTTGCAGTGATTTTGTTTACTTGCAATGGTGCGGGATTCATTGCATCGGCTAATCTTCTTGTATATACACTAAATTTAGGCATAGAAGATGTTTTTTGTGCGGAAATGTTTGTGATATAAAAAAAGAATCGTAAATTTGCACCGCTTTAAGAGAAAAGCACTTCTTGAAAGAGGAGTTTGGAGAGGTGGCAGAGTGGTCGATTGCGGCGGTCTTGAAAACCGTTGTACTGCGAGGTACCCGGGGTTCGAATCCCTGTCTCTCCGCAGAAATTATAACCCCTTGTAAATCAATGATTTACAAGGGTTTTTTAGTTCTTTAAATCTCCCGAACCTATTTGTTAATGTGTTGTATTGTGTTGATAATTAGTATTTTATGATATTTTTTCTTTGTTACTTGTTCTAATTTGGCATTAAAAATAGATGTTGAGGGTGGCTAAATCGTGTCCCAAAATTGAACTGAGAAATATCCACGATTTAATATCTATCTTTCACATAATGAGTTAATTGTCCTCTCGTTTCTCAAAAAGATACTTTTTTGCTTTATTGTATAATTGTTTTTGCTCTCCTTTGGTAATTGTTTAATTTAAAGCCTATCATTATGAGACAAACATTTTCCTTATTATTCTTTTTGAAGAAAAGACAGAATCACATGGAGGGCCTACATCCGATTATGGTTCGTATCACTATCAATGGTGAAAGTACAGAGGTTAGTACTGGTCAGAAATCATTAATAGCTAATTGGAATATCCGATTACATCAGTGTGTAGGGAGTAGTGCAAAACAAACAAACTTATTTTTGAAAAGTATCAGGTTCAGGTTAAATCAAATTTATTATCAACAGACTTTATATGGCCAAATGACTACTTCTAAAAAGGTTAGAGATGCTTTTACTGGAGCAGATAAAAAATTACATTATTTACTTTCATTATTTGAATTGCATAATGAGAGTATAAAGAAGCAGGTTGGTATAAGCAAATCCGCTACGACTTATCGGAAGTATGAGACTACACGTAAGCATCTACAAGGCTATCTTCGAACTAAATGCTTGGAGGATATAATTCTGGAAAATATTAATCATGCATTTATTTGTGGATTTGAAGTCTACTTACGTGTTACAGCGCATTGTGCACACAATACAACTGCTAAGTTTTTACAGTTTTTCAAGCGAATAATTATCCTTGCTCTAAATAATGGGTATATAATAAAGAATCCATTCTCAGAGTATCAGATCAAACTACAAAAGGTGGATAGAGGATATTTGACTAAAGAAGAGCTTCAAAAAATCATAGTGAAGAATTTTGATATTAAACGGTTGGAGTTAATCAGGGATCTTTTTGTTTTTTCATCGTTTACAGGTTTATCTTATATAGATATAAAGAATTTATCCAAAGATCATTTGTATATTGCTCACGACGGAAATTTATGGTTGCGTATGAACCGTAATAAAAGTGGTGAAACAACAAATGTGCGTCTGTTTAATCTTCCTAAAAGTTTAATTTCAAAATATGATAATCCTGATTCGACTTATTTGTTTCCGGTTCCGAGTAACCAAAAAGTAAATGCTTATTTAAAAGAGATTGCTGATGTATGTGGTATTCATAAAAATCTAACCTTTCATGTTGCTCGGCATACGATGGCAACGACTGTTTGCTTGGCAAACGGTGTGCCTATTGAGAGCCTATCTAAGGTTTTAGGACACACTAATATAAAAACTACTCAACTGTATGCCAAGATTACAGATGAAAAATTGAGTAATGATTTGGCTATACTCATATCAAAGATAGATTAGACTTTTACATCTTAAGCTTCATGTATTGAAAATAGATGGAGCTTAAGAAAACTTAATTTGGTATTGATTTTATTTGTAAAGAAACTGTTTTAGTACAAACTCTACGACCAAAAGGTGGGCCGTTCGCCCTCATGAAGAATCAGTGACAAAGTTCAAGCGCTAGCTTAAGCGACTGTGCAAGCGGAACTGGAGTATTTCCATGTCTGACCGCATCTCCCGACTGAATCTCGTGATACGTGAATGGATAAACTACTTCTGCCTGTCTGACATGAAAAGTAAGATGGAGAAGATAGATGAACATTTGCGCAGGATGCTACGAGTGGTAATATGGAAGCTGTGGAAGAAACCGAAGAAACGTACGTGGGGGGGTCGTAAGCTTGGTGTTAGCGATGATTTAGCTCAACGCGCTTCCGTTTGTGGTAATCGGTACCAGTGGATGGTAACTAAAACATGTATTGCTCGGGCTATATCCAAGAAATCGCTATCTTAAAAGGGGGTAGTGAACTGTTTGGACTACTACACATTACGACATGCTTTGAAAATAAATTAAACCGCCGTATGTATGCCGAACGGTACGTATGGTGGTGTGAGAGGTGGAAAATGAAAGTAGGAAGAAAACTGCTCTCGTTTTCTTCCTACTCGATTTGCTTAAAATGTTGATAACTAAAAATATGATTGAGCTAAGAAATTCAATATAAATCACTATATTTGCAAAATACATCAAAAAAATGACTAATGAAACAGATAAATAGGTTAAAAGTCGTACTTGTGGAGCAGAATAAAACCGGAAAGTGGTTGGCTGAAACTTTAGAAAAGAATGAAGCTACTGTTTCCCGTTGGTGTACCAATGAATCACAACCTTCGCTTGAAACATTGGTGAAAATCGCCAATGCCTTGAAAGTGGATGTGAAAGACTTACTTGTTTCAACAAAGGAATAAAATATGGCGAGAGATACTATATTTATCAGTCATGCAACCCCGCAAGACAACGAGTTTTCCATATGGATAGCATCAAGATTAGAAATGCTTGGTTATAATACATGGATAGACAAGGAAGGATTATTAGGCGGCGAACGTTTTTGGCCTACAATACAGAAAGCCATTGAAAGCTCTATAAAAGTCTTATTCGTCTATTCAAAGAATATCGTGACACATGACGGTATTCTAAAGCCCGGAATTGAAAACGAGATAGAGTATGCTAAAAGCATTGCTTCTCAACATGGATTGCAGGATTTTATTATCCCTCTGCATATAGATGAGTCCCCTTATAATTTGGTAATTGGACTGCCAAACATTAATCACATCTCATTCAACGATAATTGGGCTGACGGCCTAAAACAATTATTAAAAAAAATTGAAAAGGATGCTGTTCCTAAAAAGTCGATGAATATAGAATCTACCTTTTCAGAGTGGTATGAGAATGAATACATATCAAATTGCTCAATCATCTCAAAAACGGAATTGTTTTATACTTCATGGTGGCAAGTCAAAGACATTCCCCAGCAATTTTACATGTATCTGTTTACAAATGCTGCGCAAGCCAAAGCAATTCGAGATTTAAATAAAGATATTCCAATCAGCCTTCAGTCAAACATACTGTCATCATTTGACAAGAAACTAAATTTTACGGTATTAAGGGATGGTGAGCAAATTGAAGTGTTACCCGAAAATACATATACATTTTCTTTAAGTGATGTTCTTGAAGGATTTGAATCAGATAAGTTCCCGCAGCACAGAGAAGTCGAAAATCATTTCAAAAGATTATTGTATTGTTGCATTGCATCAAATTTGTTTTGGCGGAAATGGCTAAAAAAATATGAAATGTCAAATAAAAGAATAGCGTATTTCTTGCCAAAATATGATTGGGTGAAGAAGATAGACTTTACCTATCCGTTTGGGAACAGGAAGAAGTCAAAGTCTATTTTAGGAAAATATGAAAATATTGGTTCTTGGCACTATGGTATTTCCATCCAAACAATATTGTTTCCAATTGTTGGATTTTCTATAAAATCTCATATTCTATTTACTTCCGATGGATTTAAAATTATTGATGACGATAAAAAACAACATTCATATAGAAGAAAGAAAGGGAAAAGATTTTTTAACGAAGAATGGAGAGATTTACAATTAGCCTTTATTCAGCGATTGAAAGATGAAGATGGAAAAATCAAGATTAAGGTTTCTGTGAGTGATGAATATGACTTGGAAATGAAAGAATGGCCTGAAATGTTTTGGAGTGAAGTGGGTTATAATGATCCCAATGCTAAGATGGATATTGATAAAGTGGAAGCATATATTGAAGAGATAACTGAAGAAGGAGAATCCGATGATTGAACCAGTACTTAAATACATAGATGAACCGCTCTTGACATTTGGAAATGCTCAAAAAGCGATTGACCCTAGAGATGGATTAATGCTATTTGGTCCTTTTGATCAAATGAAAATCCGAGGGATTAAGAACATTGGTGTTATTGGAACCAAGGGGCTTAGGGATAAGATGGTTGATTATTTGAAGAAAATTCATTCGCCAGTCATTAATTCCGACCCCAGCATAGCACGCCCCAATTTCCCTGGATTGGAAACTATTTTTGGGATATCAGTCAATTTTGATAATATCATTCAAATTGATATTAAAGAAGATGAAATCAATAAATACCTGAATTATACTGATTCTCATCAACGGGTTCATAATTGGGTAAATTTGTATGTAACACAATTAATCGAATACACGGAAAAAGAAGAAATGCCTGTTGATGTTTGGTTTGTTGTTATTCCTGAAATCATCTATCAGTTTGGACGACCCAATTCTAAAATTCCGAAATCAGAGGAAAATGTCAATGTTGGATTAAAGAAACAAGACCGTAATTCGGCTCAAATGGACTTATTCTTTCAGGAAGAAAAGGATTTGCTACGGGAAGCGTACGAATTTGAAGTAAATTTTCATAATCAATTAAAAGCAAAAATATTATCATCAAAGATTGTTACTCAAATAATCCGAGAAAGTAAAATCGCATACGAAGATATTTATCCCCAAAAACGAATTGATGAAGAGCGAAAATTCGACACAGCTAAAGCATGGAATATTGCGAATACATTATATTACAAATTAGGTGGACTTCCTTGGAAGCTGGGAGATGTTCGTAATGGCGTTTGTTACCTTGGTTTAGTTTATAAAAAAATAGAATCTGACTCTAATAACAAGAACGCTTGTTGTGCTGCTCAAATGTTTTTAGATTCTGGTGATGGAATGGTTTTCAAAGGGAATGTTGGCCCTTGGTGGAACCCTAAAAGTGGAGAGTTTCATTTGTCGGAACAAGATGCTTATGAAATTATATCTCAATCATTAGAATCATATTATAGTAAATTTGGAAATTACCCGAAAGAAATATTCATTCATGCAAAAACATATTTTGATGATGTTGAGTGGAAAGGATTTGAAGAAGCGGTACAGGGAAAATCACAAATTATAGGGGTTAGGATTAGAGCAAATGGTACATTTAAGCTTTACAGAGGTTTCTCATATTGTGTACCACGGGGAACGATGTTGCAATATGATGATTCGAAGGCTTTATTGTGGACAAAAGGGTTTATTCCAAGATTTAAGACACAAATGGGATTGGAAACGCCTAATCCGGTTGACATTGCAATAACAAGGGGAAGTGCAAATATTGATACTGTATGTAAAGATATATTAAGTTTAACGAAGCTGAATTACAATGCGTGTATCTATGGAGATGGAGTGCCAGTTACTTTAAAATTTGCAGATTCCATTGGTGAGATTCTTACCGCAGGAAAAGATATCAAAACAGGGGTTTTGCCTTTCAAACATTACATCTAAAAGCATAATATTTATGAATTTATCAGAACATATAAAAAGAATATTTGATAATAATACACGTTATGCTTTGCCGGAGCAAGCTATCAACCAAGCTGAATCCTTGAAGTCATTATCCCGTGACTTATATACAGATTCTAAGCGGTTTATATATGAGTTATTACAAAACGCAGATGACTCGGTTTTTCCCAATAAAAAAAATAATTATTAATGCGAATCAGGAGTTGAATTATGTTCATATCGGTGCAATAATGAACCAAATTCAACTACTGATTCGCATTATTAATACAATTCAAGCAAGGATGGCACGGATTACACATTTCTTTTTAAACTTATCCGTGATGTCCCGTGTAATCCGTGTTTGAAAGGTATATTGGGGCATATTCAACTTTATACTGTTAAAGGTTAAAAGTGAGAGCTTTACAGAACATCTGTTTCATTTTTTATTCTTCTGCGGTACTTCGATGCCGTCCGGCCATACAGCGTTTGCGTAAGCTACTGCATCGTTTCCATTACCCGTAAAATCTTTCGCGGTATTGTGCCCTTTACCATCGTTGAATTTCCAGTATGCGCACAGCCCTGGCGTTTGGGGATCAACGTCGTACATATTCTTGTAGATTTCCTCTTGCGTACGTACCACATTCCAAATGCGTACTTCGCAGATTTCACCGTTGAGCATGCGCACAAGAGTGACAGGATCAATGCCATAGGAGTGACCTATTTCGAAATGGTAGCCCTTACCTGCGACCTGTTTGCCCAGATTGATGGGTTCACCATTGCCGTAGTCTTCGATATTGCTTTGCAGCTTACCGTCCACATAGATGGCTGCGGTTTTAGCCTCTGTGTCGTAGGCTACAGCTACGTGATACCACTCACCAGGTTGTAACGACTTGCCCTCGTCAGCCTTAGGAAACTTGATTTCGTTGGCGGAAAATTGCAGTTGCTGCCGTGGGAAGCCGGAATCACCCAAGCGGAAGAGACAATATTGCTCGATGCCCATGATGGTGGAGATGTCTTCGGTCATGATGAACTTGTTGATGCGAATGATAGCTTCGAAAGTAAGTTGCGTCATATTATTTACTACATTGGCCGTGGGGCTTCCGGCATCAAAGCCGGGTACGCTGAAGAAGTTGTCCGTCAAGCTGACGGCTACAGTGATGGCACTGGAACGGCGTACGACGTAGCAAATGGTTTTAGAACCGTTCAGTGTGCCTATTCCGCCCGATGCTTGTTCGATGGTGACGGGTAACAAATATCCGGCATCGATGGTGAGGTCGGTGAGACCGGAAAAGCTGATAGTGTCTGTTTTTGAGTTTACTTCCCCTTTGGGAATGACGACATTCTGTTTTGCGAACTTGTAATATTTGGTATCCAGTACGGGGTAGTCAGTGCCCAAACGGGCGTTATATAAACTTATCAGAGAGGGATCTACCTTGAAGGTAACATCCACATCCCGTTCTATAGGATATGCCAGTTCGGCAGATAGCACAAGTTGTCCGGTTTCTTTGGTATTATTGAAGGTGAAATTGGCTACATCTTTCACCTTTGCCGCATCTATATACACGGCATTGTCGAAAGGAGAGTCCTTGCTGTAATCTTTGTTGTCGCATGCCGTTACTGATAGCAGGAGGGCTGCGACCATACTTATGAAAGAGGCGGATGGAAGAATGCCCCAATGAATATTTTCTGTTTTCATGTGATTTTCATTTAAATGGTTAAACAATATAGACTACTTGGTCTTTAATCCGCATTTACCAATCTTTGTGATATCCATTATCAGCAGGTTGTTCTACTTTTGGGTCTAAAGGAAATGCATTATACGAAAGTGAATTTATGAAAGAAGAAGTATAGTCTCCCAACGTAAAACGTTGCGAATTTTCTCTCTCTTGATATTCATTTCCAATAAGGTCAGTACCGAAAACCAGGAGATCACTTTTTTTCTTTCCTTCTTCTGCCCATTTTTTGAGATTTGCCATCGAATTATCCTTGAAACTGAAAGAGTAATTTTTGTCATTGCGAACTACGGTTACACTTCCATAACGGTTCTCGTCCAATCCGGCTATAAGTCTGCGTGCATATTTGCTATATTGCTGAGGGCTGCCATCCGCATTGGGATTGATGATTTGCAATTCTTCATTAAGTGAGAAGTAGCCATGCCATGCATAATCGATGTATTTGCCTACCTCTATGTTTCCACACTTGGCTGCGTCATAGAAATATTCCGTGGCATCGCCTTTATCCACCAGCGTCAGCAGCTTGTCGGGCATGGCTTCATGTAGCGCCTTGATTAGCCGGGGATATGAAGTGGTGTTCATTTCCGGCATTCCAGCTTTGCCGTATTTGCTATCGTCGTCCCAAAGATTTACGCCATCCAAGTAATAGCTGTTCACTATATCTTTCACTTGGCGGACAAAGTCTGCTATCTGTGCATCGTTCATATTACAGAAGCCTATGCCCTTGCCACCATTCTCAATGCAAAGACATACTTTGCGATTATAATCCTGAAGGAGGCGGATATATTTGTTTCTATGTTCCAATACATAGGCCAGATCCTTTCCCGGTTCGAGTAAAGCACGCCTACTGGAAGCATCGTATCCTATCAACGCTCTTTTCAGGTTGACTATATTCCCGATATTATAATTTTTTTGTTCTTGATAATTCTGAAAACCCCATGCGCTGGCAATCAGAGGATTATATGCTTCCGTATTTACGTAGAGTACTGATATCACACCGGGTACAAAGTCCTTGGGAATTTCTATCAACTGACCGGACTGCTCAAATGTAGTCTTTTTCTTCTGGAAACTTACTTTGTAATAAATGACTTGTTTAGTGGTTTGATCTTCTACTTCGGCAGGTTTTTGCGCCAAAGCGATTGCCAGCAGATAGTTTTTTTCCGATTCCAGCCCTTCGGAAGAAAGAGCAATGCCAATACTACCGGATACTGTCTTTCCGGCAGGCACGGTGAGCACGCCGTCTTCTCCGATTATTACATTAGTGGTGGGAAATGGAAACATTGTAACATCACTTTTTTTGTTATATTCCGACACAAGCGTCGGATCGGGAACGACTTTTACCGTAACAGCCGCTGTCGCGGGCTTTGTTAGTGCATAGCTTATTATGTCGGTAGTCGCCTTGTCACCTTCATACATATCGATGGTTATCTCGTTGGAGAAAGTTTTTATACTATACAACTGACCTCCTACGCTGTTCATCGATGTTTCGTCCGGTAGTATACCTACGGCTTGTGTAATGCTGTCTTCCACGCACCCCGCCATTGCTACCAGCAACATTGAAAAAGCGAAATATTTTAATGAGTTATTCATAAAAAATAAAATTTAGAGTATTTACGTAGATAATAAAATGATTTGTAGTTACCGTTAGTAGCTTCACTTCGACGGATTCATCAACTGTATGGCCGCCCGGCATGTCCGGTAATTCATATTAGCTTGATAATATCCATCACCCAAAGCGTATATAGCCAGTCCACCCAAAGGTCCGAGGGACACTACCCGGTCGGTCATGTCCGACACTGCGTCTTGCTTCATATTTTCCTCGTCTATCAAAGTGGAACCTGTTTTGGCTGCCAGTAACAGTTTTTCTTTGGGCAACAGCGTACCATAAGTTTCCAGTACGTTCTTTACTTGTATTTTCAAGTTCACGGCGCTCTCTATACCGGCAGTATTCAATACTACGTAGTTTAGTTTATCCAGGTCGCCAGCATCCACAAAGGCAGGATCGCCCTCAAATACGAGTGTTTTACCGGCGGTCGATAGTTTGGAGACAATAAGTTGTGCGGCTTCTTTGCGCGCAGCCTGTTCGGCGGCACTTCCGCCATAACTTGGCAATCCGTTGAAAGCGAATCCGTCCAGCTTCAACTCAGTGGCGGCAGCCACAGCCTTATCCAGCCATGTACCCAATGCGGATACATCGGTGAGATCGGCCATCTTTGCGACATAATCCACGAGATAGAGTACTCGTATGCTTTTTTCTTGCAATATGAGGATATCCTCACGGTCATAAGCGGTTATGTTTTCCGGATTGGCTAAAGTGACAATGTCCAGTGAATCGGGTAGTGAGCGAAGATAATTCCCTTCGTTCACGGGCTGTTCGGCTCCATTGTCAAAGTTACCGTAGGCTATATAGTGCGGGTGTTCTTGCTTGTAAATGCGTAGTACCTCCATATAACGTGCCCAAAGTTCGGAATTCTGTTCCTTGACGTGTTGAGGGTTGATATCCACAGGCGTCGGTTCGTTCCAGTCGCTACATGATGCAGTCATTACGATGACTAACAGCAAGAGTAGTCCGGTATACAGTTTTTTGATTGAAATTTTCATTTTCATATCTTTTTAGTATATATAATTTTAGTTCTAACTGTTATTGGAATGGCTTTTTGTCCCACCACAAGCGCGTACCTCCGTTGTCCGGTCCTCCCAGCAAACCTATTGCCAGATTAATGTTATCCGCATTCTCGGTGTATTCGGTAGGCGGATACCACAAACGGCGTATCATGTGGTTGGTGTCGATAATACCACCACTTTTGTTCTCTACCACCGGTATCAGTCTTGGATATCCTGTGCGACGGAATTCACTCCAGGATTCGACTCCTAACGGGAAATTAGCAATCCATTTTTGGGTAATGATACGTTCGAGATTGCGCTCAAAGTGTTCAGCGCCATCCTCCCAGGCAATGGTAATGGTGCTGCGGGGGCCTGCAGTGTCATCGTACATATAGTACAATGCATCTGTGTAGATTAGCGGCATGTCAGTGGTATTTGCAGCATAAGTGTTAGCTTCTGTTACTCCCCACTGTTCAAAAGAAAGGGCGATGGCCTGGTTATACAGGTCTTTGGCCTCACCTCCCATATTCCAGCCGCGCAGGGCACCTTCGGCACGCAGAAAGGTGATTTCGGCGGCATTCATCCACATAATGGGATCAGTCTTAGTAGTCATGTAATTGCTCGATGCCGTGATTATGTAATCCTTGTTGGTTGCGTCGATACCGATACGAATGCCTACCCAGCCCTTAACAAGATTCCAATATTCATCGTACACATCTACCGTAGTAAACATTTTCTCACGTCGCGGGTCTTTATAGCCGTTCATGTATGAGATGATGTCGGCTCCTATACGGGAATCGTTCCAGTCGTTGAATATCATGGCGGGACGGTTTTCTTCCACTTTCAGGAAGGCATTGTCTGTATTTGCTGTAAGAACCCCCGATGTGACGGCTTCTTCGGCTATCCGTCGAATTTCAGCCTGCATCTCCGGTACGTAGGTCATGCGCATGGCCATGCGCAGCTTCAGCGAGTTGGTGAATTTTAACCATTTGGAGAGGTCTCCCTGATATACGTCGTCGTATTTGCGATAGGCTTCGGCACTCAGGCTGAGGTTATCTTTGAGAGTGGCGACTACTTCGTCCAGTTCCTTGAGCATCTGTTTATATACATCTTCCTGTGAATCGTAAGGTACGGTGAGGGAAGCGTCCCCCGTCTTGGAGATGACTTTGGAGTAAGGGATAGGACCGTACATATCCGTCACTCGATGCATGATGATGATACGTAACAGTTTGCCCAATGCGAGTGCTACGGGGTCTTCCGTTTCTTGGAGTAAGTCGCGATAAAACGGGTAGGTACGCGTCATGATGTCTGAGAAAGGCGCTTCCTGCCAGTCAATAGGCGGGTTGTAGGTTTCGAATTTGGCTGTCCATTCCGTCGTGGTGCTGAAGTAACCGGCAAATGCGCCTGCGGCGAGTGGCTCTATAAATTGATAGAGATGTTCTTCTGTGGGGATTACTAACCCTTGCAAGCCTTTGAGACTTGCACCGACGTTGTAGCCTTCGCGCCCCAATTCTTCCTTGTCCACTTGGTAGTCCTTCCGGTTGATTTTGTCGAAATTGTCCGTACAGGCAGCTCCGGTGACAAGTAGCAGTGCAAGTGAGAACAACTTTAAGATAGACGTTGTATGTTTCATAATATCTTTTGTTTTTTATCCGTTAAAAGTTGATTTTCACATTCAAGCCGACGTTGCGTGTACTCGGCAGCATAAAAAAGTCGATTCCCTGGTAGTAGTTGCCTGTTGTGGCAACGGCTTCGGGATCGAAAGGAGCTTTGTTGTAAATCATCCAAAGGTTACGTCCCACAACGGATACTTGGATATCACATACATTGTGCAGCCATTTGCGCGGAAGTGTGTAGCCTATGCTTGCTTCCTGCAGGCGTATGTTGGTGGCGCTGTAGGTGTAATATTGTGGCAATCCCAACTGGGAACCGATGGCAGTGTAATAGGTCTGCGGGGCGATCATATTACGTCCGTTTATCAGCACTCCGCCATTGTCGCGGGCAAGGGCTGAAACTTCAGATACACCATACTGGTCCATTGCCGCTTCCGTAGCCGAATAAACAATGCCACCTATGCGTGCTGTAAACAATGCACTGACGCTGAAACCGTTCCAGGAGAACTGGTTGCTCCATGCCAGATTGCATTTAGGAAAGACGCTCCCGAGCTTGATGTCGGGCAGGTTGCTTTCTGTCGTTATGGTTCCGGAGGGGGAGATCTCGACCATTCCGTTGTTATCACGTTTCAAATCGGCCTGTGTATAAAGGTCGCCCAACGTACCACCCGGCTTCAGAATAAAACGCGCTTTGCCGAGTCCGCCTACATCCAGGCGGTCTTTATTGATGATTTCACCAGTTTCGGGATGTACGTAGTTCTTCACCAGTTCGATGATTTTATTCTTGTTGTGACTCAGTGTGAAGTTGGTTTGCCAACGAAGGTCTTTTTTCCATGTGTGCCCGTAACCGAGGGAGAGTTCGATTCCTTTATTACGTACGTAACCTGTTTGCAAATATATAGTGGTGTAACCGGAGGATACGGAGATTTTCGGGTCGAAGGTCTGGTTGAACGTATTGGCGAGATACCACGATAAGCCCAGGCTGAAATCCTTGAACAAACGCATGTCGAGCCCGACCTCCCATGAATTGGTACGTTCGGGTTTGAGGTCCCCGATGGGATAATGCGTCTTTGGCTTCCATGTTTGGGTGGTTTCATCGTATTCATAGGTAGGCGATGTCAGGTTGCGTGGATAAGGCATACCAACAGAACTAAACGAGCCGCGTACTTTCAGGAAGTCAACCCACTCAGGTAGTTTCATCATTTCGGAGATGAGTGCAGAAATTCCCACTGATGGGTAGAAGAATGATGAGGTTGAGGAATTGGCCAGTTGTGAAGCCCAGTCGTTGCGTCCGGTGAGTGTAAGATAAAGCATACTTTTCCAGCCGAGTTCGGCACTGGCAAAAACAGACTGTGTCTGCTCTTCCCATTCGTCTTGGCGCGCTTTCTTTTGTGTGTTGTCGAGGTCAAACACATTAAAAACATTCGGAATACCGTTGGCGCGTATCGGACCGCGGTAGCTCAGCTCATCGTATTTATTATCCACAATACTTGCTCCGACATTGACTACAAGGGAATAGTTGCCGAAACGCTTATTGATATTTGCCAGCACGTCGGCATATATCTGTGTTTCGTCCGGTTTGGATATGGCATAGAATCCTTGTGTACTACCTTCGGTTAGTGTAGGGTTGGAGCTGGCGTAGAGTTTTTCCTCGTATTTAGTATTGGAATTATCCACTCGTACGCGCCCGGATACGTTGAACCAGTCGGTTACGTCGTAGCTTAGAGAAGCGGAGAGCATGTAACGTTTCTTGTAATTGGTGCGTAAGTTGCGGTATGCAATCCAGTATGGATTCTGCATACGAAGGTCACCCTCGCCCTGTGGCCAGTACATGGTTTTGATTTTACGTGCGGGGTCCCAACGCTCGAATGCTTTTATCAGGCTGAAATCGTCACCGCGCGGAAACAGATAAACTGGAACTATCGGGTTGGAATAAGCTCCCTGATTGGTCATGTTGCGATCGTTTTGGATGATATAGTTTGCTCCTACGTCAAGTTTCAGCTTATCGTTTAGGAAATTTGTTGTATTTCGGAAAGTGAAGTTGAAACGATTGTACCTGTTATTGGGAATAATTCCGTCGGAGTTTACCGCTGCTACCGAGAAGAATGTCTGGTTTTTATCCGTTCCCGTAGATAGCGTGACGGAATTGGTGTAAGTGATACCGGTGTCGAAAAAATCACGTGGCTCATATCCTTTACGGGATGCATCGTTCAGCAACGGTCCCCAGCTTAGCGTGGTAGAGCCGTCCGTTTTTCCCATGTTTCCCGTTCCGTAGCGGTTCTGGAAACGGGGTAACACAAATGGTTTGACAAATTCGGTATTACTGGATAGGGTAGCTTGCATTTTGCCCACTTTTCCGCGTTTGGTAGTGATAACGATGGCTCCGTTGGCGGCATTACTGCCATAAAGAGCCGCGGCGGCTGCACCAGTCAGTACGGAAAGGCTTTCAATATCATCAGGGTTAAGGTCGGCAATGCTTTCCGTTGCTCCTTGTGAGCCGTTTTCGGTAGAACCACCACTGCCGAAGTTGTACATCGGGATACCATCGATTACATAAAGCGCATTACTGCTTTGTTCGATAGATTTTGTACCGCGCATTACCACCTTGCTAGCTCCACCCACACCGGAGGAACTGCTGTTGATGACAACACCTGCCACCTTACCATTCAGGCTATTGACAAAGTTGGCATCTTTGATATTGGTTAACTGGTCTGCTTTTACCTGCTGTACGTTGTAGCTGAGGGCTTTTTGCTCACGTTTGATACCCAGAGCGGTGACAACCACTTCGTTCAGGATTTCCACATTGGGGGATAATTGTATGTTGTACATACTTTTGTCGGTAACTTTTATTGTCTGTGAGACATATCCTATGTAGGAAAAGTTCAGTGTACTACCTATGGGGGCTTCGGTAGTGAAATTGCCATTTAAATCAGTGATGACTCCCAAATCCGAGCCTTCTATTCGGATATTTACTCCGATAAGAGGCTGATTGTTTTCATCAACAACTTTTCCACTTATCTTTTTGACTGTTGTGGTTACAGGTACTTGCTGAGGAATGATTTTAATATAATTCTCTGTCAGTTGATAGGTATAACCTGTTTCTTGGAGAATTGTTGAAAGGGCGTTTTCAAGCCCGACATTTTTTAAACTGAGATTCAGTGCCGGCTTGTCTTTCAGTTGCGAATCATTGTAGCCTATAGATAATCGGGATTGTTTCTCCACTTCCTTCAAGGCATCAATAATCGTGATATTCTTTTTCTGAATGGTTATTTGTATACCATTCTGGGCAAAAGATAATGTTTGGTACAAAAATAAGCATAGAAATAGTACAAAACATCTTTTTGTTGCCCGTTTATATCCAATGAATTTGTAACTTTGCAACATGAATTTAAGTATTAGTTTGTTAACTCGGTTGAACTATAAGAAAATAATAGAGTTTGCACTCCGGTACTTTAATTTCTATTTCATATCCGGGAGCGTGAGGGGGCTCTGCTCCCGGGTACTTTTTTACATGTTATTGATTATTTGAGGTTTATAATTATTTTATTTCTGCATAATGTAACATTTGTCTTTCTCTATTTTAAAATCCAGATAACCGGCTACATCGACAATTACATCCATTACTTCGGTCAATGAAGCATTGTCCCTGAACCTGAAGCTGAAACGGTCATTTTTTAAATCATGAAGACTGTAGATGAACTTGTAATTGTATTTTCGTTCCAATACACGGATGATATCCGATACCGTGGTTTGACGGAATACCAGCTCTCCCCGTTGCCAAGCTGTGACATCATCTATATCGGGGTAGTTCAGATAGGATTTTCTACTTTTTTTATCAAAGGAAAATTGCTGGTTGGGACTGAGTATGACCTGTTGGCTCATATTATCATATTGCACAAGAATACGGCCTGAAAGCAAGGTGGTACTAATATCTTTGTCCGCGTAGGCTGTTACATTGAACTCGGTGCCTAAGGCGGTTATTTGAAAATCCCCCGATTTGACAACAAATGGATGGTGCTTGTCGGGCTTGACTTTGAAGTTTGCTTCTCCTATCAAATATACACTTCTGGTTTGACCTGTGAATTGTCTGGGATAAAGTAAGGTGCTTTGGGAATTTATTTGAACCTGACTTCCGTCCGGTAAGAGTATGTTTTTCATTTCTGCCGTCGGGATGAATTGTTGTACCAAGTCGGTTTCAGTATTTTCTACTTGATAGAGCAAGTAACCTAAGGAAAGAGATATTATTAACAACACTGTCGCTGCAGATTGCCACAGCCCGAAATGTAGCTTTCTGCCGGATTCTTTGTGTGGTAGGATAGGAGCGATGCCATTATTTATTTTCCATTTGCTGAGTGACTTTTCCAAGTTCTCGACTTCCCCCATATTTTGAGCTTCAGCGAAAAGTTCTTTCAATGCCTTGATTTTTTCATTCTCATGGTCACTGTTTGTCAGCCATCTGTAAAAATGCTGTTCGGTATTAGCTGAATAGCTGTATCTGGTGAATAGAGTCAGTATTTTCTGAAAGTAATTTTTCATAATTTCGTGTTATTTATAGAGGACTTCTATATATACCACAACTGAACTGTCCTGGCTACTTAAAGAAAATGCAGAAAAAATAAAATAAAGATGATTTTTTTTAATTCTTGTAGTGTTAGATAGATCTGGTGTTCTACTGTACGTACGGAAATATTGAGCGTTGAAGCTATTTCCTGATTGTTCATTCCGTTCAAACGGCTCATCTCGAAAATCATTTTACGCCGCGTGGGAAGTCGGTTCAAAGCTAAATCAAGAATCAGTTGTAATTCATCGTGATAGATGGGATTCAACGGATCTTCTGAAACACATAGTTCTTTGATTAAGTTTTCCTGTATCTGTTCCTCTTGATAGTGTTGCTCCAACTTTTTATGTTTGATGAAGTTAAGTGTCACGTTGCGGGCTGTTGTGAAAATGTATCCATTGCTTTCTTCTTGGTTACTCCATATTTCGGGCTTACTCCACAACCGAGTGAAAACATCTTGTGCCAAGTCTTCGGCGTCTTGCTCTGATTTCAGAAGGAAGAAGATGAAATGTTTCACTGACGAATAGTGAGTTTTGAATATTGTTTCAAAATGTAGCGCCAAATTATGGTCTTGAATCATAGTATCTTTATTGTTAAAGTGTATTCTCCTTGTCGCTTTCCACTTTACAGGGGGGATTTTTTATACAAAAGAAACCATTTATTTAATTAGTTGTATCTCTTTTACCTAGTTATCTTTATAAAATGGCTAATATTTTTCTAATCGTCCGGTTATACTTAGTTAAAAAGAATGTCGATTCATAGAGAAAAAATGGTAATTCATCTATTTTAGTTTCTTTTGTTTTTTCAAAATTATATATTTGCAATAAGCAAACAGGCAATGTCATTATCGAAAGCAGGGATATAAAAAATTATTTGGAATAGCTTTTTATAGAAACTGATTATGAAGAAAATTAATCTTATAGCAGGATTAGCATCCGTGTTTATGTGTCTTCTTTTCATGGGGCTCCGGGATATAGGTCGTTATCCGGAGAAAATATGGCTTCATCGTTGCAATTCTTTGGAAAAATTGTACGAGAAACAGGAGCGATATCCGAATGTAGAGGTTGATCTCGTCTTTCGGAAAGACCGTGTATTTGATGTAACGCATGATGTAGATACAAGTTTTAATCTGAGTTTGGGTTCCTATTTTTCTTATATGAAAGATCATGAAGGAAAAATGTGGCTGGATATAAAGAACCTGACCGCTGGAAATAAACATGTAGCACTAGAAAGAATGAATGAGATGACGGAATATTTCCGGATTGCAAAAGACCGTTTGATTATAGAGGGCAAAGATTGGAAAGCTTTGGAAGCTTTCACTCAAGACGGTTATTATACTTCGTATTATGTAACTTATGATGAACCGGATGATTTGAGTGAAGAAGAAGTGGATGATTGCATCGAAGAATTACAGGAAATTGCTGATAAAGAGGTGGTTAGCGCTATCTCATTTCCGGGATATTGGTATACTGAAATAAAAGAAGGTTTGAACCGTTCCATAGATTTACTGACCTGGAAACACAGGAGTAGCCAGTTGCAGTTCTTGTTGTCTTCTGTCGGACGTGAGATGTTGGCTGATCCACAACTGAAAGTGGTATTGGTAAAAGAAAAAGGGCGGTTTCATAGATGATCATTCGGATGCTGACTTGCTCTGAGAGAAGCAATCGTTTTTCTGCTTCGCGATAAAACAATCGACAAGGAAAACTGTTTATTTAGTATGATTCTAAATTAAAAACGAATATATTATGAGTAAAACAGTTGATTTGTTGGGACAGCAGGCAGAATATTACCTGAACCATACGTGTAAAACAATAGATAAGAAATTAATTCATGTTCCTGGACCTGATGTGATTGATAAAATCTGGGTGGACTCTGACAGAAATGTACGTACCCTTAATAGCTTGCAGGCTTTGTACGGACATGGACGCCTTGCGAATACCGGGTATGTGTCCATTCTGCCGGTCGACCAGGATATAGAACATACAGCCGGAGCATCATTCGCTCCGAATCCGATCTATTTTGATCCTGAAAATATAGTGAAACTGGCAATCGAAGGAGGCTGTAATGCAGTTGCATCCACATTTGGCATATTAGGGGCTGTTGCCCGTAAATATGCCCATAAAATACCTTTCGTAGTAAAACTGAACCATAACGAATTGCTGACTTATCCAAATTCTTACGATCAGGTGATGTTCGGAACCGTAAAAGAAGCATGGAATATGGGTGCGGTAGCTGTTGGCGCTACTATCTATTTCGGTTCGGAGCAAAGTCGCCGTCAGATTATTGAGATATCACAAGCTTTTGAATATGCTCATGAGTTAGGTATGGCAACCATTCTCTGGTGTTATCTCAGAAACAATGATTTTAAGAAGGACGGCACAGATTATCATGCGGCAGCCGACCTTACCGGACAGGCCAACCACATAGGAGTGACCATCAAGGCTGATATTGTAAAGCAAAAACTTCCTTCCAATAATGGCGGATTCACAGCTATTCACTTTGGTAAAACGGATGAAAGAATGTATTCTGAACTCGCAACTTCACATCCTATCGATCTTTGTCGCTACCAGGTTGCTAATGGCTATATGGGGCGTGTCGGTTTGATAAATTCCGGTGGTGAATCTCACGGAGAATCGGATTTGCGTGATGCTGTTGTTACAGCGGTTATCAATAAACGTGCCGGTGGAATGGGATTGATTAGCGGACGGAAAGCATTCCAAAAGCCAATGGAAGAGGGGATTCAATTGTTGAATACCATTCAGGATGTTTATTTGGATTCTTCAATAACAATTGCATAAAATGTTTAATCAGTATAGAAGGCTTTTATCTTCTATACTGATTATTAAATGTAAAAGTGAATTCTTGAACTGTTATCAGAGTCGGATTTTATCTCCAGTTAACCCTGAGCATATTGTCCATCCACGGTAACCGCATGAGTTTGTATGACCAGGGAATGCTATCCAATAATATATCGTATGCACGTTCCTCTACAGTTAGAGTCCATTCCCTTTCAGTTTTTTCTATAGATCCGTTTCTACTTAAAAATGCTTCTTGGAAGGCTCTCATTGAAGTGCTCCTCATTTTTGACCAGCTCATTTTTGCTATTTCTAATAAAGAATCTATTGTGTTAAGTTCATCTTGATTCAGTTCCAGTCTTCTGGGAAGTGGTTCGTCGGAGAAATAATTTACTAATAAACGATTGAGGAACAGTTCTTTTTCATTATACTCCCTGTCTTCATTTGTTATAAGGCGTTGTAAAATGAATATAGCTCGTACTTTTGATTCGTTACTATTGAAACTTCTGTAGTCTTGGCTTAACATACCAAGCCTCATGAAAAGCTTTGGAAAAAATGGGCTGAGAATGACTAATCCTGCATTGGGTATAGGTATATGTTTCAAATCTCCATATTGTTCTGTACCGAAATGAGGGGTAGGGGCTGGTGCCGGATTTGGAGTAGGAGCCGGCGTCGGATCTGGAGTATGGGTTGGTTCCGGAGCAGCAGAATCATATACACGTACTCCGGGAGCTATTACATTCTTATCTACTTTTACACTGCCACAAGTTCCTTCATCGCCCGGGCCAATATCCCAATTTCCTTTGTCACATTTAGCTATGATTTTTCCTCCTGCGATTGTTATGTTTCCACATTTACTTTTTCGACCTGCATATTGACCGGCACCGCCTATTCCTGCAGATCCCGCACGCCAGGAGGTTTCGTGCTGATAACCCGCATAGGCTTCTATGATTCCACTTACGATAATAATGTCACCACATTCGGTAGCATATCCACATCCTATACCGGCGGCACCTTCTCCACCGTATGCAACTAATTTTCCATCGCCTTTAATGATCAGGACGGAGTTCTTTCTTGATTGAATTGCAGCCATTTCACGACCACTGTGTAGTATGTTGTTTCCTTCAAGAACTACCGTGATATGACAGTTTTCCGCAATATGAAATGCAACGCCCATGTTTCCCGGATCACATAAGTTGGCATTTTGTAGAACAATTGTCGCATTTATTCCTGCAGACACTGTGATACCATGTCTCGAATTGGTACCTGTGATAATGTACACTCCATCTTGAGAGACACGGAAAGTATCCGATTCCCTACTCATGTCTATTTTTTCATTTTTCATAAGAATAAAAATTAATATTAATATTGTATTTGTTGATTATCATATATTGATTTTCAGCCTGCTTTTAATTGTTTCTGCCTTGAGTGACCGTTAGTGCTTCATAACGATTATCCGGCAGTTTATATTATTTGTAATTTGAAGAGAAACTGCAAATGAACACAGGCAAAAATAGCTGGAAGCCGGGAAATCTAAGTACTAAAATCAGTAAACTAAAATAATAATTATAAGTGCTTGAAATACAGTGGAACAGCTTGAGATTAGTCTTCCTGTTTTTACGATTTCAGCCTTTTTTTGATGATATGAAGTGTGTGCTAAACAGGATTCAGCCCATGTGTTTTGCGGTAAAAGCTTCAATAGTGATTAGAAAGCAAACAGAGGACCATTTTTTTATTGAACGGCTGCATCCAACTTTTCAGTGAGACATCTTCTTCTCCATTCCGAGGGAGAGCAACCATATCGGGTTTTAAAAGCTTTGTGAAATGCAGAAGGACTGTTGAAACCTGTATTATAACAGATGTCTCCTATTTCTGCATTCGAGTCTCTTAGAAGCATTTCTGCTTGTTCAATGCGAAGTGACGTAAGGTATTGAAGAAAACTACATCCATATTCTTGATTGAAATATCTATTTAAATAGGTGGAATTGACTGCCACTCTTTGAGCAAACTGCTCCAATTTTATTTTTTGATCATAAATGAATTCCGGTGTTTGTAACAGTTGGTTTATTTCATTGATTTTTTGAGGAGTCAAGTATACTTTGGAGTTCTTCTTGCCATTTATGAGCACCTCTTTTTCTACGACATCTTTTTCTGATTTGCTTTCTTGTTGTTGATTTAGGTTATTCACTGGGAGCGGGGACAATGTTTCCTGGTAAACACGTAACTTGAGCTTTTGCTTTATGACTTGGTGTAAGAGGGAATTATAAAAGATATATCCACCTAATACGGCAATATAAAGGTTGTATAAAATATTACAGGTATATGAAGAAGTGAGCATATTCAATAAGAACATGAAGAAGAATCCTGATATTAGGATGCTTTTTCTTTGAATATCGGGAGCTGATTTTAGGGATATACAGTCTGTTTCATTCATATTTCGCAAAAGTAACACGTAAATGAAAGTCTGTGTGATTCCTGTTATTATACACGTTAAACGGAAAAGTGTCCACCAAGCCGGGGACGATGATAGAATTTCAGCCCAACTGTAAGTTAAGCGATCTGTCACCGGACTTAAAACTGACATCAGTATGTAACAACACGACAATAGTATCGAAGGTAACAAATGTTTCCACCATTGTGACTTTTGGGGAAATATTCCGGTAATACGGAAGCGGATAAAGAAATAGAGTAAAGGCGGGAGGAAAGTCAGTCCCCAACAGTATAGGGTAGGTAGGAGGGATGTTCTCTGAAGCAGAAAGAAATTTTCGTACCATGTGCTATATGACGTTAGTCCCCAGTATATTAGTAGGATTGGTGCTAATAATATGGCCAAATCCTTTTTATGCTTGTTTCTCCAAATTAGAGAGATAGAAGCAAGACCTAGTACAACCCAAGTCAGCAGAAAAGCACAAAAAAGTAATGTCTTTAATATGAAAAATGGCATGATATTGTTGTTCTGTTGCTTGCAAATGTACACACAAAAGTCCGAAAAGAGTGATTTTATTCTGTATTTTTTTTAAGTTTGGTAATGAAATGTTGGTGGAAAATTGTTTCCTTTGCCCCCTAATCTGAGGGTTACTATATAACGCTCGTTAGGTATGTAAATTACCATCTTGGGTTGTACAAATGAATAATTGTTACAGGGGCTATACATTAATTGCTTTTTTGGTTTGTTCGCTGGCGGTATATGGACAGACTGAAATACAGGCTATAGATACTCTTCGCAACATCCGGTTACAGGAGGTGATTGTAACTGCTACTCAATCAGATGCTCCGGGAACCCGTTCTGTCATTGGGCAGGATGCTATTCGTCATATACAGGCTACTGACCTTTCTGTCTTATCTCAATTACTACCCGGTGTTCTTGTACGCAATCCGGATCTGAATGCTCCGGCTGCCTTTACCATCCGCAGTGCAACTTATGAAAATGCGACTAATGCTTTAGGGACAGCCATAGTGGTGGATGGACTCCGCATGAATAATAATGCCAATATGCAGCAAATGGGACTTGAAGGTAGGGGAAGCCTCTTTAATAGCACGGTGTTATCCGGTTTCGACGTGCGTTCTTTGTCTCCATCTTCTGTGGAGTTGGTCGAGGTGATACGTGGTGTTCCTTCGGCACGTTATGGAGATGTGACCAGTGGTGTTGTTCTGGTTAAGTCGAAAGCCGGGATACAACCTCTTACTATCGGTATTCGTCTGACAGCTACGGAGAAACTTGCTTCTGTGGGGAAGGGCATTGCGGTCAGTAATAATGGGGGAACTCTCTATTTAGGAGCTGATTATGCACTTTCAAATCAATCGCCTCAAGTCTTTGAAGAATCTTTTCAAAGATTTGGAATCCAAGCGGCTTATGCGAAGGATTTCCGGTCGGCTACTTTGCGTCTTAATATGCGTGGTTATTGGATGAAGGACAATGATAAAAGAGGGCAGAGTACGGTGGATGGTGAATTTCGGAAATACCTGGATCAAAACATATCCTTTTCTGCTAACGGACAGTGGAAATTGAATCGTTCCTGGATTTCCAATCTTGAATATCAGCTGGGATTTACGTATGGAAGCCAGAAGAATGAATTCAGTACATATTATTCGGGAACGCAGCAAGTTACTACCTATACCGCACAGGCAGGTGAACATGCCGGAGTGTTCCTGCCTCCCCATTATTTCTCTCAGTTATCCGTTGAAGGCAAGCCATTGAGCGGGGATGTATCGTTGACTGCCAATCATAGAAAAACGATGGGTGAGAACATCAGTAACCATTTTCAACTGGGACTTCATGCTGAAGTGGAAGGGAATCGTGGAAAAGGAATCAGTTTCGATCCTCTTCGTCCTCCTTTGGAAATGCTCAGAGTGCGCACAAGGTCTTATCGGGATATACCTTTATTATATAAGTATTCTGCTTTTGCTGAAAATCACTTTATTCTCCGTTATGGGAAGATGCGGACCGAAGTGCAGGCGGGAGTACGTTTTACTCAGTTGCCGACTAAGCGTCTACAACGTAACTCTTCTGTTGATCCGCGTATCAATCTTTCCCAGATATTTATTGATAGGACGGATGATGCTTTTCTAAGTTGTTTCAGTGTACGTCTGGGGTGGGGATTGATGCATAAGATGCCTGTACTTGCTTATTTGTATCCCGATAAATCGTATACGGATATGAATTGCTTTACGTACAATGATGCTGAGAATAATCAGCGTCTGACCGTCATGCATACATTTGTAACTGACCGTAATTTTAACTCCAATTTGCGTTTGCCTGTTAATCAGAAGTTTGAAATAGGGGTGAATTTCCGGATAGGAGGTGTTACTGCGGATGTGGTATGGTTTAAGGAACATCTCAAAAATGGCTATTGTACATCCCAACTTGCCGAACCTTTTTCCTATCGCCGCTATTCCCCTTTGATCAGTAAAGGAGAACAACCGGAATTGACGGATGAGGGTGTCATGAATGATGGTGAACTTCTTCCATATACTTTGAATACTACGTTTGCTACCTATTTATCACCCCAGAATGGTATAGAACAGGAGAAACAAGGTGTTGAGTATACCATTGGTCCGATTCATTCAAAGACGCTGCGTTCTTCATTTTACATAAGTGGCGGATATCTGGATGTATGCGAAAAGAATACGGCACTTTCTGCCTTGCATCCCCAGATAGAAGTGAATGGAAAAGCTTACCCTTATGTAGGTATTTATGAAACAGGGTCTTCTGTTGCGAATACTCAAATCTGGCAACAATTGAATAGCCGGTTTCAGTGTGTTACTCAAATTCCCAGAATCGGTTTGATCACAAGCCTAACGCTTCAGGCGGTGTGGATGGATAAACAACAGCGGGGAATGGAGAGCCGGTTTAATAATCCTGTGTACACGGATAGTAATAATCAGAAGTGCCTGAATCCGGTTTATTATATAGACGGAGAGGGAAACCGACATCCTTTCACGCCGGACATGGCGACGGATGAACGTTTTGCTGATTTAGTGATCAGGGCGAATACAACTACCGCTTTTCTGAAGGACTCGTATAAACCTTATTTCTTATTGAATCTTCGGGTTACTAAAGAGATAGGACGTCATGTTTCGGTTGCTTTTTGTGCTAATAACCTGCTGCAATCCAATCCGAAACGATATCGGCAGAGCATACAGAAATATGCAGTTGTGAATCCGGATTTATATTATGGTGCGGAAATTAGTATCCGTTTTTAAAGTTAGTATTTGTATTGAACTTAAGATATTGAAAGAGAATGAAATATTATGTATTGTTTTTCTTCGTGTTATTCTTCTGTGCTTGTACCGGGGATGAGAATCGTTCTTCATGTTCAGTGAGTGTCCAACTACTTTCTCCTACGGATGAAGTGACCTTGCCTTTCGAAGAGATGGAGGTGGTATTGACAAATAAGGATCAAGGTACGGTTTATACCTCTTCATGTTCTTCTGATGGAGTAGCTTTGTTTAATGTGGAATATGGATATTATACAGTTGCCGTACATTATCAATCTGCTTCCGGAATTATTTTCAGTGGAAGATTGGAATCTTTGTCGTTATTGCCCGAACAGGGTGAAGAAGTGATGAAAGTTCAGTTGCAACTGGCGCGCTCTAAAATAAATGCATTGGTCATTAAAGAGATTTATTATGTGGGCTGTAAAGGAGAGTTGGGAGCCGATTATCAGGCTGACCAGTATATTACACTCTATAATAACTCTGATGAGACTGTATATCTGGATGGATTGTGTTTGGCTTTGGTGGATCCGATGCCGGGTATTGTGTCTCCCTGGGTGAAATATACGGATATGAAACGGATTCCGGTTGCTGATATGACCTGGCAATTTCCGGGTAGCGGTAAGGAGTATCCTTTATTGCCCGGAGCGGAAACTACCATTGCAACGAATGCTGTAGATCATACCGGAGGCGAATATCAACATGCCAATTCGGTTGACTTATCTAAAGTTGACTGGGGATTCTGGCATGTAAGCCTGAGCAAACAGAACATAGCACCCGGTGTGAAACCATTAAATCTGCTTTTAAACCTTAACCCGACTGCATGGATGTATTCATTTCCGGTGGTTGGACCCACATTCATGATATTTGGATTTGAAGGCGTTAGTGCAAAGGAATATGTAAATAATCCATTGAACAGGGAAAACAGGCCCCAAGCTTCTAATAAGACTAAATTTTATTTGATGATTCCGAAAGAGTGGGTGATTGATTGTGTGGAGTGTGTGGAAAATGAAGCCAAGCTTGCCAATAAGCGTGTGCCTGATGAACTGAACCATGAACCTGTGTATATTCCGGAAGGAGATTATTCAGGGAAATCGTTGATACGTAAAAGTGCAGCATCAACTAACGGGCACTTCATTTATCAGGATACGAATAATGCGGCAGAGGACTTTGTCGTATCCGAACCGTCTTTGAAAAAATAAGCAAGCAACTATGCGGAGTACATTATTTATTTTATGGCTTCTGTCGGCGATTCCCGTATATGCACAGTCTGATTCATTGCATATCTATTCTATGCAAGAGGTTTATCAGCAGAATAATTGGCTGACAGGAGCTAATCCGGTAGGAATGTCATTCAATCGTTTCCGCTCGTTCTCTGTGGCGGAAGTGGGGTATAGGTTTGAAGATGGAAACTTTGGTAATGTCAGTTTGCCGGCTTCATCCAATAAGTATACGGTGTTTGGTGAATCCTACCAGACTATAGGTAATGTCTCTTTATATGGAAAAATAGGATATGTGAATAACCGGAAGCAAGAGGTGAACTGGAATGGGATGACCGGTGACTGCTGGCGTGGAATAAATCTTTGTGACTCAGTGAGTGGCGATCAACGTTCGGAACAATACCAACTGTCCGGTGCATTTTCATTACCCGTTTCTTCGCGTTGGCTGATTGGTTCGAGGTTTGATTATTTAGTTGACCTGAATGCCAAGGATACAGATCCCCGGAATGAAAACCAGTGGATGGAGTGGAAAATAACTCCCGGAGTTGGTTATGAGTGTGGAAGTCATCGTTTGGGTGCTTCCATATTCTATGGCAATCGTAAAGAAACGGTGGATTATCAGAATATAGGTACTCATACGACATATCCTTTCTTAGTTTCTTATCCGTTAGGGTACTTTAAAACTTTGCCTAAAGGGGAAAACATAAAATGGTATTATTCTGCACAGGAATTCGGAGGATTCTTACAAGAAGAGGGAGTTTATGGACGCTTCCGGCTATTTCAACAGATAGGAGGGAGCCTTGTTAGACAAAATACAGTAAGTGACCGTATACAAAACAAGAAAGAAGGTGAAACAGATGGCTGGAAACTGGATTATAAAGGTGTAGGTTCATTAGTTTCTTCGTTGAATCGACACGAATGGAGTTGTAAAGTTTTGTTTGACAAGTCGGATAGTTATGATCTTTTGCAGCAGCAGGAAGAGAACATGGGTACATGGCATTCTTCGGGGAAGGTTCTCCGTTCTACTGCCCGTATTAATGAATATGGGTTGACTTATGGTTACTATCGACTTTATAATGAGTGGAATAGTCGTTATTCTATCGTTTCGGGAATTGACTTTAAGCAGACAAAAAGTCAATTGTTTTTTTATCCGGCTGAATATACGCAAACTGTACGCCGTTTTACTGCATATTCTACATTTACTCGGAATTTCTTATTGTCTAATGCCCGAATTGATTTAGCTATTGGGGCAGAGTATGGTAAAGGAGGTGGAACTATGATAGCTGAAAAACAGCTGCAATCAGGACAGAATACGCCCGCAATCAAATTATGGCAGAATATGAATCGGTTAGAACAGGAGTACAATTACTTAACAGAGCCCAGATGGGCATTACATTTATCTCTAACTTATACTCATACAGCTTCTTTTACTTGGTTTGCCCGATTGACGGCGGGATATGAAAATGCTTCTAAAAATCTTTTTAATTCAAATAAGGAAAATATTTCTGTACAAATAGGATTGTTTTTCTAAATAGATTCCGTAGTTTTGAAGCGACTAACTCAAAAACAACAAAGTTATGGAAAAGAAAGAAAATTTGGATGGCCGGAATTTAGGTCTGGGACCTGTCGGTAGATGGATTATTTACATTG